>JANYIU010000174.1 GCA_025361955.1 Holophagaceae bacterium
TATTCTTAAGGTCCTCAAACAGACTCAAGGAAGAATCGACGGCAAGAATGGCGCCGCCTTGATCCTGGGACTGAATCCGAGCACGCTTCGTGGGCGGATGCGGAAAGAAGGCATCCAGCGCTTTGAATGGGTTTGAATCCGTAACAACCTAGTATTTATGGCTCTCCAACAGAATCTGTGGGTGAACCATGTCTGAATCAGGGGCTCTGCCCCCGGACCCCCGGGATTTAGCGCATGGAGCCCAGAAACGGGTGAGAAATGGACAGAACGGGAGAAAGAGCCGGATAGCTCCGGCTCTTTCTGTTTCCGGGCCCGGGACGTTGCTCGGGTCGCATCCCTGTGTTGCCTTACCCGAACCAGCATCCACCCATAGATTCTGTTGAGGAGGCCAAATTCTAGGAGTCTGTTACATGACCAAGAAGAACTACCTCGGTATGCTTTCGTTGCTCGGTGCCACTAGCGGCTTCGCGGGGATGGAACTGCTGCGCCATCTCCACATCCTGGGCCCTGGAGCCAATTGGTCCATCCTCCAGTCAGGTTTAGAGGCAGGCATGGTGGGCGGCTGTGCGGATTGGTTCGCGGTGTCTGCCCTCTTCCGGCCCCTTCCGTCGCCGAGGTTCAGACTTCCACATACCAACATCATCGTGAGGAGTCGCGCCAAACTCTCTGCAGGCATCGTCGACATGGTCCAGAATCGCTGGCTGAGCCCAGAGACGCTGGCGGAGCATCTGGGGCACCTGAGTGCGAGCCAGTTCATTTTGGAGCATCTGTCCATGCCCGGGACCCGAGCCCAGGTGGTGGAGGCTGCCCGTGACCTGTTGGGCCGTTTTGCAGGAAGCCTGGATTCGCCGGAGATCGCGGGATTTCTGGATCGGGCCCTGCGGGATCAGCTGGAAGGTCTCGATCTGGGGCCCACCTTCGGACATTGGATGGAGGCGCGGATCGAGACGGGAGATACCCATACCCTATGGAATTTCCTGGCGGCAAGTCTTGCGAACAGTGTTGAGCAAGGGGATTTCAAGGCGCCCATCAAGCGCATGCTCGAAAATGCCATGGCGCACTACAAGGAACGCAGTCTGTGGGAGCAGTTCAAAGGTACCGCTGGGGAGTTCTTCTTTGACTATGACCAAGTCTCCGAGAGCCTCGGCAACGCCTTTGGGAAGAGTCTGCGCGCCATTCAGGGCGATCCCCACCATCCCTTGCGCGCCAAACTGGATGAGCAGCTTTCAGCCTTCGCCCGCAAGTTGGCCCGGGGCGACCAGGAGGCTTGTGCCACCCTGGAGCAGTTCCAGCACCGCATGGTCGAGCACGCCGAATTGGGCCCCTTCCTGGCCCGGATCCTCTCGCGCCTCCAGGACACCCTACAGACCCAGCTCGCCGATCCAGACGCCCACCTCAGCCGCCTCCTGGACCGGGCACTGGAGAACCTTCTGGACGAGTTGCGGAGCGAACCCGATACCCAGGCCCGTCTTGATGGCTGGGTGCGCCATACGATCCTAGACCTCGCGAGCCGCCATCACCATGTCATCGGTGAAATGGTGGCATCTTCCCTGGTCAAACTCACCGACGACGATCTCGTGGCCCAGATCGAGGAGAAGGTGGGGGCGGATCTGCAATACATCCGGCTTAACGGGGCCGTGGTGGGGGCTTTAGTGGGTGTAATCCTGGCCGGAATCAAGATTTGGCTTAAGTAGATTGAGCTCCCAATTATTGTCGGAGGACAGATGGGCGCCCTCAACCATGACCAGCTCGCTACCCTCTGGCAGAGGATTCTGAAGCACACAGGGAGGCCTGAAGAGGTCTTCGGTGAATATTTGGATCGCTTGCTGGCCTGGGGGTCTGCCCCCGCCTGATAGAGGATCACGTCAGGGCGATCGTTCCGGAAGACGTCATCGAGTTGCCGCATGGTGTCCAGATAGGCTGGGGCATGCTCCCGGCGATGGTATTTCCGGCCCATGGAGATGTGAAGGACCTGGGCGTTCAGTTCCGGAAACATGATCAGGATGTCGTCCGTCCCATCCCCGATATGCATGTCTGCATCCACGATGGCGACCCGCTGAGTGTGGCCATTTGCCAGTAGTGCGGCGGCTGCGATCATCAAGCCGTTGAAGGTACAGAAGGCCTGGCAGCAGGCGTAGCCCGCGTGGTGGAAGCCACTGGATAACGACGCGGCAGGGAGGTTCGGCGTGGCGGCGCGGGCGGCATCCAGCAGGGAACCACAGGTGTAGGGCAAGCTCTTCACCACCTCGGGGTCCTGATCCCCGAACCCGTTGGCCGGCGCGCAGGAGAGAATGCCGCGCACGAAGGCGGGGCTATGGACTCGCTCAAAGTCAGCGACAGAAACGGGGTTGGGCTCAAAGATCTGGATTGGAAGACCGGATGCGGCAAGTGCGTCAGCCACAAGCCTGGGCTTGTAGGCGCTCGGGCTGTAGCCCTCCATCTGCGCCACCATACGCGGGCTGTAAAAGACGGGAATGCGGGGCGATTCGGGGAGCGGAGGCATAGGGTTCATGCCCCCGACTGCGGGTTGAGACCTTCTCCGGTCAGGCCGGAACATCCGTCTCCCTTGCCTTGCCGCTTCTTGCGCCTCAAATAGCGCTCGACCTTCTCCTCAGCGGTCTCCTCGTTCCGGCTCCGGGTGTGGCTACCCATGCTGCTGGAATACCCACAGTAGAGTTCCTTGGCCAGTTGGGCGTCGTCCGCCTCCTTCGCCAGGGCCTCCAGTTCCATGGCCCGGTCCAGGGTCCAGGCATCTTCCTTGCCCAAGGTCTTCAGGGCGTCCAGCGCGGCCTGCACACCAACCCGGTCGCCTAGCACAGCAGCTCGGTAGGCCTGTTCCTCCCACATCCCCACTTCCAGTTCCAGCAGCCGCTTGCGGACCAGGGGATGCTCCGGAAGCTCCTCAAAGGCCTCCTTGGAGAGCAGCGGCAGGGTCAATGGTTGGTATGGAAGACGATGCTCTTCACCGGTCCGGTCCTTCCAGGAGGTCCGCAGGAATAGGACAGTGGAGCCCTCGGGTCCCTTCGGGAGGGTGGCCGCATCCATGTCCACCTTGAGCAGGATCCATACTTCGGAGGACCAAGTGAGTTCCGGAAGCCGCCAGGCACCGAGGCCCGAGGGCAGGTGATTGGTGGCCTGGGTCACCACCAGACCTGGGGCGGTCTGGAGGGCCACTTGGACATCGGATGCACACCGGGCGGCGAGGAATTCAAACTCCTCTAGGAAGGGATCCAGCAGATCCTCAGCGCTCTCGCCGTAATAGCACCTCCCCTGGCCGTGGTGGGCCAGGTCCACCATCAAGGCCTCGTTGAACCCGGTTCCAAGGCCATAGGTGCTGGTCCCCACGCCCTTCGCCGCCGCGTCTGCCGTCGCCTGCGCCTGGGCACCGGGGTCGGTGATTCCCTCGTTGGCCTGCCCGTCGGACAGGAGCATGACGCGCGAGAGCATCCCAGGCGCCACCCCCGGCAGGACCTCCCTCATCCCCGCCTGCCAGCCCCCATGCAGGTCGGTCTGGCCGCCTGAGTGGATTTCCCGGAGCGCCGCCTCGAAAACCGCTGGATCCGTCACGTGGCGGCCCGAAACAAGCACCTTGGCGCGCCCGTCGTAGGCAACCAGGGCCAGGCGGTCCATGGGGGTCAGCCTCTCCAGGATGGCCCCTGCGGCGCGCTTGGCCTCGGTCAGAGGCCGCCCACCCATGGACCCCGACCGGTCCAGCACCAGCGCCAGGTTCAAGGGAAGGCGCTCGGTCTTGAGGCCTGCGGGCGTCGGCGGTCCCTGTAGCTGCACCAGCAGGTCGACCGTGGTGCGTCCCTCCGCGTTCAGACCGGCACGAAGGGGGGTGACGAGCATGGTCAGGTCGGACATGGCAAAGCCTCCAGTGACCAAGATGCGGCCGTTGACTGGTCAATGATTGTCTACTCCTGAGCCCTGGATGGAGCGAAGATAACCGCAAACTTGGCCACCTGAACCTAGGTAAGCAAGGGCGCGGGGGGCAAAGACAGGAGCATGTCTGCGCCACCTACGGATAGACGAAGCGACAGGCGCAATGGTTTCGGCCTGCGAATCCATTACAGGAGATGCTCACGGAAGATGTATCCGCTCCTCATCGAGTTCACTAAAGGTCACTCGTGGCTGCTGCAGCATCAACCGTGCCTCAGCCCGCCGTGCAGCTAAATGCTCGGCATTGAGCATGCGATTGGCCAACTCATCGCGCCGCCGGTGCGAAAGTTCGTTCCAATTGGATCATCGCTGGATGTGGCGCGCCATAACTCACTAGCTGGACCTCAAGGTCTCTCTGTCTGACACTATTCAGTGCACGCCCTAGCGCAGCCTGAATCCAGCTAACCTCGTTCGCAAATGCACCGCCGCCCAACTGGGTCAAGAGCACCGTTCGGGATGCGCCGCGAGCTGCATTGAGGAGGCCCGCCAAGAGCGTCGCTTCATATGCCGCTTCCAAGACGAGCCGAGCGAAAGGCTCCCAGTCGCGTGGCTCCCATTCCGAATACCCTACCGGCAACGCGGAGCAGAACGCCTGGCTAACAATGTTGGCGGGCCTTCGGTCGCCGTCCGTCACCTCTACGTCCGTGTGGAGACCAATCCTAAGGAGTCCTCGAAGCGCCTCAAGCTCCGTTCCCGACGCAGAGCCCAGGTAGTCATTGATGCGATGAAGCCCCTCCCGCGTGACCAAGGCGTATCCGTTCCTCATAGCCCAAAGCTCAGAAATCGGGGTCGTAAGCCGCTGGCCAAGCGCCTCCCCAAGATCCGCCAGCCCATCAAGTTGGCGCTCGCGGGACTGCCCGAGTTGGTCTCCCACAGGCACAAGGTAATTGCGGTAGATTGTGGCCGCACCGGCGGCGATGGCGCATGCGGGGCCTTGGGTCGCGTCATGCTGGTAGCAAGTGACCCCGTCTTCAGGTACCACCTTAGGTCCGACCATCTCCAGCAAGTTGAACTGGGAGGCCACCTGGAAGAGGGCGCCAGCGTAATTCGGCGCCTGATGCATGCGTCGAACATCTCCGCTGACGTTAGTCACCTTCAACCTGCCCAGGGTCCATGGTTGGGACGCTCGCTCGCGCAGTTCGGCCAATGAAACCAACTCTAGCTGGCCGATGCCAAAGCTGCGCCCATTCACCTTGGAGTGCAGCCGCCGATCTCGGGCTTCCAGCATTGCCTGGGTTTCGGCGTAGCTCCTCTCCTTGAAGCCGGTTAGCCGCTCAAACCAATTCATAATCCCCCTGTTTCATCCGTTCGCAGTACAAATGATCCAGCAGCTGTCGAAAGCTTACAAATGTACTTCCAGAATGCGCTGTCCCAGGTCCAGGTCCAGCCTACCGTCTTGGTTGCAGACGCGTAATCTCCATATCTCAGTTCCATTGATCGACTAATCATAGCCTTGGAATCGAAAGGCACATTGGTTGAGTATTGCGCGAGCGAGCTAGTGCACTAGCTCCCACAATGGTTTTTGGGCCCCGAGCCTGACCTGGCTATTTTCAGACCGGCACGAAGGGGGGTGACGAGCATGGTCAGGTCGGACATGGCAAAGCCTCCAGTGACCAAGATGCGGCAGTTGACTGGTCAATGATTGTCCAACAGAGCAGCAGCAATGGATGGTTGTTCGACACTGCGATTTGTTGAACAAAACAAGCCTTTCCTTGCGAGCCAAGCGTTCGTCAGACAGGTCAATCGCTGTCCATTCGCATGATCCATACTTTGTCCACCCGGATGGATACGCGGGAATTGTAAAAATGATGTTGGAGGCGTTACTGGATACCATCAAACTTAATTCATCGCTCCCGTGCCCCCGCATTTGGACCGGAAACAGATCGAGGTCCGTTCAGTCCCTGTATTCGCTGGCTTTGCCTCTGGAACCCCTTCCCCCGATGCCGACCCCTTGAGATACACCGCTGCCCTCACCCATGGGGCCCTGAAACCCACCGAGAGCCGCGTTGTGGCGGACTTGCTGCTGCGTGGGGTAAA
>JANYIU010000193.1 GCA_025361955.1 Holophagaceae bacterium
CACGGCCTTCGAGTTCGGTTGGTCATAGATCAGGGTGCCCGGGACCGGAACCGCGCCAGAGGTCACCGTGAACGTGCTCGTGGTGAGTGTGGCAGGATCCATCGACTCGCTGAAGGTAGCGCTGGCGTTCCCATTGAGCGGGACATCAAGGGCGCCGTCCATGGGGGTGTAAGACAGGACCGTCGGCGTTGTAGCCGGGCTCACAGGCGGTGTAGTCGAGTCACCAGGCGGCGTAGTCAAGATCCCACCGCCACCCCCATCACCACCGCCGCCACAGGCAGTGAACGAGAACAGCAAAAGTAAAGCGGCTCCCGATTGCAAAAGAGATAAGTTCCGATCCTGTTTCATTGGGTCCTTCTTTCTATGAGGTGTGGAAGAGCTTTAGGAAGGCGTTACCTGCCAATGGAGGGCGCCCGAATTGTTTGGCTACAGCTGGCTACAGCATTTTCCGTTCCAAATAGATAACTTAATTATTACGTTTGATTTAGATCGTTTCAGCGCGCAGAGCGAGGTCGAATATTCAATCAAAATGAAATAAACCTTTCCCAGTTCCCTCAATTCGAAGGGGTAGCGACTGCTCATGTGAGCCGGCAATAAGGAACCCAATCAACTGCTGGAACTGGACCCAGAGGGGCCGTGATCCGCTTCACCGGACAGCGTGCAATTTCTTCTTAAGCCTGCACCCCAGCACCTGCGGAGCACATCTTAAAAATTTTCGCCAGGCAAACGCAGTAGAGAGTAATGTGAATAGGATTTTGTCTCAACCAGTAGTAAAAATGGAGGGATACCATGGCCTACCAACCTAAAAACTACGATCTCCTGAAGGGCGGGGCCTTGAAGGGGCTCAGCGATAGCCAGCTGGATCAGCACTTCACTCTCTACAAGGGTTATGTGACCAAGCTCAACGAGATCGAGGAGAAGCTGGCCGCTGCGGACAATACCAAGCCCAACTACTCCTTTAATGAATACAGCGAACTGAAGCGCCGGGAGGCCGTCGCCTTCAACGGCTCGTTCCTCCACGAACTCTACTTCGAGAACATGGGTGCCGATGCTGCCATCAGCATCGAGCTGCAAAAGGCCTTGGACGCGCAAGGCGGCAAGGACAAGCTCCTGGCCGATCTTAAAGCGACGGCCCTGGGCGGCCCCGGCTGGGCCCTGTTAACCCGCAATCGCAGGGATGGCAAGCTCCACACTTATTTCGTCGCCGAGCATCATCTGGGCCTGCCGATCGAACAGGATCTGCTGGTGGTGTTGGATAGTTGGGAACACGCCTTCATGGTGGATTACGGCATCAAGCGCCCCGACTATATCAACGCCTTCCTGGAAAACCTCAAGTGGAGTGAGGTGTCCAAGCGCTTCAGTGATCTGAAAACCATTAGTGGGAGATAGGGAATTCCATGAGCAGCGGATTCATTGAAACGGGCCTGTCAAACCAGGCAAGCCACATTCATAGGGCACTCGCCAGCCTGCAGGAAGAGTTGGAAGCCATCGATAGTTATCACCAGCGGGTGGACGTATCCGACGACGAGTCGCTGAAGGCCATTCTGGTCCGCAACCGCGATGATGAGATGGAGCATGCGTCGATGCTGATGGAATGGCTGCGGCGCGCCCTGCCAGGGTTCGACTTGCAGCTGCGGAAGTTCCTGTTTACGACTGATCCCATCGCTGCTCTGGCGGAGGGCGGTGGGCCTCCCGCGGCAATCGAACGAGGATTGGGAATAGGCAACCTGAAGTGAGTGGGCGCTAAGCTTAGGAGCCGTTACGGAATAACCACTGTTTTTGTGGTTGTTTCGTTACGGCTCCTTATGCCGCTCTCGCCATCGGAACGACAAGGTTATTACGTGACAGCGACCTAGGAGAAGCGATCATGGTGGACATACTCAGGCGTGCAATGGCGCCCATCTCCGATGAGGCGTGGAAGGAGATCGAACTGCAGAGTTCGCGCATCCTGAAGGGCAACCTCTCTGGGCGAAAACTGGTGGACTTCTTTGGGCCCCACGGTTTGCAATTCGCAGCTGTGAACCTCGGCCGACTGGAACTGGGGTCCGGAGATGGGCTGAACGGAGTGGGCTGGGGTATCCACAAGGTCCTCCCCCTGGTTGAGATCCGTGTGCCCTTCACCCTGGGTATTTGGGCACTGGATGATGTCGAGCGCGGCGCGAAGAACCCGGATTTGGGCGCCTTGAGAGAGGCCGCAAGAAAGGTGGCGATCTTCGAGGAGACAGCCATCTACTGGGGATTTGGCGGTGCCGGCATCCAGGGTATGCTGGCCAGCTCCACCCTTGCCCCGGTACCTTTGAGTCCCGATCGGAGCAGGCTCACCGAGTCCGTGGAACTGGCCCTGCTTGCCATTCAGCAGGCGGAGATCGGTGGCCCCTTCGCGCTGGTGCTAGGAACGGAGCCGTACAAGTGGCTGATGGCGGGAGACCCGAACGCCTACCCGTTGCGCGAGCGGATCGAGGCGCTGGTTACCGGCGGCATCCATTGGAGTCCGGTCCTGGCGGGAGGCGCCGTGCTCTCGCGCCGGGGTGGAGATTTCGAGATGACCGTAGGCCAGGATTTGGCCATCGGCTACAAGCTGCACAACGCCCAGGACGTGGAGTTGTATTTCACCGAATCCTTCACGTTCAGGGTCCTGGAACCCGCAGCGGCCGTGGAGTTGAAACTACAAGCTGCCGGGTGAAGGTTGGCCCCGCAGGATCTGGTCCGGCCTAGGATACCTGGCGAGGCAAGGCTCCCATTCCAGCAAACGCGCCATTCTACTTGTCACGCTCCTGAATAAAGAGGTCGGCGAGCTGGTAAGCCATGACGCAAGCTTCTCGGCGAGTTTTATCCTTGTCTCGCTCGTTGATGTAGTCACTCAATACATACAGAGCCCCCGAAGAACCGACATCAGATTTCAGTGAGCCAATGATTCCATTGAGAATTGTCAGCGCGATTTCCTCGCGAGTGAGTTTTTTTACATCCATGGCGAGCTCCTAGTCTGGCTGTGTGAAGTTGACGGCAAGGGAGGGGTTACCTTGATCGTATCAACTTCAAGGCGATTTGAGCGATTGCTCCAATCTCCCTATTTATGACGATGCCTATGATCCCCATGAGCAACCTTCGGATAGCCTGCCCAAGACGACTGCTCCCGCCCTCATGTCACGCGTTCGCACTGCGCAAGACAGGCCTATGGCGGAAGGCAGCTTCGGAGGCAATGGCATGGCGGAAGCTCGGTTCTTCGAGCTCCTCTTGCCTTGCTAGCCGACACGACCCGCAGGCGCTTCCTGAACTGCCTCACCCCAGCCATTCAGGCTGAGTTGGATGGGAATCTCATCCGCCCTCGCCTGAACTCATACCGGAGCCTGTCGCACTTCCGCAAGAGGGCCTGAGCGCTTCCTTATCACTCAGCCTGAGGCTTGCGTGGGCAGCAATCCAAGACCGGTTTGAAAACAGCTCAACCTTCTTTCCCAAAGTTCACCAGGGCGCTCCGCTCCGGCTGGCCTGCGGCCCGCCATTTGCTTCGCACCCTGGTGGTAGGAATGCAGCCTTCGGTTCCTTATGGCCCGGCTGATCTGAACAGGGGGACGAACAAAGGGTCTTACTTCTTCGCTGGGATCAGCTACGGGGTGGGTTGAACCACAGTGCTGTTGTTTATGTTGACTGCCGTCTGCGCCATCAGTCTGCCGTTCACAGAAGCACCCGCCTTCAGTGCGATAGCCGTTTTCGAAAGGACGACACCCTCAAGATGCGCGGTCGTACCGAGCTCCACCGCACCGCTGACTTGCCAGAAAACGTTCTGCGGTAGTGCCCCACCCGTCAGGATGGTTTTGGCAGCGCTGGCCACCGTCAGACCTTGCGCGATTTGGAAGATCCAGACGTCCGTCGCACTCCCGGCGAGCGTGACATCGATCGGAATCAAGACGCCAGTACCCCATTTGTAGACGCCCGGGGCAAGGGTCATCCCGCCGATATTCCCGCCGCCCAGTTCAATGCTGCTTGGCGCGCGCCCCGCAGCGTCGATGAAGGCGAGTTGCATGTCGCTGACCGCCGCGGTCAGGTTGGCAGGCGTGGGCGGTTCATAGTCGGCCGCGTAGACCTTACCGGTCACCTGCGTGGAGGTCGAGAACACCTTCGTGCCATCTGCAATCAGCGCGAATCCCGTAATGAGGGAGGCTGCGGCAGGGCTGATGCCGAGGTTACCAGTCACAGCGGAGGTCGGTACCGTGGAGATTGCGCTTTTTGCGAGGATCACAAAGTTGCCCGCGGTGCCAAGATTTACACTAAGTTCGGGTCCA
>JANYIU010000242.1 GCA_025361955.1 Holophagaceae bacterium
AGGATGGGCAGCCCCAAGCGCCAAGCCTCGCGAGCGATGGGGATCTCCAGCGCATCCCGCCCTGCGTCCACCTCAGCCATGGGGTGCAGGGGTTCCGCAGGGTCCCAATAGCTGGGATGAATATCGTCCCCGCCCACCATGAGGAGACCCGAGAAAGCCTTCAACAAAGGCACTGGGTCCCCGGGACTCAGGATCTCAAGGTCTTGCTCCCACCCCCCCGACCACATGGCTGGGATGTAATGCTTGAGTGCGGATGGCTTGTTTCGGCAGGTAACCAGGATGCTTGACACACTTCCCCCTGGAGTCATGATGTCAAACTATCATCAGCTCAGCCAGTCCCGAACGGGTGAACAGCCCGTCCAACCCATGATCCGGAGGAAATGGATGTTCAATTCTTTGAATAAAGTGATCTTAATCGGAAAGACGAGCTTCAAGTTCCCCCCCGAACTGAAGGTCACCCCCTCCGGCACCCCGCTGCTGCGCTTCTCCCTGACGACCACCGAGGTCTCCAAGGACAAGGAAGGCAACAAGAAGAAGACCAACGAGTACCACCGGATCGTCATCTGGGGGAAGCTCGCCGAGCTCGGCGAACGTTTCATCAAGATGGACACCCTGGTTTACGTGGAAGGGAAGATCCGCACGAATACCTACACGGATCAGACCGGCAAGGAGGTCAAGAACACCGAGATCGTCTGCAATGACTTCGTGATTCTGGATTCCACCCCGTTCGGCGAAAAGAATCAGGGTGCCGGGGCCCCCTCCGAGTACCACGGTGCCAGCGCTGCCCGGGATTTCGACACCGGTCCCGCCAACCCAACCCAAGGCAGCGACTACAACGACGATATTCCGTTCTAAAACAGGGACCCGTGGCTAGTAGTGAATGAAAAGCGGCCCTTTCGGGCCGCTTTCCTTTGACTGATAACCGACCCCTGCTCTACCGGTCCACCTTGATGCAGATGGACTTGGAGAGGTAGTCCTGGACAGCCTTCCGTTCGGCGCCAAGGATGAGCAGGTAGCCGAAGGTGCAATTGCAGATATGACCCAGGAGCCGCAGGTAAGCGGTGCCCAGATCGATCCGGCCGTAAGGATTGTCTTCGGGCACCACGCGCAGTTTCATTATCTTTTTCCCGGGGGTGGCACCGAACTTGGACCAGCACCAGGGCATGAAGAACAGAGCGTAGCCCAGGACCAGGATCATCTGGACGATGGAGAGCAAACAGCCCAGGACGATTCTCACCCCAGGGATCATGCCCACGATGAAGCTCAGAATCAGGAAGATGACTACGATGGCTACGATGGGCGCCATATCGATCAGGTAGGCCAGCAGCCGCGTGACGAAATCGCCGCGCTCGGGGACGTCGCCGATCATGATGGGCTGGGCATCATCGGGTATCGGCGGCAGCCAAGCTTGCAGGTAACTTGGAGCGGGGTTCTCAGCCGAAGGGTCAGTGGGGGTTCCCACGCTCAGCACGCGACTCGGGGGGGCCGCAGCTTGAGCTGCAGGCGGGATGCGAGGTTGCACCGGGGGCGGAACCACCGGAACGGGTACCGGCTCAGCTAGGCTGATGCTATGGACCTCTTGGGCCCGGCGCATATCCTCGGCATTGAACCGGACGGTGCCCAGTGGGTTTTGGGGCTCTTCTGCCACCGGCACGGGTTTGGGGTCCACGAAGGTCATCTGGATTTGCCCGAGGGTCACCCGGTCTCCATCCTGGAGAGGGGATGACATGACCTTGGCTCCGTTCAGGAGAACACCATTGCTGCTGCCCAGGTCCTGGATCTCATAACCGACCGCGGTTTTCTGCACCACCGCGTGATGGCGGGAGATGCTCGGATCCACGAGCCGCAGCGTATTGTCAAGTTCCCGGCCGATCTGTACCTCGTTATCCACGAGCTCAAATTCCCGGACTCCTGAACTTTCTTGCACCAGCAATTTAGCCATAAGGCCCCCAGACATGAGGTGGTATCTGGATGGCAGTGTAAAAGCGTCTTCTTTCCAGCGCAATTCATCATCCTGTCCAGAATTGCCAGAGACGAATCATTTTCAGCGCGACCCTTCCTCCTTGACCTGACCGCCCCATCTCGGCAAAGCTGGCAGCAACCCCGCCGGGCGGAGGCAGCATGGTCCTGTTCAACGCAGCCACCAAAGAACTTACGGCCAAAATCGTCTATTACGGACCTGGCCTTTGTGGCAAGACGACCAATCTTCAGCATGTCTACGACTCGTTGCCCCAGGACGGGCGAGGAAAGATGCTGTCCTTGGCGACGCAGACGGACCGCACCCTGTTCTTCGATTTCCTGCCCATCGAGCTGGGCACCATCCGGGGCATGAAGACGCGCATCCAGCTCTATACCGTGCCCGGACAGGTCTTCTACGACGCCACCCGCAAGCTGGTGCTGCGCGGTGCCGACGCCGTGGTGTTCGTGGCGGATTCCCAGGCTCCGGCGCTGGAATCCAACAAGGAGAGTTTCCAGAATCTCATTGAGAACCTGCGGGAACAGGGCTCCGAGCTGGAGAAGATGCCCCACGTCCTCCAATGGAACAAGCGGGACACTCCCAACGCCCTGCCTGTCGAGGTTTTAAACCGGGAGATCAACCGCTTCGGCTGTCCCACCTTCACTGCCTGCGCCATGCGTGGCGAAGGTGTGCGCGAAACCCTGACCGGCGTGGCCCGGCTGGTCCTGAAGCATCTTTCAGAAAAATATGGCGGCGGGGTAGAAGCAACCCCCATCATGCCGCCCCTGCCCGTTCCGACCGCCCCGGCCGAAGCCGCGACGGAATCCAAGCCCCTGGAAGTGGAAGAGATCTCCGGCAATGAGCTGCTGGACGAAATCGAGGAGCTACCGGTCACGGAGGCTGGCGGGCTGCCCGCCACGGCAAGCGCTTCCCGAGGCACCCACACCAGTACGGTGGAAGTGCCCATCGTGCTGGATCGCAGCCTCTTCAGTGGCGACGGTCCCGTGGAGATCAGGCTGAAACTCTACATCAAGTAGAACCTCAGGTTCATGGAACGGCGCGCTTGAGGCAAACTGAAGTGCTGCCTTGCGAGGTCCCATGTCCCGTCCCGTCGTCACCCGTTTTGCCCCGTCACCCACGGGCATGTTGCACATTGGCGGTGTTCGCACCGCCCTCTTCTGCTGGCTCTACGCCCGCAAGCACGGCGGTCGCTTCATCCTGCGCGTGGAGGACACGGACCTCTCCCGCAGTACCGACGAGAACATCCGCATCATCGAAGAGGGCATGGCCTGGGTGGGCTTGGACTGGGACGAGGGCCCCATCCCCGGCACCACCGACGAGTTCAAGGGCCCCCACGGCCCCTACCGCCAGATGCTGCGCATGGACCTCTATCGCGCGAAGATCCAGGAACTGGTGGACAGAGACCTAGCCTATCGTTGTCGCTGTTCCCGCGAAGTTCTTGATGAGCGCCGGAAGAGCGTGGAGGCCCAGGGCGTGCCCTTCCAGTACAACCGCGGCTACGACGCTGGCAAGGGCTGCCGGGACGCGCATCACGACGCCTCCCAGCCCTATGCCGTGCGCCTCAAGATGCCCGAGGGCACCGAGTCCTGGCTGGAGGAAGGCGCCATCACTTGGACCGATCTCATCAAGGGGCATCTAGCCTTCCCGGCGGACACCCTGGACGACTGGATCATCGCCCGCACCGCAGAAGGGAACGAGATCGGCGTGCCCACCTACAACTTCTGCGTGGTGGTGGACGATACTTCCATGGAAGTGAGCCACGTCATCCGCGGCGATGACCATGTCTCCAACACCCCCAAGCAGATCGCTCTCTACCGCGCCATGGGCTGCGAACTGCCTGAATTCGCCCACGTGCCCATGATCCTCGGCAAGGACGGCGCCAAACTCAGCAAGCGGCACGGCGCCCTCAGCATCACTGAATACCGGGAGATGGGCTTCCTGCCTGCCGCCGTGCGCCTCGCCCTGGCACGGCTCTCCTGGACCCCCAAGGTGGCTGGTCAGGCTCCAGAGACGGCCGAAGAAGAACTGCTCACGGACGCGCAAATGATCCAGCTCTTCGACCTGCACGATATCCAAAAGAGCCCTGCCCGCTTCGATATGGACAAGCTCTCCTGGATGAACCAGAAGCTGGTGCAGCGCGCCTCCTGGCAGGAACTGGACCCGTACCTGACCCCCTTCATGCCCGCAGCCTGGAAGACCCAATCCGAGCCCTGGAAGCAAGTCGCCATCAAGGCCACCCAGAAGGGCAAATCCTTGAAGGACATGGCCGAAGCCCTGGCTTTTGTCTGGGAGCGCCCCCAGTCATTCGAGCCCAAGTCCGTGGAGAAGTTCATGACGGAGACCGCCAAGGCCGCCCTGCGCGACGTCGCCGCCCTCACGGACTACGCCCATGACCGCCTGGAACCCGCCTTCAACGGCATCCTGGAAAAACACGGACTGAAGCTGAAGGATCTCGCCCAGGCCCTCCGCGTGGCGCTCTGCGGCAAGCCGGTGAGCCCGCCCATCTTCGACACCCTCTTCCTCATCGGCCGGGAAGAGGTGCTGAAGCGGCTGGAGCGCTGGGTTTAGCGGCCCAGTGAAGACCCTCGTCCTGATCTCCGCCGATACGGAATGGCGTAGCATTCGCGAGTTGTTCCTGGAAGCTTGCCCGGGGCGATCGCCGTTCGGTGAGTATCTTGATCTCACGCTGCGCGGCCACCAGGTGCGCTGCTTCCAGGGCGGCTGGGGCAAGGTGTCCGCGGCGGCCAGTGCGCAGTACGTCCTCGATCATGACCAGCCAGATCTCCTGGTGAATCTCGGCACCTGCGGAGGCCTCCAGGGCCGCGTGGAGCAGGGCACGATCATCCTGGTCGAAAGGACACTCGTGTACGACCTCGTCGAGCAGATGACCGATG
Source organism: Holophagaceae bacterium (assembly GCA_025361955.1). Lineage (GTDB taxonomy): Bacteria > Acidobacteriota > Holophagae > Holophagales > Holophagaceae > UBA1801. The sequence goes on from JANYIU010000242.1 coordinate 4,873, forward strand.
GCACTGCGGAGCTGGCCTTCTACACCACCGACCTTGATCTCTCCTGGCTGCCACTGGTGCTGCCCCATCCGGTCCTGCGTGGCCTCATGGTCTCCGGGGATCGCGACATCGTGGTAGCGGACATTCCGAAGCTGATCGGTAGCCACGGCGCCATCGCCGCCGACTGGGAATCCGCTGCCATCGCCTGGGTCGCCCAGCGTAACGCCACGCGAACACTCATTCTGAGAGGCGTATCCGATCTGGTGGGAAAGGCCGGAGGGGAAGCCTACGGCAATCACCAGCTGTTCGTGGAACGCACGCGAACGATCATGACCCGACTCATCGAACAGCTTCCAGACTGGCTGCAAGCCGTTCAGATGACGTTGGGTTCAACCAAAGTTCCCCCCGCCACACCCAGCTTCCTCCGCGAGCTTCCGCATCGTTGTGCTCAGATGACCGTGCGGATGGTCCAGAAATCATCGGCTAGATCGCCATCCAGGAGGTAGTCGAAGGGCATCGTGAAATAGCCTTTCAGCCCCCATTCGGAACCATAGGAATTGCGGATCAGGAACCGCTTGGTCTTCTGGTTGTAACCCACGGCCAGGACCGCGTGGCCGCCCAGCACC
>JANYIU010000261.1 GCA_025361955.1 Holophagaceae bacterium
TAGCGCTTACATATGCGGGCAATGCGCTGGTTGATCTGGTCGGCAGCTTTGATGTTGCCCTTGCTGACGCGGGTCTGAAGTCGCGCCAGGTCCTCGCATAAACGCTTCTCCTTAAAGGTGTCGAGGCCGAATTCCTTGGCGGCTTTGCCTTGGCTGAAGCAGCGCAGGTGGCTGGGTTCGCCGTTGCTTCAGAGTAGCTTCAGCACAGGCAGCGTCACCTGGGTGGGGGTCCAGTCCGCCAGGGTATCCACCCGTTCCGGGAGGGTGAAACGCAGGCCGGCGGCTTCCACGGCCTCCTTATACCGGTGGATATCCGGCCGTCCCAGGAAGGACAGCTCCAAGGAATCCGGTACCTTCGACCAGAGTTCCTGGAACCAGGAGAAGGCGTCCTGCAGCCTGGACCGGGCGCCCAGACTCTCGCCGCGGCGGAGCAGTTGGACGGCCCCAAGAGTGCTGGCCTCCAGGACCTCGGCCGGGAAGCGCAGCTCCCGCGCGGCGGCGAGCATGGCACCCAGGGCGGTGAGGAATTCCATGGTCACAGCCTCGGTCGCATCGGGGATGGTGGCGAGCAGAAGGGCATGAGCACGGTGCCATTCCAGATCGAGCCAGCGCGATCCAGAGCCCTCCACCTGGGCCTTTTGGTGCTCCAGGATGCTCCAGGCCTGCTCAACACCCTCCCGAGTCCCCGCTGACCGCGCCGTGTGGGCCAGTGCCTGGAGCTGGCGCAAGCGGGCCATGCGCTCCCTCCAAATCAGGCCTGCTCCCTCATAGAACTGGAAGGCTTCCTGATAGAGCCGCGCGGCATCGCGCCAACCCCCTCGGAAGGCCGCGATCTCCGCTTGCAGGGACAGCATATCGCCCGACTCCGTGGCCGAAAGCTGATCTTTCGGGACATCCAGAGCCTGGAGCAGCAGCATCTCGCAAGGGGCGGTATCCCCTAGGGCGGCCAGGGTTCGGGCCTTCCAGAGCTTGGTTTGCGCGATGGGGAGGCGGTCGTGCAGCGTTTGGAAGCGTTCCAGGGCGCTGTCGAGATGGGACAGGGCGGAGCCCAGGGCTTGCTGGCAGCTTTTGAAGATGCCGATGTTCAGGTGGCAGTGCCCCTGGAGTTCCAGATCATCCTGGATTCTGGAAGCCTGGAGGGCCTCCCGCAGGTGCCCATAGGCCGCATCGGGCTGGCCGATGGCCAGGTAGGTTTGGGCCAGGGCATTCAACACGCTGGCAAGACGCCGAAAATCTTGACCGTGCTCCATGAGCCGCTGGGCGGAATGGAGGGTCGCGAGGGCCCGCTGGAACTGGCACCGTTGGGCCTGGGTTTTGCCAAGCTCCAGCAGCAGGGACACCTGGTCGTGGTGCGGGCCGGACGGGCCGTGCACGGTGACCAGATGCAATCCCTCTTCCAGGGCCTTGATGCCTTTACTGGTGTAACCCTGCAGGAGGTGAACCCTGCCCAGGGCCAGCCGCAGTTGGGGCTGCTCAGAATGGAGCGGCTGGTTCGCCAGGCATTCCGCCGCGGATTGGAGCGCGCGCAGGGCCTTGCCGAGGTCTCGGCTGCGGATTTCGAGGAAGGCTTGCTTGCGGAACAACCGCGCCAGTTGGTCGCGATGCTCGCCAGGCAGGGCTTCACCGGCCCCATGCAGCGCCGCCTGAGCCTTGTCCAAAGCCTCCAGGGCCCATTCGAAGGGCGACCGCTCCCCCATGGTTTCGGGCGAGATCCTGCCCCGAATCGTGGCCTGGGACCATGCATCCGCAAGGAATTCCCAAAGCCGCGCCACTTGGGCGAGGGTGGGATGCATCCGCAAGGCCTGGTGAACGATCTGCTCCGCATCCGCCGGACGGGGCATCGTCGCCTGCTCCGCCAAGCGCAGAACCCGCTCCAGAACCGTCTGCTCATCGGAGGCCAGGGATTCCAGATGCAGTGAAAGCACAGGATTGGCCTCATCCCCAAGGGCCTTGAGGAGGGCTTTCGCCATCCTTCTGATCTCGGTCTCCGGCACGGCCTCCAGCACCAGACCTCTGACCCGAGGGCTCACGAGGCGGGCCATACCTTCCTTGGCGAGCGCCAGTTTCGAGTTGATAGCCAAGCGGAGGGCCTCGTCCAAGGGATCCCCCGCGATACCTAAAGCGCGGCCCAATACAGAATATTCCATGGCCTGCTCAGCGAGGGCAAGGAGCCGGAGCACGGCCGTCGGAGCGGCTTCCAGCCGATGCATCCGGCCCGCCAGCACCTTGCCTTCAAGATCCTCGTGGACCCGGATGTGCACCGGCCGATCAGTCGCCAGGGACCACCCTTGATCCTGCTGCCAGATCAGGATGCCTTCCATCTGGGCATTCTCCAGAATGCGGTGCAGCAAACCGGGGTTCCCCAGGCTGGCTTGGCAGACCTCCGCCCGGAAATCCGGATCCAGAAAATTCGGCTGCAACAAATCATCCAGGAGGTCCAGGAGGTCGTGATCCTCGAGCCGGTTCAAATGCACGAAGGCGGTCGAAGGGTGGTTCTTCAGGGGCGAGAGTAGACCCTTGGCGTAACTGCCTGGCCCCGAAAGCGTCACGCTGAGGATCCAGGCGATCCGGGAACCAGCCACCAGTTCCTTGAGGGCAGCTTGCAGCTCCGCGTCAGCCCGCTCCAGGCTGTGGATCTGGATCAGGCGCGGGTGGAGCTCGGAGACGAATTCCAGAATTTTAAGGGCCGCGGTGATTTCTCCTGGTTCCACCGGAGCGTCCTCCGAGAGCCGGCGGCCGCCCCGCAGGAACGCGAAGGTGGAGAGTCGGCGGGCCAGTGCCCGGGCCGTTTCAGGACTGTGGGCATAGAGATCAGCCTCGAATCCTTGCAACAAGCTTTGTAGCATGCGACCTAGGAAGACGCCGGCCTTCTCCTCATGCTGGATCTCGAAGCCCTTCACCCAGATGGCTTCCGTCTCCGCGGCGGCCGCGGACCAATCCCCCAGTAGGTTCAGACCCATGCCTTCTTCGCCCTGGAGCACCACGATGCGTTCCATGGGCGCAGGTGTGGAAAGCCCGAACATCAATGATTTTAGATAGGTGAGCTCCTGTCCTCGGCCCCGGATCGGCTGGGCCACCTTGTCGGACAGATCGGGCGGCAGTTCCCAGCTGCCTGGGCCAGGCTGGTGCCCGGAGGTCTGCCCTAGTAAGCTCTGGAAATCCTTCCAGCCCAAGGGCGCCGCTCCGATGACCCTGGGAACCAGGATCCGCCCGGTCCTCAGCGCAATCACCTGCGGATGCAGCAGCCGGGGGTGGAGGTCCTTCTCCAGAGCCTGGCGGAGCCGCTGGAGGAAGGCTTCCTGCAAGGCACTGCTCCACTGGGGCCAGCACTCGGAAAGAGCTTTATCCATGAGCCGCTGGAGGAACCAGACGTGGGCATCGTCGAAACCGAACCGCCCAGAAGGGGGATCGCTGGGTTCGGCTCCAGTGAAGCGCTGGAGGTAGGTCTCCCGCACCACGTCCAGTTCCCGATCCGGCAAACGCGGCGACCAGAGCTGCAGGATCCAGCGGGTTCCCTCGTTCTCGTCTCGAAGGGTCTGCCAGGTGCATCCGCCCGCAACGATCCCAAGATCCATTGCAGCGGTGTACCAATGTCCTCCGAGATGCCAGCTCTGACTCATGCGGAGAGACCTGTCGTTGGCATCAAGGCACCGGACTTTCAATGGAAAACATGGGGAGAGTCTATCAGAGCGTCCCTCGCTG
>JANYIU010000267.1 GCA_025361955.1 Holophagaceae bacterium
GAGAGTCGATCGGATCGATGGCATCGCGCTTTCGCCGGTACCCAGCGGAAGCGTCCGGCTGGGTTCGTTCTTGTCCTCTTGGCATGGATCACCTCATGGCTGGCAAAGGGATTGAATGCAGATGCTCTTCGCTTCAAGGCAGGGGGCCTTCGTCTTTGCAGCCCCTGCTGCTGGTCCGACCGCACATGACCCGATCGTTTTGTGACGACGGCCTACTCAGGAAAAGCCTCTTCGGAGAACCGGGAAACCTCGCTCACGGGCCCCTCATCCACCGTCCGCCGCTTCCAGAGGTAGTAGATGGATGGATAGACCAGCAGTTCCAAAGCGAAGCTGGTGACGAGGCCGCCCACCATGGGCGCGGCAATGCGCTTCATGAGATCCGCACCCACGCCGATGCTCCACATGATGGGCAGCAAGCCGATGAAGGCCGCGAAGACGGTCATGGCTTTGGGCCGCACCCGTTTCACGGCGCCATGGATGATGGCTTCCACCAGATCACCCGTGGTGTTGAGTCTGCCCTCACGCTTGGCTTCGTCGTGGCTTAGATCCAGGAAGAGCAGCATGAAGACTCCGGTCTCGGCGTCCAGCCCCATGAGGGCGATGAGGCCCACCCACACAGCGATGGACATGTTGTAACCCAGCAGCCAGAGCAGCCAGAACGCGCCGATGGCGCTGAAGGGCACCGCCAACATGACGATGGAGGCCTTGAAGGCGCTCTTGGTGTTGGCGTAGAGCAACCCGAAAATCAGGATGAGCGTGATGGGCAGGATGATTTTCAATCTCTCTTTCACGCGGAGCATGTTCTCGTACTGGCCGCTCCAGGTGACGCTGGTGCCCGCGGGCAGCTTCAGCTCTTTTTCAATGGCGGCCTTGGCACGCTGGACGTAGGTGCCTACATCGATTTCAGAGGTATTGAAATCCACCAGAACGTAGCCATTCAACAGGCCGTTTTCGTCCCGGATCATGGCGGGTCCCTGGGTCCACTTGAGGTCCGCGATCTCCGCCATGGGTATGGAACCGCCGTTGGGCAGAGGGATCAGTACGCGCTTCAGGGCTTCTGGATTCTCGCGGTAGTCCCGCGCATAGCGGACGTTCACGGGATAACGGGCGCGGCCCTCGAACACCGTACTCTGGTTGTCGCCACCGATGGCAGTCATCACCATCATGTTGGCGGTCTCCACCGATAGCCCATAGCGGGCCAGCTGCTCCCGCTTCAGCTCGAAGTCCAGGAAATAGCCCTGGGCCGTCCGTTCGGCGAAAGCACTGCGGGTGCCGGGGACTTGCTGGAGTATGGTTTCTGCATCCACGGCCACTTTCTGGATGGTTTCCAGATTGGCCCCGTTGATCTTGAGGCCCACAGGGGTGCGGATACCCGTGCTCAGCATATCGAGCCGGGCCTTGATGGGCATGGTCCAAGCATTGGGAATAGATGGCAGTCGCACGGTCCGGTCCAGTTCGGCTTTGACATCCTCGATGGTGAGCCGGTCCCACCAGAAGGGCCTTAGGATCGCCTTCATCCAGTCGGGAGCTCTTTTCGAGTACCAACGAGGCTTCTCCCGCCATTCCAGCTCGGGCTTCAGGACGATCACCGTCTCCATCATGGAGAACGGCGCCGGGTCCGTGGCGGTATCTGCCCGCCCCGCCTTGCCGAAGACACTCTTGACTTCGGGCACGGTGAGGATCAAGCGGTCCTGGATCTGGAGGATGCGCTGGGCCTCGGTCTGACTGATGCCGGGCAGCGTGGAGGGCATGTAGAGCAGGGTGCCTTCGTTGAGGGGAGGCATGAACTCACTGCCCAGTTTCAGGAACACCGGAATCGTGCCCAGCACCATCAGGGCCGCGACTGCGATGGTGGCCTTGGCATGCCGGACCACGAAGCGGCATGGCCTCTCGTAGATGCGGTGCAGGAAGACACTGATGGGATGCCTTTCCTCGGCGTAGTACTTCCCAACCACCGCCTGGGTGGCCATCCAGGCTAGCCATTTCGGCTTGAAATGGTAGGGCTCGATCCGCGCGAACATCATGCGCATGGCCGGATCCAGGGTAAGCGCCAGGATGGCCGCGATGGCCATGGCGAAATTCTTGGAGAAGGCCAGGGGTCTGAAGAGCCTGCCCTCCTGGTCCACCAAGGTGAAGATCGGCATGAAGCTCACGGCCACGACCAGCAAGGAGAAGAAGACCGACGGTCCCACTTCCAGCAGGGCTTCCAGCCGGACCTTGTGGAAATCCCCGTGTTTCCCTCCAGCGATCCAGCGCTCGATCTTCTTGTAGGCGTTTTCCACCTCCACGATGGCGCCGTCCACCAGGATCCCGATGGAGATGGCGATGCCTGAAAGAGAAAGCAGGTTGGCATTCTGCCCGAAAGCCAGCATGGGGATGAAGGCCACCGCCACGGAGATGGGGATCGTCACGATGGGCACGATGGCCGAGGGGATATGCCAGAGGAAGATAAGAATGATGATCGAGACCACGATCATCTCCTCGATGAGCTTGTGCTTCACGTTCCTGATGGCTTCGTTGATGAGTTCAGAGCGGTCGTAGGTGCTGACCACCTCGACCCCCTCGGGTAGGCTGCCCTTCAACTCCTGGAGCCGAGCCTTCACCCGCTCGATGACGCCCAGGGCGTTTTCACCCTGGCGCATGACCACGATGCCGCCCACCACATCGCCCTGGCCGTTCAAGTCCGCGAGGCCGCGGCGCATTTCGGGTCCGAGGGTAACGCTGGCCACTTCGCCCAGGCGGACGGGGGTGCCGTTCTGAGCTTTAAGCACCGCGCTTTCCAGATCCACGGGCGTCTTGACGTAGCCCCGGCCCCGGACCATGTACTCTCGGCCGTTGTACTCCACGAGGCGACCGCCCGCTTCGCTGTTGGCGGACTTGACGGCCTGGATGACGGTCTCGATGGAGATACCGTAGGTCGCCAGTTTGTTCGGATTGACGCTCACCTGGAACTGCCGCGCCTGGCCGCCCACAGTGGCCACTTCCGAGACGCCGGGCACGCTCTGCAGGGAATAGCGGAGGAACCAATCCTGGTAGGACTTCAACTCGTCCATGCTGTGCTTGCCGCTGCGGTCCACCAAGGCGTACTGGTAGACCCAGCCCACCGAGGTGGCGTCCGGGCCCAGTTCCGTCTTCACGCCGGGAGGCAGGCTGGCGGTGATCTTGCTCAAGTACTCCAGTACCCGGCTCCGGGCCCAGTAGATATCCGTACCGTCTTCGAAGATCACATAGACATAGGAGAAGCCGAAATCCGAAAGCGCCCGAACGGCCTTGACCTTGGGTGCCCCCAGCAGGCTGGTGACGATGGGATAAGTGACTTGGTCCTCAATGATGTCGGGACTGCGGTCCCACTTGGAGTAGACGATCACCTGGGTATCGCTGAGATCCGGCAGGGCGTCCAAAGGGATGCGCTGCATGCTCCAGAAGGAGATAGCGATGATGACCACAGAGGCTGCCAGTACCAGCCAGCGGTTCTCCGCGGAAAAGCGGATGATGCGTTGGAGCAAGCTGAGGTTGTCGAGGTCGACGCTTGAGTGTTCGTGCATGGCGTTCCCTTAGGGCTTCTTGGCGGGCGTGGAGCCCATCTGGGCCAAGGCCGCCCGGAGACGGGATTCGGAATCCACCAGGAAGTTGGCGCGGGTGACCACGTCATCTCCGGCCTTCAATCCCTGCAGGATCTCCACCTGCTCGCCGAGACTCACACCTGTGGTGACTTCTCGAGGCTCGAACCGGCCATTGCCAAGGGCGACGAACGCCACCCGCATGGTGCCTGAATCCATGATGGCATCCCGGGGCACGAGGAGTCCCTTCCTGCCCTGCCCTTTGAGGACCACCTCACCGAAGAGTTCTGGCTTCAGTTCCCCTTTGGGATTCGGGAACTCGAGCCGGAGCTTGGCGGTGCGGGACTTGGGATCCAGGAACGGGTCGATGAAGGCCACCCGGCCTTTGAAGACCCGGCCCGGGGAGGACTGGAGGGTCAATTCTGCGGTCATGCCCACCTTGGCGCGGCTGAGATCCGATTCGTAGGCATCCGCCAGCACCCAGACCCGGCTCAGGTCGGTGATTTCGAAAGGGATGTCCGCAGAGGTGATGCGGGAGCCTTCCACCACGTTCTTGGCGGTCACCACACCCGAGACTGGCGAGCGCAGCGTGAGGGTCCGCTGAACCTCACCCGTCTGCTCCAGGTGATTGATGGTCTCCTGCGGGACATCCCAGTACTGAAGACGGCGCCTAGCCGATTCCAAGAGATCACTACCGCTGGTCTGGAAGGCCCCCTGGCTCATGGCCTGCTGGGTCTTGAGGGCAAGCAGATATTCCCTCTGGGCGCTGACGAAATCCGGGCTATAGATGCTGAAGAGCGGCTGCCCTTTGGCCACAGGCTTGCCGACGAAGTCCACGTAGAGCCGCTCCACGAAACCTTCCACCTTCACGTTGACCTTCCTGACCCGGGTCTCGTCGACGGCGACCCGCCCATTGGTGCGGATCTCGCCCCCCACGGAGCCCTCGGTCACCTTGGCGGTCTTGAGGCCTATGAGCTGCTGCCGGTCCGTGGCGATCGTCACCATCCCATGGCCTTCCACGGCCGGGGTCTCCCCCTTCACTTCGCTCTCATAGACAGGCAGGTAATCCATCCCCATTTCATCCTTCTTGAAGACGGGTGAAGTGATGGTGGGATTCATGGGATTGCGGTAGAAGAGCAGCTTGCCTTTGTCTCCAGGCTGGGCCGGAGCGGTCTCCCCCTTCACCTCGTTCTCGTAAACAGGCAGATAATCCATCCCCATCTCGTCCTTCATGAATACGGGCGATGTGATCTGAGGGTTCATAGGATTGCGGTAGAAGAGGATCTTCCCTTTGCCATTCGAGGGGGCCTCAACGGCAGCCCGGGACATCTTGAGGACGCCCCAGGCCCCTCCAGCCCCCACCACCAGCCCCAGCAGCACAAGGGCCGCAGTGCGCGGGAAACGGGACTTCGTCTCCTTCTGTTCTTGATTCACTTTTTGATTCATGGCTTCTGGACCTCATTCTCGTAAACCGGGATATAGTCCATCCCCATCTCGTCCTTCTTGAATACGGGTGAGGTGATCTTGGGATTCATGGGATTCCGGTAATAGAGGATCTTCCCCTTGTCCACCGGCTGAGTCTCCGCGCTCCCTGGGGACTTCTTTGGGCCGCCGCAGGCTCCTCCGGCTATTACCGTTAACGCCAGCAGAGCGAAGATCAGGGTGTGTGGGGAACCCGACTTCGTGGACTTCCGCTTTCGACTAAATTGTTGATTCATGGCCGTTGTCCTTTACATGGATGTCGTGGATGAAGAACCGCTTTCACTGCCCGCACCAGCCGCCGCCCCAGAACTGGAATTCCCGGCTGCGGACGTTGCAGAGCCACCCGCACCTGAACCCATGGATCCCGCTGACAAGCCGGTGGCACCGATGGGCAGGGTGGGGCCGAGGGTCAGTTCCTCCTGGGCGATGACGATGGCCTGAGCTTGGGCCTGGGTCTGGAGCAGGCCACTCTGGTCCGCGATCCAGCCGTTCAAGGCTTCGAGCGCGGAAAGGAAGGGCGTCTTCCCCGTTTCGTATTGGGCCAGGCTGGCCTTGAAGGCGCCCTCGCTCTGCACCAGCAGGCCTTCATGGTAGAGGCGCAGCACCGCGAGCGCGGCATCGAGGTTCGCGGCCCGCTCGTGGATGCGCTCCTTCAGCAGGTGCCCTAGGCCCTCGATCTGGGAGCCCTGGGCACTCCGCCGGAACTCCTGCTCGGCCACAGCCCGCTGCTGCTTGTTCTTCGACCATAGCGGCAGCGTGATGCCCACATTCAAGGTCCACATGGGTTCGAGTGCTCCCCGGGGCATGACCCCCGCGCTGACGGTGAAATCCGGGCGACGGTTCAATCGGGCAAGGTCCAAGCTTCGCTCCGCCTGCTTCAGGCCTACTCGGGCGGAATTCAGTTCGGGGCTCTCCTGGAGCGCTGGCTCCAAGGTGCTCTCGATGCGGATAGGAGCGGGGTCGGGCAACTTCCCGAAGCTTTGGGTCGTGGGGATGGGCGTTTCCGGCGGCATGGCGCGCAGGCGGTTGAGATTGGCCAGGGCCGTGCGAGCCTCCGATTCCAGGGCCAGACGGGGCTGGATCAGCCGCATGCTGGCCAGCTGGGCTCGGAGCATATCGGCCTGGGACCCTTGGCCAACTTCGTAGCGAGTCTTGGTGATAGCCTCCGCTTGCTGGAGCAGGGGCACCTGGAGGTCCAGGAGGACCTGCTGGTCATGCACCAGCAGGAGGCCATAGTAGGCGCGCTTCACATCCGCCCGCAGCGTCAGGCGCTCCCGGGAGAGGCTGGCCTCGGAAACCTCCGCCCCCAGGCGCGCCACGTCCGCCTTGATGCCCCGCTTGCCGGGCCAGTAGAAGGGCTGCGTGAGCATCACCTGGTAATAGCTGGTCTCCATCACACCGACTTGGATTTTCTTGAAGCCGTCGTTCTGGATGCCAAAGGAGAGCGTGGGATCAGGCAGCGCCCTGGCCTGCGGAACCCGCTCCTTTTCCGCGGCGATCAGGTCAGAGGATCTGGCCAGATCAGGACTGCGGTCCAGGGCTTGGCGAATGAGCGAATCCAGGACCGGATCCGAGGGGCTGGCCAACTGGGCAGGAATGGGGGCGGAAAGGGGTGGCGTCTGGCTCCAGACCGTCGCGGCAAGGGCTAGGGCCATGGGCACGTAAATTCGCATAGGGGCTCCTGGAACGGGGGAATAGCAACTCGTCGTCCATTAGGGGACGGAACTTCCCTCAGATCAGGTAGACCCGCAAGCGAGCTAATCGTTCGGAGGCCAGGAGGGGCGGTCCTGTATCCAGGGGAATCGGCGCCGAGGCCATTGTTCGCTCGTCCTGAAGCAGAGCGAGCAGGGTCCAGGCAGCGGGCCAAGGCTTTGGTTCCCGGACCGTCTGATTCGCCGAGGTGGCGCTTTCACCGACCGCCGTAACTTTCGGCGTGGGCACCGCCATGGAGGATGGCACAGAGGTATTGCAAGGTTGCGGTCCCCGCTGGGGCATGGGCATGCCGCAGGGGCAGATCCCGCCCGAAGGCTGGCAGTCCATCGCGACAGGAGCCGTCTCCTGGGGCAATTGCAGCTCCGCCCCAGTGGCACCGATGACCACGAGCAGGGCGAAGAGGCAATAGAGGAAGCGACGCATGCAGATGAAGAGCCTAGGTTACCCCTATCGGGGGCTTGCATACCCCTATGATGCCGAAATCCGGGGAAGGGTTGCGAAAAGTGATGATGAAGCCGCTGTGCCAATACAACTTTGTCGTTGAAGTGATGGACAGGCATGTGGGCTGTAACAAAATCACCGAAACTGCCCAGCTATTTTGCAGCGGTCTCGATTCCTCGCGCTGAGGCGACAACGCGCATGCTGCTCGCATTCGATCTTGCGAGTGATCTTAACGGGAGGAGCCCAGCTTTCGCTTGGGCCCCTCCCGTCTTGAGGCTAGTCGTCGTTTCGCGGAACGCAAATTCTAGGCATTGCGCCCACGACGCTCCCGTTGGAATGAAGGGCTGGAAGGAGACGTTTCCGAACTTCCCGTCAGCCCAGGGAGGCAGGAACGCAGATCCTGACCATTGCTCTTGACCATGGGGCAGTTCGAGTTCACCGCACTGAGCGGGATGGGGCAAAGCGCGCTGCGGGCGGGTGCCGGGGCGGGTGCGAGGGCATTGGCGGGGGTGGCGGCGAAGGCGGCCGAAAAGGCGGTGGCTAAAAGGGCGGTGAGAATGGTAGCTCGCATGGGATTCTCCAAGATGAAGGGATGAAAGTTGGAGGCGTCTGGAATGTCCCGGGATGGGGACATTTCCTGGCAGGCTTGACCTGCGAACGCCGGTGATTGGCTTGAGGTGGGCTTCTTGCTAGCGATGATGGGAAGGAATGCTCGATGCAACGGGAGGAATTACCTTGGGGCCTCGCGTTTCGCGCCTAGGCATTGCGTCCACGGCGCTCCTGTTGAAATGAAGGTCTCGATGGGGACGTTTCAGATCCACCCGTCAGCCCGGGGAGGCAGGAACGCAGATCCTGACCGTTGCTCTTGATCATGGGGCAGCTTGCATTCACCGCGCTGTGCTGGATCGGGCAAAGCGAGCTGGGGGCTGGTGTGGGGACATTGGCGGGGGTGGCGGCGAAGGCGGCCGAAAAGGCGGTGGCTACAAGGGCGGTGAGAATGATGGCTCGCATGGGATTCTCCTGAATGAAGGGATGAAGGGATGAAGGCGTCGGGAATGTCCCGAAGATGGGGGCATTTTCTGGCAGGCATGGCCTGCGGACGCCAGAGATTGGATTGAGATGGGCTGCTTGGGACGGTAATCAGTATCGCTCGCTGAGACCGAAAGCTTCGCTTCGCCGCAAGGCAAGTTGCCGACGCTGACCCATTCCGGAATGCGATCCTTCCGCCAACGGATGAAGGTCTCAGAGATTATCTAAGGTGTTTGCGCAGACCAGCCCGAGTGGGAGAAACGATATGCATCCACTCGCGTCTTCGCAGCCTTCGTCTCAAATCCTGAATGTACCGAGTATCGCCAATCGTTCCAAGAGCCGATCAGGCGATGGGTAAACCGCTGGCGAACCCACCAGGGCGGCGTCCATTGGCCCACTGCTGACGGGGGTTTCGTTCGCAATACTGGGCCATGGACTCGGTTCAATCCACCGTTCCAGGCGTTCGTGATTCTGCTTCTGGATGATTGAAGTATAGGCGGTAACACTGCCACCCCTGGTGCTGCAAGATCGAGTGGACGCTGGGCAGGATGGGGCTCGCGAACCCGAAGGAGTCGAGGGAGTAATGATGGTGCAGGGATCCGACGCCGCATCACTCGTCTTACACACATTCACACAACCCGGAGCTTGAAGCATCTCGGGCATGCTCATTCCCTGCGCAAGTCCGGTCGTGACCAGCGCGAGCAAGGCGAATAGGTGAAGGAGACGGCGCATTGAAAGTGACCTCGTGATCCAGGTTAAGCGGCGCGGAAGAGTTCGCAAGTTACATTTCGGTCCAGGGGGAAACATCCCTCTCGCGAAGGGCTTTCCAGAAACGCTAAAAAGCCCGTTGGCTATGGGTTTGCTATCATTCCGTGGCGTAGCCACAGTACGGGCAGGGTGTGATCTCGAACAGATTCGGAAGCGATTTCTCTAAGGATATTCTAAGAAACCATCCAACCCAATTGATCTGCTCCATCATGGGGGTGTATCCAGCCGGAGGGCGAACGTGAAAGTCCTCATCATCGAAGACGAAATCAAGCTGGGGAACATCCTGCTCCAGGGGTTGAAGGAACACGGAATGGTCGCGGAAGTCGCTCGGGATGGATCGACAGGCCTGCGGCTGGCTTTGTCGAAAACCTACGACACCGTCATCCTGGATGTGACGCTTCCCCTCAAGAACGGCTTCGATGTGCTCCAAGAATTGCGCGCATCTGGAAATACAGTTCCTGTGCTCATGCTGACCGCCCGCAGTGGCATCGAGGATCGGGTGCGAGGATTGGATCTCGGAGCCGATGACTACTTGCCCAAGCCCTTCGCATTCAAGGAGCTATTGGCGCGGGTGCGGGCGATCAGCCGGCGCCCACAGATCGAGCCACAGACAGTCCTCAAGCTGGCTGATCTTGAGCTGAACCCCAGTACCCGTGAGGTTAAGAGGGCAGGGCAACCCATTGATCTCTCTGCTCGGGAATTCGCCCTGCTGGAATATTTCCTGCGCCATAAGGAGATGGTTTTGACGCGGGCCATGATCCTCGATCAGGTCTGGGCTTCCGACTACGTTAACGATGGCGGCTCCAACGTGGTTGAGGTCTACATCAACTATCTGCGCCGGAAGGTCGATCAGCCCTTCCCTCGGAAGCTCATCCATACCGTGCGCGGGACTGGGTATATCCTGCAAGAGAAGGACTGATGCGCATTCCCCGCACACTCCGCTTTCGTCTGACGCTCTGGTACTGCTCAGCGCTGACCCTGGTGATGCTCCTCGCCGGCCTCCTGATCTATGGGATCGTCCAGCACCGGCTGCTGCGGCACCACGATGAACCCTTGCGGGCAATGGCCGTGGCGGTGCAGCACATCCTCAACGAAGAGGAAGACTGCCACACGTTGACGCCCTCGCAAACGGAAACGCTCAACCAGCTCGGGCGGTTGATCCTGTTCCACGATGTCGAAGGAGAGCATCAAGTGTTTTATCAGTCTCCCGACGCTCAGATCCCCGCGACGGCACCGACGATGAACACCCTCGGCTGGGAAAACGTGCCTAGCCCCAGGTACGAGACCCTTGAGAACCAAGGCATGCCATGGCGCGTCCTTTCCTGGCCCTACCGAGCCAGGAGCGGTCGCCGGGGGGTCATCCGCCTGCTGCAGGATCTCGGTGATATCCAGGAAACCTTGAAGAAGCTCCGCTACACCCTGCTCCTGTTGATCCCGGCGGGAATCGCCTGTTCGGCTCTCGGGGGCTTCTGGCTTTCCGGAAAAGCCCTTGCCCCCATCGACCGAATCACCCGGATGGCCAGGGCGATCGAAGCCAGCAGCCTGGATCAGCGATTGCCCCATCCCGGCGTGGAGGACGAGATTGGCCGCCTGGTGGAAACCCTCAATCGCATGATCGAGCGGTTGGAGCAATCCTTCGGCGCCATGAAGCGCTTCACCGCTGATGCCTCACACGAACTGCGCAATCCTCTGGCCATCATGCGGAACACCCTCGATGTCGTGCTTGAGAAACCGCGCACGGCGGACGAGCAGCAGGGCGCCCTAGAGAGCCTGGGAGAGGATGTGGACCGCCTGCGGAAGATCGTGGAAGATCTGCTGCTATTGGCCAGAGCGGATACCGGGCGCCTGGTGATGGAGAAGGAAACCGTGCGGCTGGATTCCCTCGCGCAGGCTCTCACCGAGGCCTATCAGCCAAGAGCCCAGGAACGCGCCCTGTCGCTGGACGTGGAGGTTTCCGGCCCAGCGGAGGTTTGCGGCGACGAACGATGGCTCTATCAGCTACTGAGCAACCTGCTTGACAATGCCTTGCAATTCACCCCCTCAGGAGGCCGGGTGATGGTCGCAGTCTGCACCCTTCCAGAAACGGTCCGACTGCTCGTTCGCGACACCGGACCCGGGGTCCCCGAGGACAGCCTCGAACGTATCTTCGAACGCTTCTACCAGACCGATCCGAGCCAAACCCAGAAGCACGGAGCCGGACTTGGTTTGGCCATCACAGCGTGGATCGCAGAATCCCATGGGGGGCGCATCACCGTTGCCAACAACCTTGGGGGCGGAGCCTGCTTCACGGTTGAACTTCCTGCCCAGCGCACCGGAGGGCATCCGTGAAGCCGCACAGCCTGTCGATCCACCGGGCCATCCTGAGCCGCCTCGTCCCGGTGTGGCTGGTCCTGTCCCTGGCGTTTGGAGCCGCGGCGTATTGGCTGGAATCCCGTCGTGTCGATGCCAATGTCTCCGACCTCGCCGCGGAAGCAGCCCTGCATTTCGATCTATCGGCTGATAGAGCCCTGTTCGAGGGAGATGCGGAGCAACATCTGCCGGCCCTGAAAATGCTTCTCCATGGCAGCCAGTTCGCGGCCATGCGCCTCTATGGCAGAGATCGCAAACCTTTGCTCGACGTCCGGGAGAAATCCGATCCAGCCCTCGACTCCGCCATCGGGAACTACCCCCATGAGTTCCCGCCTTTCGGCAGCCATCATCACAAAACACTGCGAATCGGCCACCGCCTGTTCGTCCAAGCGTTGGTGCCCTTAGCCGGCCCAGACCAGATGCTGTTCGGGTACTTTGAGGGCATCTACCTGGTCCCAGCCCAGACAGTCCAAGCCATCGAAGCCAGGATTCGCGACACCTTGCTGATGGTGCTGATCGTGACGACTCTGACCAGCCTCGTGCTCTATCCTGTCATCGTCGCGCTCAATCGCGACACGGTCCGGCTCACCAGGAGCCTACTTGAAAGCATCGTGGAGTTGATGCGCGTCCTGGGCAGCGCCATCGCCAAGCGGGATTCCGACACGGACATTCACAACTACCGCGTCACCTTGTACGCCATCCATCTTGCGGAGGCCATGGGAATCCCCTCAGGAGAGATCTCCTCGCTCATCGCTGGGGCCTTCCTGCACGACGTCGGGAAGATCGGAATCCCTGACAGCATCCTGCTGAAGGCCGGCAAGTTGACGAGCGAAGAATTCGACATCATGAAGACGCATGTTGCAATTGGGGAAGAAATCATCCATGAATCTCATTGGCTGTTCCGAGCCCAGGAGGTGGTCGCCCACCACCACGAACGGTTTGACGGAGCTGGCTATCCGCAGGGATTGCAGGGCGCGGAGATTCCCTTCAACGCCCGCCTGTTCGCGATCGTGGACGTATTCGACGCCCTGACCTCCAAGCGGCCCTACAAAGATGCGCTGCCTCTTGATCAAACCATGGAGATCATGCGCCAGGGCAGTGGCGGCCACTTCGATCCAGAGACGCTATCTGTTTTCGAACGGATGGCGCCGGGTTTCCTGAAGGACTTTGGGGCAGCCGATCGCTCGCTCTTAAAACGATATCTTGCAGAGTCTGTTGACAAGTATTTCCCTGTTTAAAAGTGATTAATACGGTCTGCTGGAGTCCACCTCTAGGTAGCGGTCGCGTTCTTCGCTCACTCGCTCAAATGTCGCGATTTGCAATCGGCTGGCCTTACCCCTGTCCTATTGGAGGAATAGGCGCGTTCCGGGCTCTCAATGATCAGAGGGGGCAAAAAGGGACCTCGTGAATGGGCCCAAAGTCAGCAGGCCATCCTTTAGGGCGCTAAGGAAGGGTTTCATCCGTGGCAATCGGGGGCAGGATAAAATATCAGAAAAAATATCAGAAAGGCCACTTGTGTAACTGAATTATCTGCCTTAATATGCGGTTCTGTTGGTAACCGCGCCAATGAGCCAATCCCGGCTCAACCTCTCCCATGCAAGCAGGAGTAAAACATGAACAAGATCGCTACCGTTTTTCTCACAGCGTTAATGGTGTCAGCTACGGTGCCTGTCTTTTCGCAGACTCCGAGTGCTCCTCTAACCGCCGAAGATAAGGCCATGAGCATGAAAACGATGCAAAGCTGCATGGACATGGCTAATGCGCTTCAGAAGAAGATGAAGATGATGCACGCCGATATGAGAAAGAACCCTGGCATGTATTCGATGGATGATTTACGAATGATTGAGCAGAGCATGAAAGATATTGACGAACGGATGACTACTGCCAGAGCGAACAAAAGGCAAAGCTAGTATTGACTGGGACCTATTCGGCGGAAAATCTGAAAATGATGGGGTAAATATCCCCCGGCGTAGCCGGGGGTTTTAGTGTGTGAGCCACTCAAAGCGACTGAGTGAGGGCCAACCAAGCAGGCCCATTTGTTGAACCATATGAATGGCCGCTACCTTAGCGACATAGTGAAACTTGCTCAAATCGCGCCGCTTGCTCGGAATGACCAGCTTCAGTTCAGGGGTCGCACTTAAATCACAGTTTTACTTTCCGCAGCCGAAGGGCGTTGCTGATGACTGAGACGGAACTCAGGCTCATCGCGGCGCCGGCAATGATCGGGCTGAGCAGCAAGCCGAAGAACGGATAGAACACCCCGGCCGCCACCGGAATACCCAGCGCGTTGTACAGAAAGGCGAAGAACAGGTTCTGGCGGATGTTTCGCATGGTTGCGCGACTGAGACGAATGGCTTTGGCAATGCCGCGGAGGTCGCCGCGCACAAGAGTGATGCCAGCGCTTTGCATGGCCACGTCCGTGCCGGTCCCCATGGCAATGCCGACTTCAGCTTCGCTGAGGGCGGGTGCGTCGTTGATCCCGTCTCCGGCCATCGCGACATGCTTGCCTTCCGTGCGCAACTTTTTGACATGGGCGACCTTCCCGGCGGGTTCGATCTCCGCTTCCACCTCATCTAGGCCGAGTTGCCTGGCGACCTCGGCAGCAGTGCGGCGATTGTCGCCGGTGAGCATGACAATCTTCAACCCGAGTGAGTGGAGTTCGCGAATGGCTTCGGGGGTGGTGGCTTTGATTGGGTCCGCGACAGCGAGGATTCCCGCAGGCTTGCCATCTATTGCGACAAACATCGCGGTCTTGCCCTCTTCTTGAAGTTTTACAGCCGACGCTTCCAGCGACTCCAGTCCCGTGATCTTTTCCGTCCGCAAGAAATCCGGTTTGCCGATCAGCACCGCATGAGCTGCAACGGTGCCGATAACACCGCCCCCTGTCACCGAGCGAAAGTCTTGCACGGCCTCGAAATCGATACCTTGTTCCTTAGCACCCTGTACAATCGCGGCGGCAAGCGGATGTTCACTGCTCTGCTCCAGTGATGCGGCGAGCCGCAGGAATTCCTTCGCGTCCAAACCGCCGATGGGCAGGATATCCACGAGCTTGGGTTTGCCCTCCGTGAGCGTGCCCGTCTTGTCCACGACGAGCGTGGTGACTTTCTCCAACCGTTCGAGCGCCTCGGCGTTTTTAACGAGCACGCCTTCCAGCGCGCCGCGTCCGACGCCTACCATGATGGACATGGGCGTAGCCAAGCCGAGCGCGCATGGGCAGGCGATGATGAGGACCGCAACGGCGTTGACGATGGCGTGCGCGAGCCTTGGCTCAGGCCCCAGCCACAGCCAGAGGACGAAGGTGAACACCGCCACTGCCAGCACCACCGGCACGAAGATGCCCGCGACCTTGTCGGCGAGACCTTGAATGGGAGCTCGGCTACGCTGGGCTTCGGCAACCATGTTCACGATCTGTCCGAGCAATGTGTCGCTGCCAACGCGTTCGGCGCGCATGACAAAACTGCCTGGGCCATTGACGGTGCCGCCCGTCACTTTGTTGCCGACGGTCTTCTCCACGGGCAGCGGTTCGCCGGTGATCATGGATTCCTCCACGCTGGAGTGACCTTCGAGGACCACGCCATCCACGGGCACTTTGTCACCTGGAACCACGCGCAAACAGTCGCCGACTTTCACCTGGTCGAGCGGTACTTCATGATCGCCCTCTGGTGCAACTTGTCGCGCTGTGGGTGGTGCCAGGTTTAGCAGCGCTTTGATGGCGCTCCCTGTGCGACTGCGCGCACGGAGTTCGAGCACCTGCCCGAGGAGCACCAGCACCACGATCACCGCCGCGGCTTCGAAGTAGATGGCGACCTTGCCTTCGTGCTGCATCGTGTTTGGGAATAAGTTGGGAATGAGCATCGCTACGGCGCTGGAGACGAAGGCTGCACCCACGCCGATTGCGATCAGCGTGAACATGTTCAAGTGGCGCGTCACGACGGAGCGCCAACCCCGTTGAAAAAACGGCCAGCCCGCCCAGCAGATCACCGGCGTGCTGAGCGCGAATTGCAGCCAGCGTGAGGCGTGGCTATCCACCCAGGACTGCCTGGCCAGTCCCGGGATCACGTGAGCCATCGCCAGGGAAAACACCGGCAAGGTCAGCGCTGCGCCGATCCAGAAGCGCAACGTCATGGCGTGCAGCTCGGCGTTCTCCTTGGCATCCGTGCCCGCTGTCATCGTCTTGAGTTCCAGCGCCATGCCACACTTGGGGCATTCGCCGGGATGGTCCTGCTGCACTTCGGGGTGCATCGGACACGTGTAGATGGCTTTCCCCGGCGGCTGCTCTTCGTGCTTCACGTCAGTGGGTGTTGCCAGAAACTTCTGCCGACAATCGTCACTACAGAAATAGATCGTCTGTCCGTCGCGCTCGGCCCGCAGCGCGGACGCTTCGTCAACCGTCATGCCACAGATGGGGTCGATGGCCATAGGGGTTCCAATCGGTATTTTCTTTATCTAACCCGTTTGAATGTCATCCTCAGCAGCTTTAAGGCTTGCCTTCGGGTTTAGCACTGGCGGGCATGGATAGAAACTTTTGCCGACAGGTGTCACTGCAAAAGTAGAACGTCTTTCCGTCCCGCTCCACATGGAGAGCGGTTGCTTTGTCCACGGTCATTCCGCAGATGGGGTCTTTGGTCACGGATTTCGATTCATTCATGGTGCTGTTCCCTCCTTCATGATTTTAACAATCGTCTCGTCCACTTACTGTGCCACCCATCCAATTTGGGTGAGCTGAACATTGCGAGTAGAGCGGTTGACTTCAAGGTAGCCCGAATGGCCTTACGGTCCTCCTCGGAAATTGTGATCGGGCAAGGCAACGGATGCTTCGCACACGGTTTTGTCAGCGGATAGCTTGACCAGCATGGGTTTCCTTTCATGCTTGATCGTTCACTTCACCGGCGGGTCGCCAACGCACGACTATTTCCGAGACTGCTTGTTAAGCACGACGACCACCAGGACCACTAGCAGTGCGCAGATCACTATCCAAAGCCATGGCCCTCCACCCATCCAGCCCCCCATCCACCCTCCCATCCAGCCGTTTGTATGATTCATGATTTAGCTCCATGCATCCTTGGTTCCATTGCTTCTGGCTGCAGCGGGGTTCCATTTCTTCTGGGTTCTCATATAGATGCTGGGAACTGAGAGGAAATTCCAGTGGATGCTTGTTCAATTTCCAAAAACCTGTTCCGGTCACCTCCGGCATGCCCTGGATCACCGCAAACCCGGTCTGTAGAGCCATCGCTAGCCCAGAATCTTAGGGGTTGAGCATTGCGCTTCCAGTAGACAAGGCCCCTACCTCAATCAGTCCGATCGAGAAGAACGCGATGCTCCTTGTGGGAATGCCTGCCATCTCTGCCGAGGAATCCATCCAGTAGGGCTGGATCAGGCGGCCTACCTATCAATATTGGCGGCACTCGGCTCAAGGGCATGGTCCTCAGCCTGATCTTCTCCATCTTTGAAAAACTGGGATGGTCCAAACGAAGCGGCAGGGGCGATCCACGATGAGGGCGGCATATAGACAGAAGATGATCGGCAAACTGGATGGAGAGGATGAATAGCATGACCTTCGTATTCATCCTCCCTATCCTGTTCATAGCTCCTTTGAGGGTGGAATGAAACTGGATCACATCGGCATGGAAGTTCAGGATCTCTTTACCATGGAGCTGTTCTATCGGAGCGTGCTCGGATTCCAACCTCGGTATCGCTACGTGAGCCTCAACAACCCCGGACTGCGCACTGTCTTCCTGGAACGGGGAGGGCTGTCCCTGGAACTCCTGGAGCGGCCGCGCGGAGAAGACTTCCTGTACCAACGCAACCGGGCACCCAACCACATCGCCCTCTGGGTGGAAGACGTGGATGCGGAATACCGGCGCATCTCGGAAACGGCTTTCCCTGGCCTGGCGATCAAGGCCCCACGCAATACCGGCGATGGTTTTCGCGAGGCTGAGCTGCGCGACCCCGAGGGCAACCTCATGGAGCTCTCGGCGCGGATCGCCCCGGCACCATGCTACCCCGTGCAGGCTGTCATCTTCGATCTGGATGGCACCCTCATCGATAGCGAACCCAACTACTACCTGGCCGACCGAGCGCTCCTGGCCAAGTACGGAATTCCCTTTTCGGAGGAGGAAAAGCGGCGCTACATCGGCCGCGGCAACCGGGACATGATGAACGATTTTGTGCAGCGTTACGGCCTTCCGGTCACCCCCGAGGCTCTGGCGCTAGAGAAAAACACCCTCTACCTGGAGATAGCGGAACGGAACACGCGGGTATACCCGCAAATGAAACGCTTCCTGGAATTCTTGGTAGCTGACCACATCCCTGTCGCCGTAGCCTCAGGGTCCGCCCCAAACGTGATCCGTCGCTTGCTGACCTCCGTGGGTCTGGCTGAGGTCTTTCAGCAGGTGGTCTCAGCTGAGGAAGTCCCGAACGGTAAACCCGCGCCTGACGTGTTCCTGGAGGCCGCCCGCCGCCTGGGCGTCCAGCCCCACACCTGCGCGGTGGTGGAGGACTCCCACCCCGGTGTGGAAGCAGCCCACCGGGCATTCATGCCTTGCATCGCCGTACCCTACCTCACCGACCAACCCCTGTCCCGGACCTTCGACTTGGCCGACCTTCTCTATGCGGATGGCATGGAGAGCTTCGATCCCGAAGCAGCCTATGACTGGCTGAAGCTGCGCATGGCCTAGCCAATACCCATTCACGGACTTAACTTGAACGACTCACCCCCAAGTACACCAAGGAAGCACGAAGGGCATGAAGGGCACCCAGGAAATCCGCTGGGAATGGCTATTCCCTTGGCGGTCTTTATGGTGGCTCCGTCTTTCTGATTGCAAGCGAATCGTTATCAAACGCGCTTCAACCGCAGGGCGTTGAGCACGACGGTCAGGGAGCTCATCCCCATGGCTGCGCCCGCGAGGATGGGGCCGCCAAAGGCGTCCAACAGATTGAAGGCAGCCAGAGGTATCAACACTAGGTTGTAGCCGAAGGCCCAGCCGAGATTCTGGCGGACGACGATGCGGGTGCGACGCGCTAGGCTCAGGGCCATCAGCAGTGGCGAGAGGCCTCCCCGGAGCAGGTTCATGGGCGCAGCCGCCTGGGCGGCTTCGAGGCCCGGCAGTGAGATGCCAGCATCCGCCTGAGCCAAGGCAGGCGCATCGTTGACGCCATCCCCGATGAAGGCCACCACCGCGCCGCGAGCCTGTAATTCCCGGATGCGGGTCTGCTTGGTTTCTGGCGTGCAGCCGCCAAGGGCTTCAGGGATGCCCAGTTCGCGGGCGATGACCTGGACCGCCTCGGGCCGATCGCCGCTGAAGAGGTGGAGTTCCAGCCCAAGGGCCCGCAGGGCCGTCAGGGTTCCCTTGGTTTCGGGACGCAGGGTGTCCGCGAGGATAAAGACACCAAGCAACTGGTCCCCTTCCGCCAGACCCACGGCGGTGGCGTGCGGGGGGATTTCCTGAAACCCCTGCCCAAGGAATGCAGAGCTGCCCAGGCGCAGGTTGCGGCCCTCGACACGGCCAGTGACGCCACCCCCGGGATGGGCGCGGAAGTCCTCCGCCTCGGGCCAAGCCAGGCCCTTTGCGGCCTCCAGAATCCCCTTGGCGATGGGATGCTCGGAACCTCTCTCCAGAGCCGCTGCCAGACGCAGGAGCTGGGCCCGGTCAGACCCGGCGAGTTCGCGCACCTCGTGGAGGGCAGGCTTTCCCTCCGTCAGGGTGCCGGTCTTGTCGAAGGCCAGAGCCGTGACGCGCGCGAGGCGTTCCATGGCCGAGGCATCGCGGACCAGCAACCCATGGCGCGCGGCCGTGCCCAGGGAGGCCGCCATGGCCACCGGTGTGGCTAGACCCAGGGCGCAGGGGCAGGCGATGACCAGCAGGGTCACAGCCGGACGCCAAGCCTGGGATAGATCGCCTTTGATGATCCACCAGGCGACCAGGGTCACGCCAGCGAGTATGAGGATGCTTGGGACGAAGACGGCGGAGATGCGGTCAGCCAGGTCCTGAACTGGAGCGCGAGAACCCTGAGCGTCCACCACCTGCCGGGCCAGCTTCGCCAACCAGGTCTGGCGACCTACGGACGCGACCCGGATCTCAAGGGCTCCGCCGTGCACCACCGCTCCAGCAATGACCTCATCCCCGGTATGTTTTGGCACCGGCAGGGGTTCGCCTGTGAGCAGCGCCTCCTCCACATCGGCACCCCCCGAGACCACCACGCCATCGACCGGGATTGCACCCCCAGGCTTCACGCGCACCCGATCCCCAGGCACCAGCAGGCTCGAAGGAACCGCCTCCTCGCTGCCGTCCGCAGCGATGCGAAAGGCCATGGCGGGAGCCAGCTTCAGCAAGGCCTCCAGGGCGTCCGTGGCCCGGTGCTTGGCCTTCGCCTCAAGGTACTTGCCCACCAGCAGGAAGGCCACCAGGGCCGCAGCCGTTTCGAAGGGCGGATGCATGCTCCCGCGGATGCCTTCGTAGAGCCCGAAGGCCCAGCTCACCGAGGCGCCGAGCGCGATGAGGGTGTCCATGCTGGTTTCGGCATGCATGGCTTGCCGTCCTGCGTGAAGGAAGAAGGGATAGCCCGCCCCGAAGGCAGCCAAGGCGCTGAGGAGCGCCTGGACCTGCCAGGGGAGGTGCAGATGCAGGCCCGGGATCATGCCCGCCATGAGGGGCAGGGTCAGCACCCATGCGACGACGACGCGAGCCAGGGCGTACTTAAGTTCCGGGGAGGCCTGTTGTGCCTCGACCACCAGGTGGTAACCCCTGGATTCCAGCGCCTCCGCGAGGACTTCCACCGGCACCGTATCGCCGACCAGGGAGGCCTCTTCGGTCGCCAGGTTAACCGCGACTTCCGACACGCCCGGCACGGTGGCAAGGGCTTTCTCCACGCGTCGCACACAACTGGCGCAGGTCATGCCTTCGATGCGATAGGTTTTCCTGGCCACGTTGGCTCCAAAAGATGAACCACAAAGGCACCAAGGCGCAAAGTATCAGAAAGACGCAAAGAGATTTTATGTCTTGCCTGCATCCATGTGTCTTCGTGGTGGACTTCACCGGTACTTCAAAATCTCCATCAGCTCGTCCAGGATCCTATCCTCGTCGCCACGCTCGTGGGCGGTGACCACATGGTGTTTGAGGTGACTCTGAAGAACCAGCTGGCCGATCTTGTCCAAGGCCCCATTCACGGCCTTGATCTGTTTGAGGACATCCCCGCAGTAGACCTTCTCGTCTGCCAGCATGCGCAGGATGCCCTCCACATGGCCCTTGACGCTGAGCAATCGACGGCGGGCGTTCTCGCGCACGCCAGGATCCAGTCGCAGCCCGTTGTCACAGCCCATGCGCTGCTCACGAGGCCAGGGAAGCGCTATAGCCTTCCTCGCTGACGGCCGCGAGCACGGCCTCCAGGGAAGGGGCCCCATTCACCAAAGCCTCGCCCTTCGCCAGGCTCACCTCCACCGGCCCCTGCACCCCCGGCACCTTGGCGATGGCTTGCTGCACATGCATCACGCAATGACCGCAGGTCATACCTTCGACTTTCAGTTTGAGCATCGTCTTCTCCTAATCCACCCCACCTGGGGGGGGATGATCGGATGATAACCCCGTACGGGCGGAAGTCAAGGATGTCAAGCATATCAACGCGTAGATTCGCTGCAACGGGTTCATGACTGGAATTCTGGACGAGCAGATGGAGAATTCCCAAGGCAGGGTGAGGGTGGCAGAGGAACTCCGGCAAGATGGGTAGAATTTAAATGCACGACGGAGGTGCTTTCATGCTGATCCAAACCCGTTTGCGGCATTCTGATTCGTTCAGTTACCAAAGAGGAGCCGTCGATGGAGCGCAACAAACCTAGCCAGCCCTGTTTCCACGAATCCCTGTTCCAGTTCCTCCACGAGCTGAGCGTTCACAATGACCGGGAATGGTTCCACGCCCACAAGACCCGCTTTGAGTCTGACGTGAAGGAACCGATGCTGGCCTTCATTATGGCTTTCTCTGAGCCCCTGCAGCGCATCAATAAGCACTACTTCGCCGATCCCCGCCCCGTGGGCGGCTCCATGTTCCGCATCTTTCGGGATGCGCGCTTTTCCAAGGACAAGAGCCCGTACAAAACCAATGTGGGAGCCCAGTTCCGGCATCGGGAATGCACACGAGATGTCCACTCTCCAGGCTTCTACTTGCACCTTGAACCGGGTCAGTGCTTTGTCAGCACGGGGCTCTGGCATCCTGATCCAGAATCCCTCCGCAAGGTCCGGGAGCGGATCGTCGCCCATGGCAAAGCGTGGCGGGCCCTCCAGAACAGCGGCATCGAGGTGCTGGGCGATGCGCTCAAGCGCGTTCCCCAGGGCTTCGAGCCGGGCCAACCCTGCGCCGAGGATCTCAAGCTGAAGGACTTCTACACCCATATGCCCCTGACGGATCGCGAGGTTTGCGCGCCCGATTTCCTGGAGCAGTTCACAGAAGCCTGTCGCCGCGGCGCGCCCCTCGCCGCCTTCCTGACCAAGGCTCTCGAACTGCCTTGGTAGGCCAGGTCACACCCTCGCAGCCAGCGCCCGCCCCGTGTGGGATTCAGCGATTCCGACGAGGCTCCCTGGCTGACCTTGGGCCACGATCCGGCCACCGCCGGGCCCGGCTTCGGGGCCCAGGTCGATGACCCAGTCCGCGGCGGCGATGAGATCCAGATCGTGTTCCACCACAACCACCAGGTGGCCCGCCCGGACGAGGGCTCGCAACGCTTCCACAAGACGGTCCACAGCCTCAAAGCCCAGGCCGCGCGAGGGCTCGTCCAACAAAATCGCAGCCCGCCGACTCGGACCCGCTGCCAGCACTCCCGCCAGGCGGAGACGCTGGGACTCGCCCGCGGAGAGGGTCCGGCCCTCCTGACCCAGTTGCAGATAGCCGAGGCCGATGGCACAGAGGGCCTGGAGGGGTTGGGCGAGTGCGCGATCCTTTGCGAACAGGCGCAAGGTTTCGGTGACCGAGGCAGCCAGGACTTCCGCGATGGACTTCCCTTCGACGTGGCAGTCCAGTATGTGCGGCTGGAACCGCTGACCCAGGCAGACCTCGCAGCCCAGGGTCACATCGGGCAAGAGATCCATGGCCACCGTAATAACCCCTCGCCCCGCACAGGCCTCACAGCGTCCCCCCGGCACAGCGGTGGAGAAGTGCTTGGCCGCCAGTTTGCGCAACCTGGCCGCAGGCGTTGCCGCGAAGCGCTTGCGCAAGGGCTCGGCGATTCCAACGAGCGTGGCCACGGTGCTGGTACCTCCCGCAACTCCCGCCGATGGCTCCAGCATCAGCACATTGCCCAATTCCACGTGCAGTTGGAGCTCCCGGCAGCCCACCGGGCCGCGCCCTTGGGTCCGGGCGAGCAGGGAGGCGCCCAGCACCTGCCGCACCAGCGTGGACTTGCCGCTGCCCGAGACACCCGTGACAGCTGTGAGGGCGCCCACCGGGAAGGTCACCTCCAGGTCCCTGAGGTTATGCAGCCGGGCGCCCCGGATCGTGACGCCCGGCGCGATCGCCGGGGTGGGCTCCTGGGCGTGCTTACCAGGCCTGCTCCGGAGCCTCGCTCCCGTGCGGGAGGCTGGGTTGGCCTGCAGTTCCCTGGGCGCGCCCACCGCCAGGACCTGGCCGCCTTCCGGGCCCGCGCCCGGCCCCAGCTCGATCACGTGGTCCGCCCGAGCAATCAGATCCACATCGTGCTCCACCACCACCACCGCATTCCCCGCATCGGCCAGAGCGCGCAGCACACCCGCCAGCCGCGCTGTGTCCCGGGGATGCAATCCCTGCGTGGGCTCATCCAGCACATAGGTCACACCCGTGAGGCCCCCGCCCAGGGCCGACGCCAGCCGCAGCCGCTGGGCTTCGCCCCCAGAGAGGGTGGCGATCTCCCGATCCGCCGAAAGGTAGCCGAGACCCGCGTCCTGGAGCGATCGCAAGCGGCGGAGGAGGTCCAATCGAAGGTTCGCGGTCAGTTTTGTATCCCCCGCCTCGAGCCAGACCTCGGTCTCGTCGAGGGTCATGGCCAGCAGCTGTGGCAAGCGCAGTCCCCGGAAGGTCACCGCGCGGGCTTCCGGCCGGAGCCGTTCCCCATGACATTGGGGGCATGGATGATCACCCAACAGCCCCTCCAGAGACTCCCCCTCACTGTCGGGTCCCGACTTCATATGCACGCGCTCGTATTCGCGGTCCACCAGCGCTGCGAAGCCCGCCCAGGTCGTGGAGAGGCTATGCATGCCTTCGTTCCGGCCGCGCTTGTAGTGCCATTCCACCGCGAAGACTCGTGCTCCCGCGCCCTCCATGGCAACCTTGCGTTCCGCGGCCACGAGCTCCGCCCAAGGTTTCTCGAAGTCCATTCTCAGTGCCTTCCCCACGGTGCGCAGCGTGGCCACGAACTGGCCGTCAGGTTCTCCCAGGTAGGCCCCGAAGCGGGTCCCGTCCATGGCTCCCCCAGCCAGCTTCTTTTCCGGGTGGTTCACCAACTTGTCGGGCGCGCAGGACTGGACGAAGCCAAGCCCCTTGCAATGGGCGCAGGCCCCAGCTTCCGAGTTGGGAGAGAAGGCGGCGGCCCACAGCTGGGCGTGCTTCTCACCACAGGCGCAATGGTCACCCGAGAAGGTCCTTCCGCAGGCGGAACAGGGTCGTTCCCCGGCCCTAGAGAAGAGCATGCGCAGCAGTTCGTCGAGTTCAGAGACGGTGCCCACTCGAGAACGCGGGTTCCGCCGGCCCGTCTGCTGGGGGACGGCCACGGCCGCCTGGAGCCCCCGCGCGGATTCGAACTCCGCTCCGCCCCGACGCGGCAGCAGGCGGCGGGCCCAGGGGGAAACCAGATCGTTGAAGCGGTTCTGGGCCTCGGCCAGCAGGGTGTCGAAGACCAGGGACGACTT
Source organism: Holophagaceae bacterium (assembly GCA_025361955.1). Lineage (GTDB taxonomy): Bacteria > Acidobacteriota > Holophagae > Holophagales > Holophagaceae > UBA1801. Next base: position 24,209 of record JANYIU010000267.1, read on the forward strand.
GCCGCTGCCAGAGGGTCCCGTCACCACCGTCAGGCCGCGCGAGGGGATCGAGACAGCCACCGACCGCAGGTTGTGCGTGGTGACACCGCGCAGCTCCATGGGCATTGCACTCGTCTCCGGGGGGAGCGCAGCCGGGAGCTCCTCCCCAGGCCAGAGCAGGCTGGCGGGCATCGCTGGGGGCGGCCCCTGCGCCTGAACCCGCCCACCGTCGGGACCGCTACCTGGTCCCAGGGCGATGACCTGATCCGCAGCGCGCACCACTTCGGGATCGTTGTCCACCACCAGCAGCGTGTGGCCCGCCAAGAGCAGCTGGTCCCACGCCACCAGCAACACCTCTACATCCGCTGCGTGAAGGCCTGTGGTGGGTTCATCGAGGGCGATGAGGGACGCCCCGTTCCCCGCGCGGGCCAACTCCGTGGCCAGCTTCACCCGCTGCGCCTCGCCCCCGGAAAGCGTTGTCGCGGGCTGGCCCAGGGGTAGATAGCCTAGACCGCAGTCCAGCAAGGCCCGCAGAATTCGGCTCAGTTTCGGCTGGTCGGCAAAGAGCTCCGCTGCCTCCTGGAGGCTGCCCTCCAGCACCTCGGCGATGCTGCGACCCCGGCAGGCGACCGCAAGCACCTCGTCATGGAAACGCCGTCCGGCACAGACGTCACACGGCAGCTCGACGCTGCCCAGATGGCGCATGCCCACCGCGATCACCCCCGCGCCTTCGCAAGCCTCGCAGCGCCCCCCGGCGGTATTGAAAGTGAAGTGCCCCTTTCCGAGGCCACGCAGTTTGGCCTCCGGCATCGCCGCGAAGAGATCCCTGATCAGGTCGAAGGCGCCACTGTACGTCGCCGCGTTGGAGCGTGGGGTGCGGCCGATGGGCGCCGCGTCCACCGCCACGATGCGCTGGAAGGCCGCTTGGCTGCGGAACCGCTCGACAGCCTCGTCCAGCAGGGAGGTCTTGCCCGCGCCTGAGACGCCGCTGATGACGTTGAGAGCCCCACGGCGAACCTCTATGGCAACGTCCTTCAGGTTGTGGCGCGTGAGGTGCTCGAGCCGCAGTCCGCCCTCGCCGGCACGCGGAACCCGGCTTGGCCTGCCTGCCCCGCCCGCCAGCCAGCGACCCGTGGGGGTCTCAATGTCAGCAGCCATCAGCGCAGCGGGCGGACCACTCCAAAGCAACTCTCCTCCGGCCTTCCCGGGCCCAGGGCCCAGATCGATGAGCCAATCGGCTGACCGGGCAAGGGTGGCGTCATGCTCTACCAGCACCACTGTCTGGCCCTGGTCGCGCAGCCGCTGGAGCACTTGCAACAGGCGGCTCACATCGTGGGGATGCAGCCCTGCGGAGGGCTCGTCCAGCACGACCACGAGTCCCCGCAGCTCCCCCAGAGCCAGGGACAGCAGGCGCAGGCGCTGGGCTTCACCCCTGGACAGGGTCGGTGCGGGCCGATCGAAGCTGAGGTAGCCCAGACCGAGTTCCGCCATCAAGCCGCAGCGTGCTTGGAGATCCTTCCGAATGGGCTCCAGCACAGTGGCTTCCCGTGCCTCCGCAGAGACCCCTGTGAGGAAGCCCGCCAGCTCCGCGGCGGTCATGGCAGCCAGTTCAGTGATCCGTCGCTCCCGCCAGGTTACCGCAAGGGCCTCGGGCTTCAATCGGGTGCCCCCGCAGGCACTGCAGAGCGAAGATCGCACGAAGCGCAAGATGGAAGCGTTGCGCTTGCCCCGGAGAATCTCTTCCATCACTGGCACCAGGCCCCGATAGAACCCCTCCTGGCGAGGCCTTGCGGTGATCCCTGTCCACTTCAACCTGGATTCCAGCGGGTGCTTGCCGTAGGGAATGCGCAGGCGTTCGGAGCCGTAGAACAGCACATTGCGGACTGCTTCCGTCAGCTCTTGCCAGGGGACGTCCACGGAGCCACCGTGGGCGCGGAGCACTTCGTCCAGGACCGCCAAGGTGACCTGCGAGTACATGAGATAGCCGTTGGGCGTGCTCACGCGCAGGGCGCCTTCCCGCAGGGACTTCGTCTCATCGGCTATTAGGAGCTTCAGATCCAGGCGGTCCTCGACCCCAAGCCCCTGGCAATGGGGACAGGCACCCTCGCTGCCGTTGAAAGAAAACAAGCCCCTGGTTAGTTTGAACCCTTCTGGCGCGGACCCCAGGCGCGCGTACAGCAGTCGCAATAGATCCCACACCTCGGTCAGCGTGCCCACGGTGGAGCGGGGATTGGTGAGATTCGCCCGCTGGCTCACAGCCACAGCAGGGCCAAGGCCTTCGATGGACGTCACTGCGGGTCGGGCGAAACCGCCTGCGAACTGCCTTGCGAAGGAGGGCAGGGTCTCCAGGAAGCGCCGCTGCCCCTCCCGGAAGATCGTGTCGAAGGCCAGGGAAGACTTGCCCGAGCCAGACACCCCTGTGATCACGATCAGGCGGCCCCGCGGAATGGCGAGATCGAGCCCTTTCAGGTTGTGCTCCCGCGCGCCCTTGATGACGATTTGACCGTCCGCCACAGCTCCCTCCCGAATCGATTCTACCGATAGGTCCCGACCGCCATGGAATCGAAAGGGCGAAGCGGCCATCCTTCAGGCTGGAGACTCCCTGGAGCTGACCATGGTTGCAACGCGCTCGCTGGACGACATGATGGGGGCCATCCGCGCCTTCCAGGAGAGCCGGGTGTTCCTCACCGCTCTGGAACTGGACCTCTTCCGTTCGCTAGGGGAAGGTTCCACTGCGCCGGTGGTGGCCGCCTGCATCGGAGCCGATGCCCGGGCCATGGAAATGCTGCTGAACGCACTGGTGGCGCTGGGGTCGTTGGAGAAGACGGAGACCGTCTTTCGCTGCACCTCGGAGTCTAAGGCCTTCGCCACGTCCCGCACGGAACTCATGCACACCGTGCGGCGCTGGGATACCTGGTCCACGCTGACGGAATGCGTGCGGACCGGCACCACCGCGAAGCAGCCCGGAGCGAAGCGGGACCAGGACGGGACGGAAGACTTCATCGGCGCCATGCACGCCCGGGCACGGCGGGTCGCCGACCAGGTAGTCCTGGCCATTGGAGCGGAGCGGGTGACGAGCATGCTGGATTTGGGCGGAGGACCCGCCACCTTTGCCATTGCCTTCGCCAGGGCCCATTCTGGCCTGCATGCCGAGGTCCTGGATCTGGCTTCGGTCGTGCCCATCGCCGAGCGGCATATCCGCGAATCCGGACTCTCGGATCGCGTGAAGACCCGGGTGGGCGACCTGCGCAGCGATCCTTTGGGACAGGGTTATGATCTGATCCTTGCTTCTGCCGTCTGTCACATCCTGGACGAGGCGGAGAATCAGGAGCTCTTTCGACGCTGCGCCCGCGCCCTGGGGCCCAAGGGCCGCCTCGTCATCCGGGAATTCATCCTGGCACCGGATCGGACTCAACCCAAGGAGGCCGCCCTGTTCGCCCTGAACATGCTCACTGCGACCGCACGCGGCAACGTCTACACCGAGGCTGAGTACCGGGAGTGGCTTAGCGCCGCAGGTTTCCAAAACATCACGCGAAAAAGGAACGGGGAAGATCTGATCGTGGCCTCCCTGTCGTGAAAGGCAGCAGGAGCCAGCGGTTGCCCATTGACCCCTGCACACTGACCCATGCAATTCCTACTTGGCGGTGACGCAGGCGCCCATGTAGTTCCGGTGGAACTCGCCGAAGAGTTCCACGACTTGCTGGATCTTTTCGGTGGGCGGCAAGATGGTGGTGCGGAAGTGGAAGGTGCCTTCCGCCTGGCCGAAACCGGAACCGGGAACCACGCAGATGCCGGTCTCTTCCAGCAGGGACATGCAGAACTCGAAGTCTGTCTTCCCGGCGGGGAGCTTGACGTTGGGGAAGGCATACATGGCACCGGCGATGACGTTGCAGGTGACGCCTTCGATCTTGTTGAGACCCTCGGCCAGGATGATGGCGCGCTTCTTCATCTCATCCAGGATGGCGGTCTTCTCCTTGTTATAGAGCTCGTAGGAGGGCGTGCCTGGCTTGGGGGGGCGCACCATGGCGTAGGTGGCCACCTGGCCCGCGAGGTTGGCGCAGAGGCTCACGGATTGCAGTTTCAGGATCTGGGCGGCCACGTCCTCAGGCACGTTGCGGAACTCGAAGTAACCGCCGCGCACGCCACACTCGCCCAGGAAGCCCTTGGAGCAGGAGTGGAAGCTGAACAAGGAGACGTCCTTGAAACCCTTGCGGTGCAGGACCTTGGCGAAGGAAACGAACTTGTCGCCGGCCAGATAGATGTTCTCCTGGTAGACCTCGTCGGCCAGAACAGAGAGCCCATGTCGCTGCGCGAAGTCCAGAATCATTTCGATGTTCTTCTCGTCCAGCACCGCGCCCGTGGGATTGCCGGGGTTGATGACACAGATGGCCTTCAACGTGATGCCCTGGGCTACGGCCTTTTTGTAGGAGTCCTCGAGCAGGTCATGGTTGAGCTTCCAGTTGTTGGCCTCGTCCAGATAGTAGGGCACCATCTTGCCCTCGTAGAGGGTGAGGGTGGCGGAGTAGAGCGGATACTGCGGGATGGGGATCATGATCCCGTCATTGCTGCCGGCGATGAGCAGACGCAGGATTGCCTGGACGCCCTTGCTGGCGCCGTCGGTGAGGTAGATGGCATCGGGATCCACGCCCATGTGATCGCGTTCGAGGATGAACTCAGCCACGGCTTCCCGGATGAACCGCACGCCCCGGCTTTCGCTGTAGGCGCCGAGCCCATGCCGGGAGCCCTTCAGGATGGCCTTGGCGGTCGCGACGACGTCCGCAGGAAAGAGTTCCGCAGCGAGCTCCATGAGGGCAGGATATTCGCAGAGGGCGAGGATCTGCCGCTGAAAGGTGATGGGCTTCTGGCCCAGAGACTGGGGATTGCCGATGTTGCAGTAGATGATCTCCTTGCCCTGCTTCTCGAGTTCCTGCGCCTTGGCTACGATCGGGCCGCGGACGGCATACTCCGTCTCAAGGACGGCCTTCCCAAGATCCTTCAATTGAATGGTCATGACCCTCTCCTATGACGCTACGACAGAGCTTTGAAATTCTATCCGGTTCGCGGAGGACCCACGCGTTTGTCGGGCGAGGTTCCACGTCCTGGGGCGGGAAGTGATGATCTGCACTGGGAGCGTGTATGGATAGACTGATGTCAGACCACTTCCCGGATGGATTATGCTGGATTTGACCCTCACGCCCGACCAGATGAAGCTTCAAGAGCGAGCTCATGCCTTCGCGATCGATGTGATCCGGCCCGTGTCCCGCCACTACGATACGACCGCCGAATGGCCCGAGCCCATCTTCCGCCTGGCCTGGGAGCAGGGTTTCCTGCAGGCGGCGGTGCCCAAGTCGCTGGGCGGACCTGGCCACAGTCAGATGGACGAGGTGGTGGTCAATGAAGAGATCGCCTGGGGGTGCGCCGGAATGTACACCGCCATTTCCGCCAACACCCTTGCCCTCGCACCCCTCCACATCGCAGGCAGTCCGGAGCAAAAGAAGTTCTGGATGACCCGATTACTGGAAGCCCCGCGCTTGGCGGCCTTCGCCCTCACCGAACCGGAAGCTGGAAGCGACGCCGGGGCCATCGCTTGCACCGCGATTCTCAACCGGGGTGTCTATCTTCTGAATGGCACCAAGTGCTACGTCACCGGAGGCGCCTACGCCGACTACTTCACGGTCTTCGCCAAGACCGACCCCGGCAAGGGTGCTCGGGGGCTCAGCGCCCTGGTGGTGCCCCGGGCCACGCCAGGCCTCCGAATCGGCGCATCAATGGACAAAATGGGGCAACGGGCCTCCAATCAAGTGACCTTGCATTTCGAGCAGGCCGAAGTCCCACTAGAGAACCGGCTGGGTTCCGAGGGAATGGGCTTCGCCATCGCCATGAAGACCCTGGACCAGACCCGTGCCATCGTGGCCGCCGGGGGCGTGGGGCTCGCCCGCGCCGCCTACGAACTGGCCCTGGAGCACGCTAAGACCCGCATCCAGTTCGGCCAGCCCATCTTCAGCAACCAAGCGATAAGCTTCCTGTTGGCGGATCTCGCCACGAAGATCGAGGCCTCCCGCCTGCTCACCTGGCAGGCCGCCTGGATGACCGACCAGGGCCTGCGGAACTCCAAACAGAGCGCCATGGCCAAGACCTACGCCACCGACACCGCCATGGAGGTGACTACCAATGCCATCCAGATCCTCGGTGGCCTGGGCTACTCCCGCGAATGCCTCGCCGAAAAATTCTTTCGCGACGCCAAACTCATGCAGATCTATGAAGGAACGAACCAGATACAACGGCTGGTGATCGCCAAGGAAATCCAGCAAGGACGGTAACCGCGATCAAATGCAGAGGTCTCAAGCAGAAATGAAGATCAACTCGTCAACTTGGCAAGGATCGCTCAAGGGTCCGTAACCGGATGCCAAGAATGTGAAAGGAGATTCCGCCATAGCCCTTTACGCCCGCAGGGCATCAAGCAGTTCATCCAGGGCAACGCTCGCGATGGTGGAGGCTCGGTCACTCATGGCATAGGGAAGGATGAGTTCGCGACCATGGAGCAGGGATCCGCAACTGTAGACGACATTGGGCACATAGCCTTCTCTGCCGGTGCCTTCAGGCATTAGGAGGGGTTCGCGCAAGCGGCCGATGACCTTGGTCGGATCGTGCAGGTCGAGCAGGGCCGCCCCAATACAATACTTGCGCATGGGGCCAACGCCGTGGGTGATCACCAGCCAGCCGGCCTCGGTTTCGATGGGCGACCCACAGTTTCCGATCTTCACGGACTCCCAGACCTCCGCAGGGCGCAGGAGCACTTTCGAGTCGCTCCAAAAGTGAGGGTTGTCCGAGAAAATGATGGAGAGATTCTCGTCATCCTGCCGCGAAAGCATCGCGTAGTTGCCGTCAATCCGCCGGGGGAAGAACGCCATGCCCTTGTTCTGCACCGCGGTACCGTTGAGGGTGAGCACGCGGAAGTGGAGGAAGTCCTGCGTTTCGATGAGCTGGGGTAGGATGGCGTGCCCATTATAGGCTGTGTAGGTGGCGTAGTACATCACCGCCCCATCGTCTTCCGTGAGACGGACGAAGCGCGCATCTTCGATGCCATTGCTCTCG
>JANYIU010000017.1 GCA_025361955.1 Holophagaceae bacterium
GCAGGATGATGTGGTGCAGCGCGGAGAAGAAGTAGGTGAAGGTCTTCTCCTTGAAGATGTAGATGAAGCCATCGAGGGTGGAGAAACCCGTGATGGATTCCATCAGCATGCGCGAATCCAGGCGGCCTCCGGTCGGGAACAAGTTGAGCCAGACGGAGAAGACGATGATGAGCACGAGGCCCAGCCAGAAGATCGGGATGGATACCCCCACCAGGGAGCCCACCATCGCGATGTAGTCGGCAAAGGTGTTGCGCTTGGTGGCGGCGATGATGCCCGCCAGCACCCCCAGGACCGAGGCGATGAGGGTGGCCAGGATCGAAAGCTCCACCGTGGCGGGAAACCGCGTGAGGATCTCCCGGATGACCGGGTCGCCGGTCTTGTAGGAGGTGCCCAGGTCGAGGCGCAGGACCTTCCCCATATAGACCAGGTACTGCTCGAGCTTGGGCCGGTCCAGCCCCCACTCGGTCCGAAGCACCTTGACGGCATCGGGCGTGGCCCGCTCACCCAGCATCAGGCGGGCCGGATCCCCGGGCGATAGGAAGCGGAGCCAGAAGACCAGGGTGATCACCCCCAGGATCGTTGGTACCACCAGAAGGAAGCGCTTCGCGAGATAGCGTCCCATGGAACACCTCATGACTTGATAAAAAGCGCCGCGCGCCTGAGGGCGCGCGGCGCCTCCGTTGTTCCAGATTTCCTACTTGCTTAAATACACCGTTGCGAAATTTCTTTTGCCCGTGGGATAGCTTATCCAGCCCTGAACCTTTGCGCTCATGGGCATGAATTCGATGCCTCTGGCCAGCATGCAAATGGAGGCCTCTTCCATGAGGATCTTCTCGGCCTTGTAGTAGAACTTGGAGCGTTCAGGAATTCCGGCGACCATTTTCGCTTTGGTCACCAGGTCAACATATTCCTTGTTTCTCCAGCGGGAGGAATTGTTGTAGCCCTCGGTGAACAGATTGAAAAGCCAGTCGTCGGGGTCGCCCTCGCCGGTCCAGCCGGTCATGGCGACATCGAACTTGCCCGCGTCCAAGGTGTCCCAATAGGTACCAAGATCGAATGTCTTGAGTTCGGCTTCGATGCCCACAGCCTTCAGTTGAGCCTGGAGGATCTCGGCGATTTTCTTGCCGTTGGGGTTATAGGGGCGATAAGCGGGCAGGTAGATCATGTTGATCTTGACGGGCGTTACAACTCCGGAGGCCTTGATGAGCGCCTTCGCCTTCTCGGGTGAATAGGTATAGTCAGTGACACTCTTGTCATAGCCCCAGAGCAGGCTGGGCATGGGCAGCTTCTCGTACACACCGGTCTTGCCGTAGACAGACTCAAGAATTTGCTTCCGATCGACGGCGTAGTTGAATGCTTGCCGGAGCTGCTTGTTGACGAAGGGTCCAGTCTCGCAATTGAGGGAAAGATAGCCAAGGGAGAGGATATCCCCCCTCTGGAGTTTGAGGGCGGAATCCGCCTCGATGGTCTTCATGCCCTCGGGGCCGGTGGGGTCGATCATGTCAGCCTCACCCTTCTTGAGCGCCAGGACACGAGCCTGCTCATCGGGGAAGACCTTGAAGATCATGCCGTTCAGGTGCGCCTTCTCACCCCAGTAGCCCTCGAAACGCTTGAGGGCGACGTGGCTGTCCTTCTGCCATTCGACGAACTGGAAGGGGCCGGTGCCCACCGGGTGATTCTTGAACTCGACGCCGAATTTCTGGGCGGCGGTGGGGGACACGATGGCTGTGAAGTAGAGCGCGAAGTTGTAGATCACTGTGGTGTCGGGCTTGTTGAGGACGATTTTCACAGTCGAGTCATTGACCTTCACGATGTCTTTAACGATGCCGGGGCCCTTCTCCGTTGGCGCCCAGCCCTTCGAGCTCCAGTACTTCCAGGGGCCGAACTGGTTGAAGGGATGTGCCTTGTCGTTCTGCCGCTTGAGGGAAAAGACCACTGCATCCGCATCCATGGGGGTGCCGTCGTGGAACTTGACCCCCTGGCGCAGATTGAAGGTCACCTCGAGAACATCCTTGGAGACCGAATAGCTCTTGGCGAGACAGGGAATGATTTCCGTGGTGCCAGGCTTGTAGGCCAGGAGCGATTCGAACATCTGGGATACGACCATCGAGGAGTTGCCCTCGTCGACCATACCCGGATCGAGCGCCCGCGCATCTTTCGCCTTGCCATAGACGAGCATGCCGCCCGCTTTCGAATCCGCCGCTGAGACAATCAGGGTCCCCGCGAAGATTGCACAGAGTGCCGCCGTAATGATTTTTTTCATTGCACCTCCTCAAAATGGTTAACGAGGTTCCAGGCCTCCGCACGTGTCCAGTCCAGGGCCGCGTCGAGTACGGGGCAGTTTGCCTCTCAATATTATCAAAACGCAGACCCAGATTGTTGGTGGGCAGATCGTTCAATGCAAGTGATGTGCCAAGCCCATGGAGAATGCCTGGGCCGCTCTGTCATAAGGAATTCCATCCAGCTTCCTAAAGGTGGGGGCTTTAGCGACTTCAACAGGCACATATGGACGGTTCAACTCTTGAGCAACGGCATGTAATGGTTAAAATATTTCAACCATTAACACCCATTCAAGAACCAACAACCATTAGAAAGTCACCCATAACCATTATGTGAGATCAATGGAGGAGCTTCCGAGCGCGGTCAGTTTCAGGCCTACTTTCCCGCGGCCCATCTGCACCAGGCCTCGGCTGGCCAGGTCTTCCAGCACCTTCCTCATCTGCTGCTCTGACAGGCTGAAGCGCGCGTCCACAGATAGTTCGGCCAGCTTTTTCCTCCCTATCAGTACATGGTTCTGGTTGTGAGCGTGGATTGCATTCAGGACGAACAAAACCAACCGATCCTGGGACTCCAGGCTGGCGGGTTGGGTCTGGAGCAGGTCCTCCGATAGGGAGGATCGATCGATCAGATCCCCGTCCCGGACCGCGAGGATGTATTCCACGCTGCTCTCCAGCTCTCTCACGTTACCTGGCCAATCGTAGTCGTTGAGCAGATGCCGGGCATCGGCGGTCAATTTCAAATCGAACCCATTCTTCTGGATCAGGAAGTGATTGAAAATAGGTAATATATCTTCGCGTCTCTGCCGAAGGGGGGGGATGTGGATATAGAGTTTCTTGAGTCTGTAGTAAAGGTCCTCCCGAAAGAGGCCTTTTTTTACCATTGCATAGAGATCCTTGTTGGTGGCGGCCACCACGCGGACATCCACGGGGATGTTCTGGGTCCCTCCGACCTTCAGGACTTCCTTTTCCTGGAGCACGCGGAGCAGGCGGGACTGGATCTTGGCAGAGGTGTCGCCGATCTCATCAAGCAGCAAGGTGCCTTGATTGGCCAGCTCGAAAAGGCCTGTTTTTCCACCCCTCTTGGCTCCGGTAAAAGCTCCCTCTTCATAGCCAAAAAGCTCGCTCTCGATAAGCTCATCGGGCAGGGCTGAGAAATTCACCGCGAGGAATGGGCCACTATGACGGTTAGAGGCATTATGAATCGCGCTGGCCAGGATCTCTTTTCCTGTGCCACTTTCCCCATAGATCATGATACTGAACTCGCTTTCAGCTAGCTTCCGGGCCTTTGCGATGAGGTCCTTCATGAGCTGGGACTTGTGGATCAAGTCGTTGAAGGTGTATTTGGCCCGGTAGCCCTGGCGCTTCAGTTCCTTCTTCAGGCTGTTCTCCATGTTGATGTGCTCGCGGACGTTCTTGAGGGTCAGCAAACAGGAGTCCGAGCTTTCGATTCGGATCTTTGAGAACATAAAGGCAGCGCCGTCCAGATGGAGGATGTAGTTCTCCAGGGTTTCCTCCCTAAGGAAAGCATACATCTTCTTGCTCTGCTGCCGAGCCTCCTCGAACAGGTTGGCACCCTCCACCATGCCGAGCACCTTGGCGGCGATTTGGTTGATCAGCAGGATGCGGCCGGTGCGGTCATAGGACAGGATGCCGTCGTTGACGCTGTTGATCATCCGCACCAAAAAATCATTCAGCATCTTGAGGTTCTCGTGCCTCAGGTGCAGTTCTTTGCCCAGTGAGATGATCTTGCTCAGGTATTTGGCCGAGATTAGGTGGATCTTTTCATCGACCTCTTGGCTAAGCATCTGTAAGGATTCGACCACTTCAATGATGGTGGTGATGTCCAATATTCTTGGACCAATATCGATAATATTATGCGCATTATTTGGCGAATATTCCAATTCTCCTGGAGTAATGAGAAAATCGTAGATCAGGCCTGCGGAAGAACAGCCGGGGTAAAAGGACTGGTAGTGGTAATTGGTGAAGCCGATTTTTTTTAACAGTTCGACGACCGCATCAGCAGTCTCTTTCAAATCATTGACGATGAGTAAAGAACTGCCTTCCGCTAGCGCATAGAGCTTGTCCAAGTGTGCGAAGTTGAGGGTCCTTTTGGCGATCATCACCTCGCAGCTGTCTTCCAGACAGTCTTTGACTTCTTCCCGGATCAGAGCAGAAGTGAGCAGTACTAATGCGTGGCCAATCTTGTGGTGGATGCCATTGTCCGTGGCGTAGCTCTCGATCTGAACGCGGTGGTCGAAGAGGTCCTCAAGCTGGGCGATCAACTCCCGCCGCGTGGCCTCAGACCCGGAAATGACCACCAGGCGTTTCATTGGGGTACCCCCCACCGGCAGTTGGCCCACGGATTGCTTCTGCGGAAGGTTTGGAATCATCTGGAGGTTCTCTCTTGATCAAGATCATTAAGAATGGCGACGTTTATGCGCCTGAACACCTTGGGATAAAAGACATTCTGATCATAGGCGATAAGGTTGGCTGCATCGGCGATGCCATCGAGTTCGATGTGCGCGGCTACGTCCCCCTGGAGGTCATTGATGCCAAGGGCAAGTACGTGTTTCCCGGCTTCATCGACGGCCATGTCCACCTGACTGGGGGCGGCGGGGAGGGTGGCTTCCGGTCCAGGACCCCTGAGATCTCCCTCTCCAGTCTGATCAAGGGCGGGGTGACCTCCGTGATTGGTTGCCTCGGTACAGACTGCGTCACCCGCAGCCCGGAATCCCTGTACGCCAAGGCTAAGGGTCTTGAGGAAGAAGGGATCTCCACCTACATACTCACCGGGGCCTATCGGATCCCCATGACCAACCTGACCGGCAGCCCCATGAAGGATATGATTCTCGTGGACAAGGCGGTGGGCGCCGGCGAGATCGCCCTCTCGGATCATCGTTCGTCCCAGCCCAACCTTGATGAAGTCAAGCGCCTGGCGGCGGACATCCGAGTGGGTGGCATCCTCTCTGGAAAAGCTGGAGTCCTGAACATCCACCTGGGGGATGGTCCCGCCGGTTTGCAAATGCTGCGGGAGATCATTGCGACGACCGAGATCCCCTATTCCCAATTCCTGCCGACCCACATCAACCGCAATGAACAACTGTTTGAGGAGGGGGTCGAGTATGCCAAGGCAGGCGGCTTCATCGATCTCACCTGCTCCGATCCGGCCTTTGGGGAAGCCGGTGATATCACCGCCAGCGCTGGACTGAAACGCTGTTTGGAAAGAGGTGTTCCGCCCCAGCGGATCACCTTCACCTCCGATGGCCAAGGGAGCCTGCCCATCTTCAACGAGAACAAGGAATGCATGCGCATGGGTGTGGGCCAGATCAGTGCCCTGTTCGCCGCCGTGCGCGCTGCCGTGCGCGAGGAAGGGATTGGGATCGAGCACGCCTTGAGTGTGATCACTCGGAACCCGGCCGAGATCTACAAGCTGAAAGGGAAGGGCCGGATCGCGGTCTCCTTCGATGCGGATGTAGTGTTGGTGGATCGTTCCACCCTGGAGATCGACACCGTGCTCGCCAAAGGGCGGACCCTGATGTCAGGGAAACGCGTCCTGGTCACGGGGACCTTCGAAGCCTGACTCCGCAAGTGTCACGTAGGGCATTCATTGGCCTTGATGGAGCCGGTGAAGGCGGTGCGACGATCGCAACCAGGACAGTAGCGTATCCCTGGATGAAATCAGGGTAGCCTTCAAAGCCGGTTGCCTAGGCCCATCACCAGACTCGTGATCAGGACGCCAATCATGACCAGGATGTAGATGCACATCGTGATCGCGGTGAAGATACCGATGTATTTCCAGAACGACTTCTGGGCGCGGAGCGCATGCTCAAGATTCTGGGATGAATTTTCGTCCATGAGATTTCGGATGCGGCTGGCATAACGATGCAGGAAGAGGATTGGGGGGCCATAGAGGCAGGCCAGTACGATATACAGCGCGCTCATGCCGATGCGGGCGGCCAGGGGTAGGGTTCGCAAGGGGCCGATGTTCAGGAGGAACATGGCCGCGGCACCCAGGGCCATGAGAAGGATTCCGAAGATGCCAAGCACACTGAAAAAGCGCACCCAGGGCTTCGTCTTGCGGAGCAGTTCGACGGCTTCGGCGGAGACCGGTCCGGCAGATTGCATTTCCGCTTGCCTGGGGGGCTTCACATTTGTCTGCGGTGCCACGTAGGGATTGGGCTCAAGCGCGATGAGCACCGGCGCTGGCTGCAATTCGGGGACTGCCTGGATCGCCGTCCAGCCGGCCATTCCTTCATGCCAGACGAGATCGCTCGGCCGCAGGGTGTCTGAGGTCAGCATGGCTTTGAGCTGTGCCTCGGTGACAGGTCCCTGGGACTGACCATTCTGCACATAGTGCCAGAGCATGTTCATCCCTCCCCCTTGATTCGTTTGCAGTCAATCTGCCGGAAGAACCGGGGGGCGTCAATGCTTCAAATGGGAACTTCGGTCATGTCGATCACTCAGAAACGCAGGGAAAGACAGCTCAAGCCGCCGTCCATCTTGCGGTATTCCGACATATCCAGCGCCCAAGGGCGGTATCCATGCTGCTTCAGGCTGGCCTCCAGAACCGCAAAGCCGGCCGCGATGAAGACGCGATCATTGATTCGGACACAGTTGGCTGCGTACCTTTCGCTTTCCGTCACGCGAATGATGCGGTAGCCCTGGAACTGGGGGTGGTCGGCCAGTTCGTCCATCAGGACCAGGGTGTTGTCGCCGATGTAGGAAATCCCGCTCTTGAGGTGGAGGATCGTTGTCATGGCGCGGACATCCACGAACGATGCTGTATAGCCCTCCTGCGCCAGGAAGTCCGCCAGTTGCCGTGCCCCCGCTGCGTTAGTCCGGTGAGAAATCCCGATGAAGAAGTGCTGGTCGGCTTCGCAGATATCTCCTCCGTCGAGCGTCCCTGGGGCGGTGATCTCGTAGTGTTTCGGAAAGAACTGGAGCAGGGGTTCCCGGATGCGCGCGACCTCCCCTGCGCGGCTCTCAGCGCCAGGGTGGGTCAGCACTGCGGCCTGCTTCATGAGCACCGCCGCATCCTCCACGAAAGTGGAATCCGGATGATCCAGATCCTTCTCCAGGACGGTGAGCTGAAGCCCGCAAGCCTCCAAGGCCTTGCAGTAGGCAGCGTGCTGTTCCAGCGCCTTCCAATAGACCGGAAGACCTAGACCACCCTGGCCCACGGTGGTGAGGCCTTCGCTGAAGTTCTCTCCGGGTTTGCGAACGATGGCGTGCTTGAACATGGATGCTCCTGTGAGTGGGTCAAATAGTCCGCTGTGCGGCATGTCTGAAGACTAGTCTGCGATTGACAGAATAGTTCGGGATGCCAGGGTAGTCACATGCGGAATCATGCTCGTCGCTGGACACGTTGGTCATGGCTGTGCCTCCCCTTGAGCGGAGTCCTCCTTCACGGTGCCCTCGCTCTCCACCTTGGCCGCCGTTGGGCTGGGAACCTTCCCTTGGCGGTGGCGCCGAGTCCAGCCGTTCCCGCAGCCATCCACCTTGATCCCGGCTGGTATCTCAAGGGGGGCATGCTCACCGGCCGTTTTCTGGGACCTGACGCTCAGGCTGATTGGCCTTTGTGGATGCAGGCCCTGATCGCTGGCCGCCAGGATATCTCCCCCGCAGAACTGGGGCGTGCGGATCTATTCAAGGTTCCTGATGCTTTTCTAGCGCGCGGAATCCAGGTTCTGGAGGCGAATCGGATCTTCCTGCCCAGGCTCCTGCGACAGGCGACGGCCATCGGCTACACCGCGCGGGCGGCGGATTGGCAAGAGGCCAAGTCGTCTTATCAAATCGCTTACCTGAAGGCTGTGGGCCTTCCTGAGAATGACCCGCTCACCACCTCCCGGTTACTGACGCAGCTGGCCTACCGCAATGAGTTCGAGTTGCTTCGCCTCGCCATGAAGGCGACCAAACTGCCCCCCGGCACCCCCGCATCATTCCTTCGCCTGGTGGATCTCCGGGAAGGGCATCTCCTACCCTCGGAGCTGTGGGTCCTGGATCGCACTCGGCCGGCCGCGGAACGCTTGCCTGTCCTGCTGTCGCTGAAACATCCGGTCCAGCCCGAACGGCTGCTCGAGTCCTTCTCTGGGACGGAGCAATTGGACCTGGCTGTATTCCATGCGGTCACCAGCGAATGGATCACCCTTGACGATCCTCGCGTCAGCGAGGCGATCCTGCTGCGGAAGAAACCCGATGAAGAGAGCCTCTGGTTCTTGAACCGCCCGGAAGAACGCGTGTCCGATCTCCTCTGGATGCGCGCCATGGATGCGCTCCACAAAGGAACTCCAAAGATCGCGTTGGCCCATGCGAAGACGATCCTCGCCCGCTATCCGGAATCTTACTACGTCGGCCATGCCCGCTTCCTGCTCGCCAGTCTCGAACCCGATTTCCTGTTGCCAGCAGAACCAGTCTTGAGGGTCCCCGGGGATATCACGATCTTCAATGCCAGAGCCATCCTCGCCGGTCTGCGCCCCCTGGGAAACACCTGGCCTGAACGAGTCCAGGCTTTGGTTGCGCGGAACCGCTTCGATCTGATCCTCGCCCAAGCGGATCCAGAGAAGGAGGAGGAACTCTTCCTCCGGGCAGCGTTCCATGCAGGTCAGCAGGATCTCGTGGCTCGCTACCAGGCCGTCGCACATCGATGCACGATGGCTACGGCGCCCTTCCTTTTTCCGTTTCACCTGGAATCCCTGGTGGAGCGCTTGATCCGGGAGGAAGGCCTGGCCAGTTCTGTTGACCCCGCCTTTGTTCTGGCCATGATCAAGAACGAAAGCCTCTTCCAGCCTGATGCGCGATCAGGCTCCGAGGCCTTCGGAATCATGCAGCTGCTGAAGCCCACCTTCACCCGGATGGCGGGAGCGAATGCGGACATCCTGGACCCGGAGACCAATATTCGGGCAGGGCTCCGGTACTACAAGCTTGTCATCAAGAATGCACAACTCGAGACTCTGCCGGAATCGGTGCGCATGCTCTACATCCTGGCCGGCTATCACGCAGGGGAAGGGCGAGCCCGCCGCTGGCGGCTCGCCAACGAGACGGAACTGCAGGGCGGAATCACTCCCTTGGCGGTGCTGCTGCGGATCGATGCCATTCCAATCGCGTCCACACGCTTCTACATTCAGAGGGTTCTGGGAGACAGGGAGCTGTTCCATGCTCTTCTGCAAAAGTGACCCACCCGCCTTTCCGTGAGCCTGATCCAGAGGCTGTGTCACAGGCCCTCGTATTGGATCGATCCCAGCTCCACCCACGGCACAGTGCCGTGCCGGATGCTATTCCCGCGGACGAAGACATGGGGTGCTATGCGCCGTTACCCGGATAGATGCAGATGATCCAGGGATGTCAAGGTCAGGAAAGCAATGGATTCTTACGGATTCAGCCGGAGCAAGGTTTCTGCATCCAGCGCGTCTTGGGCACGCCCTGTGGCCTGCTTGTTCTGCACGAGTTCGGTTCGGCCGAGGATCCAGACTGGCTGATCCCCGTAGCGAGAGGTGATCCGGTGCTCCCACGCCGCCAGGAACTCCACCCCATCAATGCTGGTAAGCAAATCGATGCGGCTCGGAGCGACCCCGAGTTGGAGGACGATGTTGGGTTCGGCAAGGTCCTCAGGACTGATGGCAGAAAGGGGCGCACCGAAGGCCTGCAGTGCCGCCCAGACACGCTGCGCGTTGTCCGGGGTCGCATTCACCCAGAGGTCGAGATCCTTGGTGAAACGAGGGGCTCCATGAACGGCAAGGGCGTACGCCCCTACCACCAGGAATTCAGCCCCTTCGGTGTTCAAAGCGGAAAACAGATCTTGAAAGTCGCGGTTCACCGACATTGGGCTGGGTCCATGCGAGGTATTCCAGGGTCAGGTCCCACAGAGCTTCCATGCGCTGCTGGGGTGTGGTTGCCGCATCCTGCTCCCGATCGAAAGTTCCGTGGTCTTCGTGCAGACGAATCACACGGGTCGTGACCGTGCGGGAAGTGTCGGGGGAGGACATGAATCCATTCTACCTTTCTTCAGGAAGGCTTGCCTGGCAATGCGGATCTAAGTGTAGGCGAAATATAAACGAAGCGACTATGCACTTGCTTCGTGGTTCACCGACTAGCGCCGCCGCCTTGATCCGTGCGCGGTGAGGGCCACTCCACAGAGGCATGAGAGCGTGTCCGGTAACCCCATTGCAGAAGCCAGCAGAAGGGCTAGCCCACTTCTGAGAAATCGTTGACGTTGTTGATTCCACGGAGTAGGTTGAAGGCCATTTCACCAGATCTTTGAACCACAACGAACCCCCCAGGGCGGCCCAATCCATTCAAGCAGGGTCATTGGCTCACCAGCCTGCAGGCGCTTGAGCCTTCGAACTCCCTATCCACCAAGAGGCAACTATGAGAACCCTTTCGCTGTTATCCACTTTCGCTGCTGGCGCTTTCATCGTCAATCTGGCATGGGCTGCTCCCAGCGCGCAAGACCGTGTCTATACTGCTGACCAAAACAGCAACACCGTATCGGTCATCAATCCAGCGACCAACACGTTGCTCGGTCAAATTCGCCTGGGCAACCCACGTCCTGACGTATTGTCGCCACTGTACAAAGGTGAGATCAATGTGCATGGCCTGGGTTTCTCGCCTGATCACAAAACCCTGATCGCGATTTCCAACGGGTCCAACTCGGTCACGTTCATCGAGACGGCCAGCAACAAGGTCAAAGGCAAAACCTATATCGGCCGCTCGCCGCATGAAGGTTTTTTTACTGCCGACGGCAAGGAAGTGTGGGTGGTGGTGCGCGGTGAAAACTATATTTCTGTGATCGATCCCAACACCTACAAGGAGACCGGCCGCATCGAAACCGCGCCGGGGCCGGGCATGGTTCTGTTTCATCCAAACAAAAAACTTGCCTTTGTCGTGTCCAGTATCACGCCCGAAGTCGACGTGATTGACGTTGCCTCGCGCAAGATCATGAAACGCATTCCCGTGACGAGCGCCTTTTCTCCGTTTTTGCAGTTCACGCCTGACTCCAAGGAAATGTGGATGACCCACAAGGACGTCGGCAAGGTCACCCGCATCGATACTGAAAAGCTCGAAGTCAAGGGTGTCATCGACACTGGCATGATTACCAATCACCTAGGCTTTGCCAAATCAGCTGGCGGCACATTCGCCTACGTCACCATCGGCGGCGAGAACACGGTCAAGGTATTTACCACTGACGGCGCGCCCAAGCTGGTTGCAACGATTCCGGTCGGAGCGCTGCCGCACGGCATCTGGCCTTCGGATGATGGCAGCCGGATGTACATCGGGCTGGAAAACGGCGATGCGGTCGATGTGATCGAAACTGCCACCCACAAGGTCATTGCGCGCGCTCCGGTCGGTCAGGCGCCACAGGCGCTGGTGTATGTATCGAACGCCGTACCCGAGGGAGATGGAACAGCCAACCTTGTTGAGCGCGGCAATAGCGAGCCAATCAATATCGCATTGAAACCTGCATCGGGCGCAGCCAAAGGTTTCGTCGTCGCACGCAACCTGGGAGTAATCGATTCCCTGGAGGTGTCGCTGTTTAAACTAAAGCCACAGACCATCTACAGCGTCTACGTGAGTGGCCAGAAGACCCCGATCGCCATCTTGAAAACCAACCCGATGGGGATGGCCAACGGTACGGCGATCGGCCCCCTGCGGGAACTCTCCAATACGCTTTCATCGAAGAATGCTTCGCCGAGCAAGATCATCGTAATGGAAGGGGATGCCGCTGCCGATCGCGAAAAAGCGGTTTTGGTCAGCGAAACCTGAAACATTCCAAGAACACAGCGGTGTCAGACTTCCAAGACACCCACTTGATTCAAAAGCACTAATTATCGCTCCCCTCGGCTTCCGTTCTGACCAGAGGCTCTATGAACCTGAGGTAATAAGGGGGACAAACGTCCAATCCCTTTTCGCGCGCGAAGTTATTGACGTCGTTATCCTCAAGAGTTAAATTGAAGGCCAATTCAGCAGATCTTTAAACCAATGGGCCTATTCTGAAGGGTAGATCTCTCCTTTCAACCCTCTTGTTCGACTCCAGGCGTTTGGAGCCTTTGGCCTTTGCTTTCCCTATCCAAGAAGAGGCTGGCATGTCGTCATTTTCGCGCAGAATCGTGCAGCTTTTCATAGGACTCGCGGTGTTCGCAGCGTGCGCCATTCCCATGTTCGCGCAGGCGAAACCACAGGGCGAGTATCTCTTCGTCAGCGATTCGGACGGCGGCAACGCGGGCTCGGGCGCTCGCGTCACCATCAACTTCGCCGCCAGCACCGCGGTCGTGAACGCGGTGAAGCCCAATGACCAGTTTACTGACCAGGGGCCGTACACTCTTCAAGGCAATCGAATCACGATCAAGCTTCCCCTGCTGGGCATCAGCGTCTCGGGCAAGCCATTCGTACTTGCGGGTGCGACGCTGGTGCTGCCGTTCAAAGTCTTCTCCGAAGGTAATGGCACCTCGACGTGGAAAAAGTCATTCGCAGCATCGTTTGGAGCGAACCCTGGGAAGCCAGGAGACAGCGGCACCCCAGGCGGCCAGGGCACCCCAGGCGGTAAGGGCAGCGATGGGAGCAAGGGAGACCAGGGCGACAAGGGAACCACGGGTGATCCGGGCCAAAACGGACAAAATGGGCAAAACGGGCAGGTCGGCCAGAATGGTCGTGATGGCAAGAATGGCCAGAGCGTCAAGATTGAAAAGGACGGCAAGAAGGCAGGCCCGTTCGCTGACATGATGGGCGGCTGGATCGGCAAGGGCGCGAGCTCTGAAACCCGCTTCAGGGGCCCTGGCGGCATTCTGATCCTGATCGTCAAGCACACCAATGAGTTCTTCTTCTACGTGGACGAGAAGGGGCAGCTCGAGGGCGAGGGCTCAATCGAATACGACATGGACCGGAACACGCAGGGGCTCGACAACATCGTCGCGAACGTGCGCAGCATGATGAGCATGCTACCTGCGGCATCGACTCCCGGATCCGGCGGGGCAGCGAGTTCAGCCAACAGCATGGGCGCTGCCGCCCAGGGTTCCGCTACCCAGCTCCAGTACGACGCGACCCATCTCAAGAACGGCAAGGAAATCCGTCATTATAAATTCAAGGGGCACATCGACCAGATCACGCTGCTCGACGGCCAGGGTCAGGAACGCCGGCTGTACCTCGAGCTGGTGGGCGGTTACACCATGCCGGACGGGAAGGCCGACAACAACCTGATCGCTGCGTGGGAAGTGAACAACAAGAAGGAAGAAAAGGCATTCCCATGCTGGTCGCCGTTCCTGAAGAACGCGGGCATCCTCAGGCGCGGCCCTGGGGGCATCTGGATGGCCGAATTCTCGGAAAAGGGCACTCATCGCAACGGCGTGAAACCTTGGCTGGAATACGGTTACGTGTGGATGGCTCGCCAGAACAAGTAGGGTGAAATCATCTGCCTTAACCCATCTGCACGAAGCGCGGCGATTTTTGCGACCTGTACGGGATCCTTTTCGCGAGAGCCCAAGACTACAGGGAGCTCGCAGACGATGCTCACGATTGGGCAGAGCGAACCCTCCAAACGTCGGAGCAGCTTGCCCTTTATCGATCTCGGGAAACATAGTGCCCGTCTTGCTGGCGGGAGTCGACATGGCTTAAGTCGCTGTCACTAAAAATCTTGTCGTCCCGGTGGCGAGAGCGGCATAGGGAGCCGTAACGCAACAACCACAAAAACAGTGGTCATTCCGTAACGGTTCCGAACAACGATCGATTCCAGGCACCAAAAAGGCCCACCTCGCGGCGGGCCTTGCTTCCATCCATGCTGAATTGAAACGACTACTACTTCTTCTCTTCCAGGCTGGCTTGGGCGGCGGCCACGATGGCGATGGGCACGCGGTAGGGGCTGCAGCTGACGTAGCTGAGGCCAACGCTGTGGAAGAACTTCACAGAGCGGGGGTCGCCGCCGTGCTCGCCGCAGACGCCCAGTTTGATGTTGGGACGAGTCTTGCGGCCTTTTTCGCAGGCGATGCGGACCAGTTCACCGATGCCGCCCTGATCGAGGCTCTGGAAGGGATCGTCCTCCAGGATCTTCTTGGCGACGTACTCGGGCAGGAAGGTGCCGGAATCGTCGCGGGAGAAACCGAAGCCCATCTGGGTGAGGTCGTTGGTGCCGAAGCTGAAGAACTCGGCTTCGGTGGCGATCTGGTCGGCGGTAATGGCGGCGCGGGGGATCTCGATCATCGTGCCGATCATGCACTTCCAACTGGTGCCGCGCTCCTTGTTGACCTGGGCGATCTCGTCCAGCATCTCGGCCTTGGTGTAGGCCAGTTCCTTGACGTGACCCACCAGGGGCACCATCACTTCGGGGACGGCGACAATGCCCTTCTTCTCGACATTGATGGCGGCTTCCGCGATGGCGCGCATCTGCATGCGGATGAGTTCGGGATAGGTGATGCCCAGACGGCAGCCACGGTGGCCCATCATGGGGTTGAACTCGTGGAGCTTCTCGACGCGGTGTTTAACTTCCGCCAGGCTCACACCGATGACCTTGGCCATCTCGGCCTGACCGGCCTCATCGTGGGGCACAAACTCGTGGAGGGGGGGATCCAGCAAGCGGACGGTGACGGGCAGGCCGTTCATGGCCGTGAAGATGCCCTCGAAATCCTGGCGCTGAATGGGCAGCAGCTTGGCCAGGGCGGCCTTGCGGCCCTCGAGATCCTTGGCCAGGATCATTTCGCGAATGGCGATGATGCGGTCGCCCTCGAAGAACATATGTTCGGTGCGGCAGAGGCCGATGCCCTCAGCGCCGAAAGCGCGGGCCACATCCGCATCGTGCGGCGTGTCGGCATTGGTGCGCACCTTCATGGTCCGGTATTTGTTGGCCCAATCCATGATCATCTGGAAGCGGCCGAAGGTCTCGCTGTCCGCGGCCTTGAGGGTCTTGTCCACGAGCACCTGGTTCACTTCCGCCGGGTGGGCGGAGAGTTGGCCCGCGAAGACTTCGCCGGTGCTGCCATCGATGGAGATGAAGTCCTCTCCAGCTTTCAGGGTGATGTTGCCGACGTTGACGGTGCGCTTGGCCATATCGACGTTCAGAGCCGCGGCGCCGCAGACGCAGGGCTTGCCCATGCCACGGGCGACTACGGCCGCGTGGGAGGTCATGCCACCGCGAGCGGTGAGGATGCCCTTGGCCGCGACCATGCCGGCCAGATCCTCGGGGGAGGTCTCGATGCGGACGAGGACCACGGGGCCCTTGGCGGACATCTTCTCCGCCTCTTCCGCGGACAGGGCGATGCGGCCGGTGGCAGCGCCGGGGCCGGCATTGAGGCCCTTGGTCATCAGCTTGCCTTCCTTCTGGAACTTGGCCTTCTCCTTCGGGTTGAAGATGGGGGCCAGAAGCTGAACGAGATCATCGGCGTTCAAGCGCTTCAAAGCGGTCTGCTCGTCGATCATCTTTTCCTTGACCATGTCAATGGCGATGCGGATGCCGGCCAGGGCCGTGCGTTTGCCGATTCGGGTCTGGAGCATGTAGAGCTTGCCCTGCTCGATGGTGAACTCAAGGTCCTGCATGTCCTTGAAGTGCTTTTCCAGGCGATTGCAAGTGGCCAGCAGGGTCTTGAAGACCTCAGGCATGACCTCTTCCAGGCTCTTGAGGCCGCTGTCGGCAGCCTGGAACTTGGTGATGGGCTGGGGGGTGCGCACGCCGGCCACCACGTCCTCGCCCTGGGCGTTGATCAGGTATTCGCCGTAGAAGTAGGGCTCGCCGGTGCCGGGGTCGCGGGTGAAGGCCACACCGGTGCCACAGTCGTCGCCCATGTTGCCGAAGACCATGGTCTGAACGTTGACGGCCGTGCCCCAGTCGTCAGGGATGCGGTTCATCTTGCGGTAAATGACGGCACGCTCGGTGTCCCAGCTATTGAATACCGCGCAGATGCCACCGAAGAGCTGCTCAAGGGGATCCTGGGGGAATTCGCGGCCCAGTTTTTCCTTCACGATGACCTTGAACTCGCCACAGAGGACCTTCCATTCCTCGGCGGTGATCTCGGTGTCAAGCTGCTTGCCGGTTTTGGCCTTCAGGGCGTCGATCTTGTGTTCGAAGTTGTTCTTGTGGACATCGAGCACTACATCGGAATACATCATGATGAAACGGCGGTAGGAATCGTAGGCGAAGCGGGCATTGCCGCTGGCCTTGGCGAGGCCTTCGACGGTCTTGTCGTTGAGGCCGAGGTTCAACACCGTGTCCATCATGCCGGGCATGGAGACGCGGGCGCCGGAGCGCACGGAGAGGAGCAGGGGCTTCTCGACATCGCCGAGCTTGCGGCCGCGATTGCCTTCTAGCCATTTCAGGGCTTTGAGCGCCTGCTCCTTGACGCTCTGGGGCAGCTTTTTGCCTTCCTTGAGATAAAGGGAGCAGACCTCGGTGGTCACGGTGAAGCCGGGGGGAACAGGGATATCCAGGCAAGCCATCTCGGCAAGGTTGCAACCCTTGCCGCCGAGAAGGTTGCGCATTGTGGCATTGCCCTCGTTGCGATCACCGCCGAAAGAGTACACATGTTTGGTCATAGGATTCCTCGTGTGAACCTCCAGAATACCGAGGTCTCATGAAATGAAAGAGCCTCGATTCTGAAAGCTAAACCCCGCCCGCATAAGCCGCCCGCAGCACCTTGCGTTAGGGCAATGAGCAAATGATCACGTTCCATTAAGGCCATCTCTGTGAGAGAATAACCGTTTCGCGTCGTGAGGACGCCAAAGGAAGTTGAAATGATCAAGATGAAACGCGGGGCGATGCAGCCTGCCGGGAAGCCATCTCGAAGCCACGATCATAAACCTTCTGCGCCAAGAAGCCCAAGCCGCTCGCGCGGAGCTGTGGACAAGACGTCTCCGAGCAAGCGTGGAGCCCCCGCCAGAGGTGAAACCAGCGCCGAGGCTGGGGCGACCGCCAGGACCGGAAGAGTAGTCAGAGTTAGGGCCGTCGCCAAGGGTGAGAAAACCGCCAGAGTTGAGCCAGTCGGGAAGGGTGGGACAACCGCTAGAGGCGTGAGAACCACTAGGGTTGAGACGACCGCCAGGGCTGGAAAAACGATTAAGGCTGGAGCTGTCGCCAAGGGTGGAACCGTCGCCAAGGCTCGGCCACGCCGACCTGGACCTAAGGCGATCGGGCAAGATTCGGGCGAGCGCCTGCAGAAGATCCTGGCTGCAGCGGGAGTCGCTAGCCGCCGAGCCTGCGAGCAGATTATCCTGGATGGCCGGGTGCAGGTGAACGGGAAGACCGTCACAGAGCTGGGCACCAAGGCCGATTCTTATCGGGATGAGATCACCGTGGACCTGCTGGCGATCCGCCGAGAGCAGCCGGTCTACATCCTGGTGAACAAGCCCAAGGGCTACATGACTACGGTCAAGGATGAGGAAGGTCGGCCCACGGTCATGGCCCTGCTCCACGGCATCGAGGCAAGAGTCTATCCCGTGGGCCGATTGGACTTCAATTCGGAGGGTCTGTTGCTCATGACCAACGATGGGGCCATGGCGAAACGGCTCACGGATCCTGGCAGTCACATCCCGAAGGTGTACTTAGTGAAAATCCACCGGATGCCTAAACCGGAAACCCTGGATGAATTCCGGGGTGGGTTCCGTCTGGATGGGCGCCGCCTGAAACCGTGCGGCATCGAGATTTTTGAGAAGGCCGAAAATCCTTGGCTGAAGGTGACCCTCACGGAGGGCAAGAACCAGCAGATCCGCAAGATGTTCGCTGCTGTGGGGCATCCCGTGTCGAAATTGAAACGCATCCAGTTCGGGCCGCTGGACGATCCCTTTCTCAAACCCGGAGAATGGCGCTTCCTGAATCCGAATGAGCTGGTGGTGCTGAAGAGCCTGTAGTCAGGCCTTCAAACCCTCCTGCAGGAACATCATCACGCCATCCGCCACGAACTGGACGGCGATGGCGGCCAACAGCAGGCCCATGATGCGTTCCAGCACGGCGATCCCGGTGGTGCCGAACAGGCGATTGAGCCGCGCGGCCACCCGCAGGAGCAGGTAGGTGACGAAGCAAGTGACCGCGACGGAGGCGACCACGGGGATGGCGTAGGTCCAGTTCGGACCGCGAGCCGCGAGCACCATGGCGGTGGCGATCGATCCGGGTCCGGCTAGGAGGGGCATGGCCAGGGGCACCACGGCCACATCCTCCTTGGCCTCACTTGCGTGCGTCTCCTCTGGCGAGGACCGCGTTCGGGAGGGCTGGGCTCTGAGCATATCCATGGCGGTCATGAGCAGCAGGATCCCCCCGGCAACTTTCAAGGCGCCTAGAGAGATGCCAAAGAGCTTAAAGACGAGGCCCCCAAAGATCGTGAAGAAGGTCATCAGGCCGAAGGCGATCAGGGTGGCCCGTCGCGCCGTGCGCTGGCGCTTCTCCGGGGTGTCGGTCGCCGTGATCGCGACGAAGATGGGCAGCAGCCCGAGGGGATCCATGATGAAGAACACCGCGGGGAAGGCGACCAGGGTGAAACTCAGGTATTCGTTCACGTGCGGACTCCATCGCGTTGGCGTAGACGAAAAAGGTAGCAGAATAGTGGATCGCTCTGCCCCTTCGAGGGATGCCCATCCGGGACGATAGCTATTGGAGGTTGTCATGCTCAGATTCGAGACCTTTGCTGTGGGTCCGATCTCCGCCAATTGCGTGCTGGTTTGGGATCCGGATCAGGCCACGGGAGTGGTGGTTGACCCTGGCGACGAGGCTGGCCGAATAAGCAAGCGAGTGCAAGTTCTTGGCTTCAAGGTAACCGCCTTGCTGCAGACCCACGCCCATTTCGATCACCTGGGAGCCGCGAAGGAACTGCAGGATCTATGGCACTGTCCCGTGTACCTCCATCCCTCGGACAACTACCTGGTCGAGAACCTGGATATGCAAACGGGGCTGTTTGGCATGCGACCCGTCCCTGCTCCCGCCACGACTGAACTGCACCCTGGAGATGTGCATCATGGGCTCAGGACCTTGCACACTCCGGGGCACACCCCCGGTTCCTGTTGCTTCCTCGGGGATTTCGAACAGGGACAGGTTGTGCTCTCCGGTGACACCCTATTCCAGGGAGGGGTTGGCCGCACGGATCTTTTGGGAGGGCACTGGGATCAGCTGGAAGCCAGCATCCAGCGGGAACTCTATACCCTTGATGACCGGACTCTGGTGATTCCGGGCCACGGAGCCATGACCAGCATCGGGGAAGAAGCGGAGAAGAACTCCTTCGTGAAGCGGTGAACCATGCCATCATTGGGACCCCATTCTGAGGTGTCCCATGGAAGCGTTCGCGGCGTTCTTCGGCTTTTCCGGCATGCTTGTATTGTTCTTCGTGCTCTGGCTATTCTCCTGCATCCGGATCGTGAATGAATACGAGCGGGCAGTGATCTTCACCCTCGGCAAGGTGGGCGCCACCCCCAAGGGTCCCGGCCTGATTTTCGTGTTTCGGCCGTTCCAGCGCGCCGTGGTGGTGAGCCTCCGGACGGTCGTGCTGGACGTGCCCAGCCAGGATGTCATCACCAAGGACAACGTGAGCCTGAAGGTGAGCGCCGTGGTCTACTTCCGAGTGCTGGATTCTAAACAGGCCATCATCCGGGTGGAGAACTACTACTACGCCACCAGCCAGATCGCCCAGACCACCCTGCGCTCCGTTCTGGGTGAGGTGAGTCTGGATGAGCTCTTGGCCGCCCGCGAAAAACTGAGCCTTCGCCTGCGCGAAATTATCGACCAGGCCACGGAACCCTGGGGCATCGAAGTCACGGCGGTGGAATTGAAGTCTGTGGACTTGCCTGAGCAGATCCAGCGGGCCATGGGCAAGCAGGCGGAAGCTGAGCGCGAGAAGCGCGCCAAGGTCATCGCGGCCGAGGGCGAACTGCTGGCCTCCCAGCAGCTGCTGGAAGCCGCCAACAAGGTCAGCCAGAATCCCGTGGCCATCCAGATGCGCTACTTACAGACCCTTTCGGAAATTGCCGCAGAGAAGAACAGCACCATCGTTTTCCCCCTGCCCATCGAGCTGCTGCGGATGCTGGATCGCATCGGTGCGCCCAAGGCAGACCCGAAGGAATAAGCCGCTGTCACGCAATAACCTTGTCGTCCCGGGGGCGAGAGCGGCATAAGGA
>JANYIU010000027.1 GCA_025361955.1 Holophagaceae bacterium
TCGGTGGGCTTGAAGCGACCCTCCATTTTCTTTACGTAATCGCGATCCAGGATGGTGGAAATGATGGAGGCGTAGGTAGAAGGTCGGCCAATGCCGTCTTCCTCCAACTCCTTCACCAGGGTGGCCTCATTGAAGCGCGCAGGAGGCTTGGTGAATTGCTGGTCCACCTCCAGCTTCCCGAGCTTCAGGGTCTCGCCCTTCTGCAGCACGGGCAGACCCACGTGTTCTTCATCCTCGTCCTCGGCATCCTTTTCGATCAGTTCCGCAGCGCTCTCGGTCTTGTCGGCTCGATAAGCGGCCAGCCAGCCAGGAAACTTCTCCACCTCGCCCACGGCCTCGAACATTGCCACTTCGCCGCTCGCAAGGGTCGTCTCCGCCTCCACCAAGGTGTCGTCGAAGCGCGCGGCTTCCATCTGGCAAGCGATGGAACGCCGCCAGATGAGGGCGTACAGCCGGAACTGATCCGGCTCCAGGTGGCCGCGCAGACTCTCTGGCGTGCGTGCCATGTCCGTGGGCCGGATAGCCTCGTGGGCGTCCTGAGCCCCGGCCTTGCCCACATAGATCCGAGCCTTGGGGGGCAGGTAGTCCTTGCCGTACTTCTTTTCGATGAAGGCGCGGGCCGCGTCGATCGCCTCGGGAGCCAGGCGTGGGGAATCCGTGCGCATGTAAGTGATGAGGCCCACGGGGCCTTCGCCGAAGTCGGCGCCTTCGTACAATCGCTGAGCGTTAGACATGGTGCGGCTGACGCTCATCTTCAGTTTTTGGGCCGACTCCTGCTGCAGTTTCGCCGTGGTGAAGGGTGCTGGGGGATTGCGCTTCTTCTCCTTCGTCTCCAGCGCGGTCACCTTCCAGGAGGCCTTCTGGATCTGATCCCGCAGGGCGTGCGCCTGCTGTTCATCACCGATGCGGCGCTTGGTTTCCTTATTGCCCAGTTGCACGTTCTGGCTGTTCAGCTTAGTGAGCTTCATCCAAAAGGCGGGGGGCTGCTTGGCCGCGAACTGGCCCTTCAGCACCCAGTATTCGATGGCATTGAAGGCCTGGATCTCCCGCTCGCGATCGACAATCAAGCGCACAGTCACGCTTTGCACGCGGCCCGCGGACAGCCCGCGCCGGACCTTGTCCCAGAGCATCTGGCTGACCTTGTAGCCGACGAGGCGGTCCAGCACCCGGCGGGCCCGTTGCGCGTCCACCAGTTTCTGGTCCACCTCGGTGGGGTTGGCCATGGCCTTCTGGATCCCGGCCGGGGTGATCTCATTGAAGAGCACCCGCTTCACGGGAAGGCCTTTGGGGGGCTTGATGGCTTCCAGCAGATGCCAGGAGATGGCTTCTCCTTCGCGATCAGGGTCAGTCGCGAGGATCAGTTCGTCCGCCTCCTTGGCCGCTGCCTTGAGCCCGGCGACCACCTTGGCCTTGGAGGCGGGGACCTCGTAGACCTCCTTGAAATCGTTCTCCACATCAATGACGGGCACCTTTTTGCCCCCCACCTCCACGGCCTCTTTGGTGGGGAGGTCCCGGATATGGCCCACGGAGGCCATGACCTTGTAGCCCTTCCCTAGATACTTGGTGATGGTCTTGGCCTTGGAGGGGCTCTCCACGATCACGAGCTTACGCCCGTGGCCACTGGATTCTGGCTCCGCCGCTGCGCTCTTCGCGGGGGGCTTTTTCGTCGCCGTGGTTTTCACGGGGGTCTTTTTCATGGGGGATTTTTTTGCAAGGGCCAAGGCTTACTCCACGAATGGGATAATGGGGCCGGGAATGGGACCCTTGTCAAGTCCCTTGATCGAGGCCGAGGTCCTCCAAAAGGTCCCGGGGCGAGCGGCAGGGCCGCGCTGCGCATTGTCGCAATAATTCGTTGGGCCCCTCCGCTAGGGGGTCCTCCGGGGACCCAGGCACCACCCAGAGCTCCTTTCCCAGGTCCAGGGCGAGCCGGGCGGTCACCAGGGAACCTGAACGGATGCGGGACTCCATCACGAGCACCCCATGGGTCCAGGCGGCCAGGAGGAGATTCCGCCGAGGGAAGTGCCACTTCTGAGGCGCTGCCTGGGGCGGGAAGGGGGTGATGACGCCGCCCCCGGCGGTCACCATGTGATCCATAAGCTCCCTATGTTCAAATGGATAGGGATGATCCAGGCCGGAACCCATGATCCCCCAGGTGGGCCCCGCCTCCAGGGCTCCCCTGTGAGCGGCTCCGTCGATGCCCCGGGCCAGACCGGACAGGACAGCCACCCCGGCGGCGGTCAGTTCACGGGCCCAGTTTCGCGTCCGTTCCCGGCCCACAAAGCTCGACTGGCGGCTCCCCACGATGGCCACCGAGGGGCCCTCCGGGGGCAGGGTTCCCCGGACCCATAGCGCTACCGGGTAGGGCAAACCCGCCATGAGCCGGTCCACCTCCGCAGCCCCCGGGAGCAGCAACCGCGCGCCCCGGTCCAGGGCCTCCCGGCGCAGCCGTGGAAGCCTCGCCAGGAGCGTCTCCAGATCCGCTTGCATGGCAACAGGCAGGGCGGGCTCCTCCCCGGACTCCACGCAACTCCACACGTCCGCCTTCTGGCGCTCGGGCCAGGGCAGTAGTGTGAAGGCCAGGGCCCAGTCAGCGATGTTCATGGAAGATTCACCTACTTTGAGGCAGGGCTTCCCTCCAATGCAAGGGGGGGTTCAGATATCGAAGGGAAAAGAAGGAACCGCGAAGTTCGCGAATGAACGCGAAATCAGGTCTCGGTTGGCTGAGGCACCTTTCCATTCGCGCAAGCGCGCAGCGCTAATTCGCGTCATTCGCGGTTCCAATTGCCGTTTTGCGGCTGAAAATCAAATAGTGCTGCCTGGCCAAAGGTTTGCGAGAATCCGATCATGGCCTTGACGACCCCTCGCACCTCTCCCGGCACCATGGAACTCCTGCCCAGGAGGCAGATGGTCTTCCAGCGCATGCTGGACACCATCCGCCGCGGCTTCGAGCGGTACGGGTTCGTGCCCGTGGAAACACCGGTGTTCGAGATCGCCGATGTCCTGCTCTCCAAGAGCGGCGGCGAAACGGAAAAACAGGTCTACTTCGTGCAATCCACCGGCTCCCTCGAACAGGGCCACAAGCCGGACTTGGCGCTCCGTTTCGACCTGACGGTGCCCTTGGCCCGCTATGTGGCCGAACACGAGGCAGACCTGGCCTTCCCCTTCCGGCGCTACCAGATCCAGCGGGTCTACCGCGGGGAGCGCTCCCAGAAGGCCCGCTACCGGGAGTTCTACCAGTGCGATATCGATGTCATCGGCAAGGACACCCTCGCCTTGGCCTACGACGCCGAAATGCCCGCGGTGATCCACACCCTTTTCAGCGAATTGAACGTGGGTCCCTTCCGCATCCACTTCAACAACCGCAAGATCCTGCTGGGGCTGTTCGAAGGCCTCGGCATTACCGAAGCAGACCAGCGCATGGCCGTCCTGCGCCAGGTGGACAGACTGGAGAAGATCAGCCTTGAGGAGGTCCGGAGCGCCCTCATGGGAGAAGGGTTGGGGCTCACGGAAGGGGTGGCGAATCGCATCCTCGAGGTCGTGGGAACGCATGGTACCGCGGCGGCTGTGCTGGGGTTCCTGAGTGCCCTCAAAGACCGGCCTGACGTGAATCCGATCTTCCGCCAGGGCGTGGAGGAACTCGGCCAGGTGGTGGCGGCGCTGAGGGCTTTCAAAGTCCCTGAGACCCACTGGAGCATCAACCTGGGCATCGCCCGGGGTCTGGATTACTACACCGGTACGGTCTACGAGACCTTCCTCACGGACCATCCGGGCATGGGCTCGGTATGTTCCGGGGGCCGCTACGACAACCTGGCCAGCCAGTACACCAAGAGTCGCCTCCCGGGCGTGGGAATCTCCATCGGTCTGACCCGGCTGTTCTACGTGCTGTCCGAGGCCGGCCTCCTCAAGGATGGTCCCAGCACGGTGCAGGTGCTGGTGACCCAGCTCGACCCAACCCTGCTTGCGGACTACCTAGCCATCGCCGCCGAACTGAGAGCGGCGGGGGTGAACACGGAAATCCAACTGGAACCCGCCAAGATCGCGCGGCAATTCAAATATGCCGACCGGGCCGGGATCCGCTATGCCGTCGTCATGGGGCTCGACGAGCAGGCCGAGGACCTGGTGACGGTCAAGGACCTGGTGACCGGCGAGCAGACCCGCATCCCGCGCGGGGATGTGGTAGCGCGGCTGGCGGCGCTGGTGGGCTAGTGGAAGGGGCTCCGTTCAAAATCCTCCTTGAGTTCCGCCCCGACTTTGGTAGACTAATTCTCCTTTGGGCTTTGCTGTATTCGGATTCGTGAGGTTCCCATGTCTCGTCAGTGCGCAGTGTGTGGCAAGAAGCCCCAGTTCGGGCATAACGTCTCTCATTCCAACAACATCACCCTCCGTCGCTGGAATCCGAATCTGCAGTCCGTGCGCGCCTTGGTGAATGGTGTGCCCCGTCGGCTCCGCGTCTGTACCTCCTGCATTCAGGCGGGCAAGGTCACCAAGAACGCCTAGACCGATTCTCACTCTTCCGCCACGGCCCTCGGTGAACCCGCGGGCCGTGTTCTTTTCCGGATCCAGAGCAACTAGCGTGGCGTGATGATTCTTGGGCTCGATTCCACCACCGAACGGCTCCACCTGGCCCTGGTGGAGGGCGAAACTGCCTGGACGCGGCGGGTCGTTGGGGGTGTGGGCCGCAGCCATAGCGAAGCCCTGCTGCCGACCTTGAATGAACTGCTGACCGAGGCGGGGCGGACGCCCAGGGACCTCAGGGGCGTGGTCGCCTGCGTGGGACCCGGCGGCTTCACCAGTCTTCGCATCGGCGTCGCCACGGCGGAAGGACTGGCCCTCACCGGCCTGCCCACCTGGGGCTTTTCGGCCTTCGAGTTGCGGGCTTGTGCTTTACGGACAGCGGGCTACATAGGTCCGGTCTGGATCCTCCTGGACGGTCAGCGGAATGAAGTATTCGCCCAGCGTTGGGGCACAGGGCCCATGGGCCCCGCTTGTAGGTATCCCCTGGCGGAGCTGCCGACCCTGCTCCAGGGACAGCCCTGGTGGGCTCCGGAAGCCTTTGCGCCCAAAGCCTCGGCGGCGGCCGACTGCCCAGCCCTGACCTTGGTTGACGAGGGAGCCTCCACCCTGGTAGGCCTGACCCAGCTCTGCCGCGAACTCCCCCTGAAGCCTCCGGAATCTCCGCTGGTGCCCTTCTATCTCCGGGAAACTGACGCGGAGGTGAATTTCCCGGAAGCCTCCCGGCACCTGCCCGATGCCCTGAGGCAGGGCCACGCTCGATGAACGAACGGCTGCACCTGCTCCCTGGAGCGAAGCTGCCCCCCTGGGTGGAGCTCCTGGAACAGAACGCCTTCGAGCACCCTTGGGGAGCCCCGGCGCACCACGAGCACCTCTTTGGCTATCCACCCCACGCCTACGTCCGGTGGAGCACCCTCCCCGCTGTCGGTGAGGCTGAATTGCTCCGTCTCGCCGTGTCCCTCGAAGCCCGCCGCCAGGGCCTCGCCCGCCGCCTCCTGGAGGAATCTGAAAGCTACCTCCGAAGCGAAGGCATCCACACTCTCCACCTGGAGGTCAGGAACTCAAACCTGGCCGCCCGAGGGCTCTACGAAGCCCTCGGCTGGAACCTTCAGCGCACCCGGAAGGCCTACTACCCGGACGGCGAAGACGCGCTAATTTACCGGAAACAGTTGCAGATGTAGAGTCCTCGGGGAACCGCGAATCCAAGCCGGACTGCGAGGTCACGGCTTCTCGAACAGAACAATGCGGTTGCTGTTGGTGCCGTGGGTGTTGTTGGAGACGCCCCAGATGTTGGCGGTCTTGGTGAAGGCCTGATCATTCACCAGGATGCCCAGGGCTTTGAAGCCCGCGTGGATGCCTAGGGGCAAGACGACCTCCTCGAGCCGGATCGTGCCTTTGCGCACTTCCCCCACCTCGAAGGCCACGAAGCCACCCTGGCGCGTGAGGCGATGCAATTCGACGAAGACCTCCCGCATCACCTCGGACCAGGCTCCCAGGGTCCTCGACATGGTAATGGCCCGCCCGATGGCTTCGGCGTCGAGGCTGCAGAACCAGCAGCGGAGCCAGTTGTCCTGGGCGTATTGGACCACGTCAAGAAAGGGCGGCGAGGTGACCGTGAGTTGTACGGAAGCCTCCTCGATTCGGCTGGTGCGCCGAGCATCCTCCGTGCAAAAGAGCGCGTCCCCGGACGCCTCCCGCAGTCGCCGGGTTTCTTCTCCCGTCAACCCACCCAAGAGCTGCTTGGTCTTTTTGAGAATCAGGGCATGGGTGTCCCGGTACTCGGGCACCTGGTTTCGTTTCGCGTTGATCAGCACCTGTTTCCCGGCGCTGAGGGCCTGATTGGGGGGGAGAGTATAAACGGAAAAGAAGCCCGGACTATGCCCCGTCAGGCGGTTCGTGGCCACCATGCGAATCCAGTCATCGAGCTCATCGAGAGGCTCTCGCTGCAGAAACCACTGGCGCAGGGAGCGGATCTCCGCCTCGGTGCCGGGATGGTAGAACATGGAGAGCTCGAGCCCATCGTGGCAGGCGCCACTCCGGGGGATCGCTTCCAACCGCTTCACCACGGCTGCGGGGTCTGGAGGGCTGAGCCGCGGCTGGGCAAGGATCTTGGACAACGGATTGATATCGTTGGCCGTCGCCCGCCGCCCCAACAAGGCCGCTTCCAGGGCGGTGGTGCCGCGGCCGCTGAAGGGGTCGTAGACCCGGTCTCCGGGCTGCGTGAGCTGCTCGATGAAAAGCCTTGGCAACTGGGGTTTGTAGCAGGCCCGGTACGACACCTCATGGATACTCGAGGCCTGCCGCTGGCGGCTGGTCCAGAACTCTCGCACATAGCGGGGATAGCGCTGCCCAGCCAGGACCAGCTCACTCCACAAGCCATCCTGGTCCTCGGCGAATTTAGCCAGGAACTTCTCCCGCTCCTCGAACGCGTTCCGCTTTACCGCCAAACCCTCCTCCTCGCTTCGATCCAGGGTAGCCTGTTTCGATGGCACCCCGAGTGAAACGCAACCCGGAGCTCAACCGCCTCTACCTGGCGGTGGGTCTCGCAGTCATCATCTGGGTGATCTTCAGCGTCTACAAACTCCTGAGCGCCCAGGTCGATTCCGGCATTGATGCCCCCAGTCGCTGGGCGCTGCTGGCCCTGGGACTTGCCAATGTGCTGGCCATCGGGACCTTGCTCTTCATCGTCGCGAGGAGCCTGGCCAAACTCTATTTCGAACGCCGCAGCGGCATCCTGGGTTCCAAGCTCCGAACGCGCCTGGTGCTGGCTATGCTCGCCGTGGGCATCGCCCCGAGCATCATGCTCTTCCTGGTGGGCCGCAACTTCATCAGCAAAAATGTCGACCGCTGGTTCCGGCCCGAGACCCAGGAGGTGATCCGGGACAGCAAGGCGGTGTCGGATGCCTACCAAGAACTCCTGAAGGAGCGTTTGAGCCGGGGTGTCCAGCGGTTGCCCATCTTCTCCACCGAGGACCTGTCGGTCCTGCGCAAGGACGCGGATCTCGATCTCCTGGCCAGCACCGGAGCCAAGCTTTCGACCCAAACCTACGACCTCGCCCAAGGCCTGACGCTGCCGACCTTGCCGCTACCCCGCAGCGGTAAGAGTCGGATTGAAATCAAGGAGGGCACCTGGTTGCTGGACACCTCCGGCGGACACCAAGTAGGGTTCATCGCCGGTGTCTTCCTGCCCAGAGATACTGCAGACAGCCTGATTCGCCTGGACAAGCGCTACCAGGAGGCCTTTCAGGCCCACGCCATCAAGGAGACCCTGCAGACCCTGCCCCAGAGTACCTTCCTGTTTCTCACGCTCCTTTCACTGTTCGCAGCGGTGTGGGTGGGCCTTGCCATCAGCCGGACCATTTCCGAGCCCGTACGGGGCCTGGCCAAGGCTGCGCAACGCGTGGGCACGGGCGATCTTGAGGTCTCTCTACCGGAACAGGGGGGTGATGAACTGGCCTTCCTGGCCCGCAGCTTCAACGTCATGATCCGGGATCTTAAACAGAGCCGCGCGGCCATCGAGGCCCAGGCGGAACGCATCGAGAGCCAGCGCCAGTACCTGGGACAGCTCCTGGAGGCTCTGCCCGTGGGCGTCATGAGCTGGCAGAAGGAGGGCGGGCTGCGGACCTTCAATCCCACGGCCCGACGCTGGTTCGGTCTGGAAAACTGGGATCAGTTCCAGAATACCTGGGAAGATCTCGCGGATCAGCCTCGCTTGGGCGGACTGTCTGAACTGGTCTCGGAAGTACACCGGTCCCGCCGTCCCCGGCAGGAGGAGTTGCGCATCGGGGGCGAAGGCGAGGGCCGCCCGGTCCGGGTCATGGTGCTCTCCCTCATGAATGGTGGCGAGCTGGCGGTGCTGGAGGATCTGTCCCTCCTCGCCCAGGCGGAGAAGCGGGCGGCCTGGCAGGAGGTGGCTCGCAGGATGGCTCACGAAGTCAAAAATCCCCTCACGCCCATCAAGCTCACCGCCCAGCGGTTGCTGCGCCGTAGCAACGAAGGGCGTCTGGACGCTCGTCTGGTCGCTGAAGCCACGGAGACGATCCTGACCGAAGTCGCCAGCCTGTCCCGCCTCGTGGATAGCTTCAGCCGGTTCGCCAAGCTCCCCGTGCCCGTGCTTCATCTCCTGGATGCGTGCGAACTGCTGCGCCAGGTCGAGATCCTCTACGCCCCTGTCCATCCGCGCATCCACTTCGCGATGGAGATTCCGGAAACAGCCGTGAATGTGCACTGGGATGGCGATATGGTCAAGCGGGCTCTCATCAATCTGGTGGACAACGCCGTGAGCGCCGTCCAGGACCAAGGTTGCATTCGGCTCAGCCTGACCGTCGACTTCCATCGCGTTCGTATCGAGGTCCAGGACAGTGGTGCCGGGGTCCCGGCGGAAGTTCGCGAGCGCCTCTTCGAACCTTATTTCTCCACCAAGAAGAAAGGCACTGGCCTAGGCCTCGCCATCGTGCGGCGCATCGCCCAGGATCACGGCGGCGAGGTCGGCTACCAACCCATGGAGGCAGGGAGCCTCTTCAGCCTGGAATTACCCACAGGTATCCTGGGTTGAAACGAGAACCACGAAAAGCGAGACCCGCTCGCACCACCTATTCACCCAAAGAAGGAATCGCGAATTACGCTACTGAAGACAGGACGGGGCTGGCCTGTTGCCGTCTTGCATTCGCGTAAGCGCGCAGCGCTTATTCACGTCATTCGCGGTTCCATCTTGTCCTGCATGCTGCACCGTCTAGTACCTCAGTACGCTGAACACAGGCAGCCCCGAGAGTTTTTCGCGACCTGGCAGGTGATCCATCTCGATGAAGAGGGTGAGCGCCATGGGTTGGGCACCGGTGCGCTCAATGAGCATACGGGCGGCAGCGGCGGTGGCACCCGTGGCCAGCACATCATCGACGATCAGGACCCGATCGCCGGGCTTGAAGGCATCCTGGTGAATTTCGAGCGCATTCACTTCCCCGACGGTGTTGGTGTAGTCCTCGTGGAAGGTGTCACCGGGCAGCCTGCCGGGCTTGCGGGCCGGTACGAAACCCAGGCCCAGCTTCTGGGCCAAGGCGCTGCCGAAGATGAAGCCCCTGGATTCCAGCCCCATGACATGGGTGGACTGCAGGGTATGCACGGGCTCCGCCATGGCGTCGATGGCCTCGCTGAAGGCCCTGGCATCAGCCAGCAGTGGGCTGATATCGCAAAAAGCCATCCCGTGCTTCGGGAAATCCTGCACTTCGCGGACGAAATTTCTGTAATCCATGTCGCCTCACTATCACCTCTCCTCGAAGGGAAGGGGAAGCGATTGTCCCTCAGCCAAGGGGGTCCAGTCCAGCCTTGTTACGTAGGACATGGTGGGGCCGCGCTCCAGCGATCGGCGGAATTCCTCCAAGGGCAGTGGTTCTCCAGAGGCTTCACCGATGACGGTGCCATCATATTCATTGCGGACCCAGCCGCGGATTTCGAGATCCCAGGCCTGTGCCAGCACGTAATAGCGGAACCCCACGCCCTGCACCCTGCCATGGACGCTGAACGCCATCCGCATGCTCAATCCTCCAGATTGAAAGTGCTTGCGAAGGCCTTTGAACGAGCCATGAGTTCGGGGCAGGCTAGATCCAATTGCAGGGGTGTGACGCTGATCCAGCCGTCCAGGGCCGCCTCTGCGTCGCTGCCGGCGTTGCGCTCATAGGTGGGCAGCGTGCCCCCGATCCAATAGTACGGAACCCCTCGGGGATCAAGACGCTTCTCCACTGCGTCATGGTAGTTGCGGCGGTCCTGCCCGGTGAGCCGGAATCCCTTGGGCTCGCCCTTGGGAAAATTCACGTTCCAGATGCGGC
>JANYIU010000069.1 GCA_025361955.1 Holophagaceae bacterium
CCGCCGACAAGGTGACGGTCCGCATCTTCACCGCCCGTCCCGGCATCGTCATCGGCCGCAAGGGTGCCGAGATCGACAAGCTCCGCGAGGATCTCCAGGCCCGCCTGAAGCGTCCCGTGAGCGTCGACATCCAGGAGATCAAGAAGCCCGAGATCGATGCCCAGCTTGTGGCCGAGGGCGTCGCCCAGCAGCTCGAGCGCCGCATCGCCTTCCGCCGCGCCATGCGCAAGGCCGAAGAAGCCGCCATCCGCTTCGGCGCGAAGGGTTTCAAGATCAAGGTCGCCGGCCGCCTGAACGGCGCGGAGATCGCCCGGACCGAGGACTACCTCTCCGGCCAGATGCCCCTGCAGACCATCCGCGTGGGGGTTGACTACGGTTTTGCCGAGGCCCATACCACCTACGGGATCATCGGCATCAAGGTTTGGGTCAACCTGGGCGACCAGGTGGCCGAGACCGTGAAGCGCTGAGGTGAACCCATGCTGATGCCCAAGAAAGTCAAGAACCGCAAAGTCATGAAGGGCCGCACCCGCGGCGTCGCCACCCGTGGCAACGACCTCGCCTTCGGCGATTACGGCCTCAAGGCCACCGAGCACTGCTGGCTCACCAACCGTGAGATCGAGGCTGCCCGTATCGCCATGACCCGCCACGTCAAGCGCGGCGGCAAGATCTGGATCCGCATCTTCCCCGACCGGCCCACCACCTCGAAGCCCGCGGAAACCCGCATGGGCTCCGGCAAGGGGGCTCCGGATGGCTGGGTGGCGGTGATCCGCCCCGGCCGCATCCTCTTCGAGATGGAGGGGGTCACCGAGGAAATCGCGCGCGAGGCCCTGCGCCTGGCCCAGATGAAGCTGTCCGTCGCGTCCATGTTCATCAGCCGCACGCCGCCGGAGGAGTAGGAGCCATGTCCAAGAAGAATCCCTTTTCCGTGTTGACCGGCAAGAACGTCGAGGAGCTGGCGCAGCTGGAGGCCGAACTGGCCGCCAAGCGGTTCACCCTCCGTTTCCAGCACGCCGTTGGCCAGATCGAGAACACCGCCGAGATCCGCAAGACTCGCCGTGAACTCGCCCGCGTCAAGTCGGCGCTGGCCACGAAGCTGGCCTAGGAGAACCCATGAGCCTCGAAACCAAGATGACTCGTAACGGCATTGTGGTCTCCAACAAGGCCGACAAGACCGTGGTGGTGAAGGTGGAGCGCAAGTTCCAGCACCCGCTCTACCACCGCACGGTCAAGCAGACCGCCAAATTCATGGCTCACGATGAGACCAACGCCTGCGGCATCGGCGACCTGGTCAAGATCGTCGAGACCCGCCCCCTTTCCAAGCGCAAGCGCTGGATGGTCCTCGAGATCGTCCAGAAGGCCGGCGAGTAAGGAGCTCACATGATTCAGATGGGAACCATGCTCATCGTCGCCGACAACTCCGGCGCCAAGAAGATCTGCTGCATCCTGCCCCTGGGCGGCGGTGTGGGCCGGATCGCCCAGCTTGGCGACGTGATCACCGCCTCCGTCAAGGAAGCGATCCCCGGTGGCACCGTCAAGAAGAAGGCCGTCGTCCAGGCCGTGATCGTCCGCCAGCGCAAGGCGTTCCGCCGCAAGGACGGTTCGTACATCCGCTTCGACGAGAACGCCGCCGTCATCATCAAGAAGGATGGCGAGCCCGTCGGCACCCGCGTCTTCGGCCCCGTGGCCCGCGAGCTGCGCGAGCGCAAGTACATGAAGATCGTCTCCCTCGCTCCTGAGGTGCTGTAATGGAAGCTACCGCCATCAAGATGAAGCTCAAGAAGGGCGACCAGGTCGTCGTCATCGCGGGCAAGGACAAGGGCAAGACTGGCACCATCGCCAAGGTCAGCCCCACCACCAACAAGGTGGTCGTGACCGGCCTGAACATGATCAAGAAGGCCACCAAGCCGAACCCCCAGACCAGCGAGGGCGGCGGCATCCTGGAGAAGGAGGCCCCGATCCACGCCTCCAACGTCATGCTGCTCGACCCCAAGACTGCCAAGGGCACGCGCAAGCGTAGTTGATGTCCTCTGGGGGCCCCGCGCTTGCGCGCACACCCCCAGACCCCCACGCCCTCGAAGGCTGAGCCTTCTTGGGCTTTATTCCTTCCATCTTTGCCGTTCCTGTGTGAAGATTACCGTTCTGTCCCGTGCGCGGGATGGAGATCCACGGCGCATCCGCGCCATGACAACTGAGGTTGGGGGGAAACGGGCCGGACCGCCGTCCCAAGCCCCCCCGCTCTCCCGAACCCCTGGGGCATTGCCGCCCCTCGGAAATGGAGGAATCCATGACTGCCACGCAGGACCATGCGGAGCCCCGCATCAAGGCTCGTTACCACCAGGAGGTGGTGTCGAAGCTCAAGGAGGAATTCGCCTTCACCTCCGCCATGCAGGTGCCCCGCCTGCAGAAGATCGTCATCAACATGGGCGTCGGCGATGCCATCCAGAACATCAAGGTCCTGGACGTGGCCGTCGAAGAGCTCTCCACGATCGTTGGCCAGAAGGCCATCGTCCGCAAGGCCAAGAAGAGCGTCGCCCAGTTCAAGCTGCGTGCCGGCATGCCCATCGCCTGCATGGTGACCCTGCGCGGGCCCCGCATGTGGGAGTTCCTGGATCGATTGGTGACCCTCTCCCTCCCGCGCGTCCGCGATTTCCGTGGTGTGCCGACCAAGTCCTTCGATGGCCGCGGCAATTACACCCTGGGCCTCAAGGACCAGTTGATCTTCCAGGAGATCGACTACTCCAAAGTCGAGAAAATCAAGGGTATGAACATCACGTTCGTGACCTCCGCCCCCAACGATGCTGAAGCCCGCGCCATGCTCACCCATCTGGGCATGCCCTTCCGCAAGTAGTCAGGAGAACCCATGGCCCGTATCGCTAAAATCTATAAAGACGCTTCCAAGCCCAAGTTCTCGACCCAGCACCGCAACCGCTGCAAACTTTGCGGGCGGCCTCGCGGCTATATGCGCAAGTTCGAGCTCTGCCGCCTCTGTTTCCGGAAATACGCCCTCGCTGGCGAGCTTCCCGGCGTTCAGAAGTCCTCCTGGTAAGAAGAGGAAACCATGTACACCGATCCAATCGCCGACTATCTCACCCGCATCCGCAACGGCATCATGGCTGGTCATGACTCGGTCGTGATCCCAGCCTCCCGGATGAAGGAACGACTTTCCGAAGTCCTCAAGCGCGAAGGCTACATCCACGGCTTCAAGAGCGTGGAGCACGAAGGGCGTACCTACATCGTCATCAACATCAAGTACGTGAAGAACGGGGAACCCGTCATCCACGGCCTCAAACGCATCTCCAGCCCTGGCCTTCGCGTCTATGCCGGCGTCAAGGAGATTACCGAGGTCAATGGCGGGCTTGGCATCGCCATCCTCACCACCCCCAAGGGCCTGTTGACGGGTAAGGAAGCTCGCAAGCAGAACTTAGGTGGCGAGATTCTGGCCCACGTCTGGTAACCATTTCGTATCCACTCATTCCAAGGATCCAACCATGTCTCGCATCGGAAAAAAGCCAGTGGCACTGCCGAAAGGCGTCAAGGTGACCGTCCACGGGGCCGAGGCTGTGATCGAGGGTAGCAAGGGCACGCTCAGTTGCCCGATCCAACAGGGGATCACCCTTGATATCCAGGCCGATTCCATCACCTTGGCCAGGCCCAATGACGA
Organism: Holophagaceae bacterium; assembly: GCA_025361955.1. GTDB lineage: Bacteria > Acidobacteriota > Holophagae > Holophagales > Holophagaceae > UBA1801. The sequence goes on from JANYIU010000069.1 coordinate 3,662, forward strand.
AGCCAAGAGCCGGGCGTTCCACGGACTCACTCGCGCCCTCATCAACAACGCAGTTCTTGGCGTCACCACAGGCTGGAAGAAGGAACTCGATATCGTCGGTGTCGGCTACAAGGCTGCCATGGACGGAGTCAAGCTCCGTCTGGACCTTGGCTACAGCCACCCGATCTTTTATGACGCCCCCACCGGCATCACCATCGCCGTCGAAAAGAATACCCACGTCGTCGTGACGGGCATCGATCGACAGCTGGTGGGCCAAGTGGCCGCCGACATCCGGAAGTTCCGCAAGCCTGAGCCTTATAAGGGCAAGGGCGTCATGTACACAGGCGAAGTCATTCGCCGCAAGGCCGGCAAGACCGGGAAGTAAGGGGAAACCATGGCTAACGACCTCACACTTCGCCGAGAGAAAACCAAGAAGCGCATCCGCGGACGGATTGCCGGGACACCCGAGCGCCCGCGCCTGACTATCTATAAGAGCCTCAACCGGATCTACGTGCAGGCTGTGGACGACACCAAGGGTGTCACCCTTGCCGCCGCCTCCAGCCTTGAGAAGGATCTCCGCGAGAAGCTTAAGAATGGCGCCAACATCGAGGCCGCGAAGGCCGTCGGTGCCAGCATCGCTGCCCGTCTCAAGGAGAAGGGCATCACTGCGGTGGTCTTCGACCGCAATGGCTACGTCTACCACGGCCGCGTTAAAGCGCTGGCCGACAGCGCCCGCGCCGCCGGGCTCCAGTTCTGAGGAGGGGCCCCATGGCAATGCCAAACACTGACAGAAACACCCAAGACGGTTCGCAGGGCGGCGAGTACAAGGACCAGGTCATCTACGTGGGCCGCGTCACCAAGGTCGTGAAGGGGGGCAAGAACTTCTCCTTCTCCGCTCTGGTGGTCGTGGGCGACGGCAATGGCAAGGTCGGTTTCGGCTTGGGCAAGGCCCTTGAAGTTCCTTCGGCCATCAAGAAGGGCATCGAGAGCGCCAAGCGGAACATGATGCGCGTTCCCGTGACTCCCACCGGCTCCATTCCCCATCCGGTCACCGGCCGGTTCGGCAGTGGTTCCGTGCTCATGAAGCCAGCTCCCGAGGGCACCGGCGTCATCGCCGGAGCTACTGTGCGCGCCATCATGGAAGCGGCAGGCATCAATAACGTGCTCACCAAGAGCCTCGGTTCCTCCAATCCCCACAATGTGGTTCGCGCCACCTTCGCCGGATTCGAGAACCTCATGGATCCCTATACGGTCATGACCAATCGTGGCCTGGATCAGGCGGAGGCCTAACATGTCCCAGTTGCTCGGAAAGAAGGTCGTCCTGACCTTGAAGCGCTCCACCATAAGCACGGTTCCCAAGCACCGGGCCTTCGTCCAGACCCTCGGCCTCAAGAAGATCGGGGATACGCGGGAATGCGAATACACGCCGAATGTGCACGGAATCGTCAAGCGCATTCCCTATCTCATCGATGTCACGGTGAAGGGGTAAGTCATGAAGCTGAATGAACTCAAACCCGCCGAGGGTGCTGTCAAGAATCGCAAGCGCGTGGGCCGCGGTAAGGGCTCAGGCATGGGCAAGACCGCGACCCGGGGCGAAAAAGGTCAGAAGTCGCGCCGGGGCTATAGTGCCAAGCGTGGCTTTGAAGGCGGCCAGATGCCTCTGGTTCGTCGGCTTCCCAAGCGCGGATTCACGAACATCTTCGCTCCCTTGACTCAGGAAGTGGGACTCACCTACATCTCCATCCACTTCAAGGATGGCGATACGGTCTGCCTCGAAGCCCTCCGCGACAAGAAGCTGGTTGGTTCCAAGATTGAGAAGATCGTGGTCTTGGCCTCTGGGGAACTCACCTTGAAAGTCACTGTGGTCGCTGATCGTGTCACCAAGGGTGCGAGGGAAGCGATCCTGGCCAAGGGCGGCACCATCCAGGAACCTTGCCAGAAAACGGCTGAGTAGAGGCACCCCTGGATGAATCGACTCCGCCAGCTGTTCTCGAATCCGGAACTTCGCAAGCGCCTGCTGTTCACGCTGGCCATGCTGGTGATCTATAGGCTTGGAGTGCACGTTTCCGTTCCCGGCGTGAATGCGGAGGCTCTCTCCAAGAGTCTTGGCAAGGCCAGTGACCTCTTCAATGTGGTGGATCTGTTTTCCGGCGGCGCCTTCAAGAAGTTTTCGGTGTTCGCTTTGGGGATCACGCCTTACATCACGGCCAGCATCGTGCTGCAGTTGATGGGGGCCGTAGTGCCCGCCCTGGAGCAGCTCCAGAAAAAAGAAGGCGAAGCGGGCCGCCAGAAGATCAACGAGTGGACTCGGTATCTGACCTTTTTCCTGGCCTTTGTGCAGGGATTCGGTGTCGCCTCCCTGGCCCAGAGCATGGGACCCGAAGTGGTCGTCATCCCTGGCATGGGGTTCAAACTGCTTTGCGGATTCACCTTGGCCACGGGTTCCGTGTTTGTCATGTGGCTTGGGGAGCAGGTGACGGCCCATGGGGTTGGCAACGGTGCTTCGCTACTCATCTTCGCGGGCATCGTGGCAGGATTGCCGAAGGGGCTTGAGACCCTGAGCACCATGTTCATGGAGTCGGTCCGGGGGCAAAACCCCACCCCCGAGGGTGTTTATTTCCTTCTGGTCTTGGCCATGGCCTCCGTGCTGGTCGCGGTGGTGCTGGTGGAGAACGCCTATCGGCGCATCCCCATCAACTACGCCCGGCGGGTGGATTCCTCACGCATGGCTAGCCAGCGAAGTTCCTATCTGCCCCTTAAACTGAATACCGCAGGCGTCATGCCGGTCATCTTCGCCAGCTCCGTCATCTATTTTCCGGCCACCATCGCCCAGTTCACCCAATGGGGCTGGCTCGGCAAGGCTGCGGGCTACATCAGCCCCCAGACCCACCCCCTGGTCTACACGATCATCTTCGTGGGCACAGTGGTCTTCTTCGCTTTCTTCTACACCAGCATCGTCTTCAATCCCGATGAGACCGCCGAGAACATGAAACGGTCTGGTGGCTACATCCCCGGTATCCGACCCGGGAGAGAGACCAGCATCTACATGGATAGCATCCTGTCGAAGCTCACCTTCGTCGGGGCCGTCTATCTCGCCCTGGTCTCATTGTTCCCGCTGGTGATCTCCCTCAACATGCCCGGTCTCAATTTCTACTTTGGGGGCACTTCGCTCCTGATCGTCGTGGGTGTGGCCATGGACACGGTCTCGCAAATCGAGAGCTACCAGATCATGCGCAACTATGATGGGTTCCTGGAACAGGGACGGATCCGGGGTGGCGGAAGGCTGGCCCGCGCGGGCGCGAGGACACGATGATCGTACATATTCTGTTAGGACCCCCGGGCTGCGGGAAAGGCACCACCGCCAAGCAATTGGTGGGTGAATTCGCTTTGACTCATCTGTCAACCGGAGATATTCTGAGAGATGCCGTTTCGAAAGGAACGGAGATTGGCCTTCGGGCCAAGGCCATCATGGCCGCTGGCAAACTCGTGGACGACGATACGGTTAATGGACTAGTCTTTGCGCGGCTGCGAGACGAAACCCAAGACGTGTTGTTCGATGGCTATCCGCGGACCCTTCAACAAGCAGAAGCCCTGGGGACTTTCCTCTCCACACAGGGCATCGAAACAGGGTTCGTAATCAACATCGAAGTTCCCGAGAGCGTCTTGGAAGCGCGGGTAGTAGGTCGTCGCGTCTGCAGCAACAGCGATTGCGGCGCGATCTATCATCTGCAGAACAAGCCCCCCAAGGTGGCAAACGTCTGTGACAAGTGCGGCAGTTCCCTGAAGCACCGCGCGGACGATTCCTCCGAGGCCTTCAAAAGCAGAATGGTCGAGTTCAATGCGACCTTTCAGCCCATGGCGGCCTATTACCGGGGTGGCAAGCAGTACCGGCGGGTGGATGGAAACCGCACACCGGATCAGGTGTTCGTGACCCTGTCCCAGTTTTTCAAGGAGAACGCTTGAGCAAAGAAGAAGCCATTGAGCTAGAAGCCACAGTGGTGGAGTCCTTGCCCAACGCGGTCTTTCGTGTCGAGCTGGAAAACAAGCATCAGGTGCTCGCACACATCAGCGGAAAGATGAGGAAGAACTTCATCCGCATCCTTCCCGGCGATCGAGTCCTCGTGGAGGTCACTCCCTACGACTTGACCCGCGGCCGCATCATCTACCGATTCAAGTAACTTTCTACAATCCAGGGGAAACCATGAAAGTACGGCCCTCTATCAAGAAGCTGTGCGAGCACTGCAAGGTGGTCCGCCGCGAAGGTATCAATCGGATCATTTGTAAGAAGAACCCCAAGCATAAGCAGCGTCAAGGCTAAGGAGGCGGCATGGCACGCATCGCAGGAGTTGATCTGCCCGCCAACAAGCGAGTCGAGATCGCGCTCACTTACATTTATGGGATCGGGCGCCCCAAGGCTCATACGATTCTCGATCGCGCGAAGGTCGGTCACGGCACCATGGTGCGCGACCTCACCGAGGACGAGATCGGGCGGATCCGCCGGATCATCACCACCGAAGAGACGGTGGAGGGTGATCTGCGCAAAAACATCGGGCTCGATATCAAGCGCTTGATGGATATTGGAAGTTACCGCGGCGTCCGGCACCGTAAGGGCCTGCCTGTCCGCGGCCAGCGCACACACACCAACGCCCGCACCCGCAAGGGCAAGCGGAAAGCCATCGCCGGCAAGAAGAAATAGGTTTGAGGAACTGATATGGCAAAGACCCAGTCCAAGACCGCCGGTAAGAAGGTGGTCAAGAAGAAAGAAAAGAAGAATGTTCCGCATGGGATCGCCCACATCCAGGCGTCCTTCAACAACACGATCATTTCCATCTCCGACCCCACGGGGAACATGCTTGCCTGGGCATCCTCGGGCAACCAGAACTTCCGGGGCACCCGGAAGGGCACGCCCTTTGCGGCTCAGATCGCCGCGGGCGTGGCCGCTGAGGCTGCGAAGGAGCAGGGAATCCGTTCCGTTGATGTGCGAGTGAAGGGACCCGGCGCTGGCCGTGAGTCCGCGATCCGCGCCCTCAACGCCGCGGGCATCTCGGTGACCAGCATCCGCGACGTCACCCCCATCCCCCATAATGGTTGCCGTCCCCCCAAGCGGCGCCGGGTTTAAGAGAGGAGGAGAACCATGGCTCGATATTCTGACGCCGTCTGCCGCCTCTGCCGTCGCGAGGGAATGAAACTCTACTTGAAGGGCGATCGCTGCTTCAAGGAAAAGTGCTCCTTCGAGACCCGCAAGGGCAAGATTCCTGGCCAGCACGGCGCTGGCAAGACCAAGAAACCCACTGGCTATGCCCTTCAGCTCCGCGAGAAGCAGAAGGTCAAGCGCATCTATGGTGTACTTGAAAAGCAGTTCAGTCTTTACTTTGAAAAGGCCGATGCCAAGAAGGGCCAGACTGGCCACAACTTGCTCGCCTTCCTGGAATGCCGCCTGGACAATGTCATCTTCCGTCTCGGCTTCGCTCCTAGCCGTGCCGCTGCGCGCCAGATGGTGATGCACGGTCACGTCAAGGTTGATGGCAAGCGGGTGGACATTCCCAGCTTCCAGACCCGTTCCGGACAGAGCATTGAGCTGTCCGAAAAAGCCAAGAACAATGATTTCGTGAAGTCCTCCGTGGAAACCGCCGCCGGTCGCGGCATTCCCAAATGGCTCACCCTCGACAGCGCTGCGTTCAAAGGCCAGGTCATCGCCACTCCCACCCGGGAAGACGTGCCTCTGGACATCAACGAACAGCTGATTGTCGAACTCTACAGCAAGTAAGGGGACAGGAATGCTGAACATCAGCGATTTCCAGCGTCCGCGTTTCGCGGAAGTCAATGCGGGCTCCAAGACGGCGTCCTACGGCGAGTTTGTCGCCTACCCGTTCGAGCGAGGTTTCGCGACGACGGCTGGGCATGCCCTCCGCCGTGTTCTGCTGAGCAGTATCCAAGGTGCCGCCGTGACCAACGTCCGCATCAAGGGCGTCCAGCATGAGTTCACCACTCTGCCGGGCGTGTGGGAGGATATCACCCACATCCTGCTGAACCTCAAGGAAGTGCCCTTCAAACTGCACAGCTCCCAGCCCCAGACGGTCACCATCCGTCACAAGGGCGAGGGGGTCGTGAAGTCGGGCATGATCCAGTGCAACCAGAACATCGAGGTCATCGACCCGGATGTTCACATCGCCACCCTCGGTGAGGATGGCGAACTAGAGATGGAGATCCAGGTCACCCTGGGCCGTGGTTTCATCACCGCGGACCGGAACCTGGACGAAAAGCTTGGGCTGGGCTACATCCCCATGGATGCCAATCACAGCCCGATCAAGCGCGTCAACTACATCATCGAACCCGCTCGCGTGGGCCAGAGCACCGACTATGAGAAGCTGACGCTGCAGGTTTGGACGAACGGCGCCGTGGATCCCAAGGACGCCGTCAGTGACGCCGCCCTGATCCTTCGGGAGCACTTCCTGATCTTCGCCCGCCAGGACGAGGAAGCCGTGGAAGTGGAACCCGGCATCGCGCCCCTCACCACTGAGAACGTGAATAGCATGCTCGGCAAGTCCGTCGAGGAACTGGAACTATCGGTGCGCGCCAACAACTGCCTGCGCAACGCCAACATCACCACCATCGGCGAACTGGTCCAGCGCACCGAGGCGGAGCTGATGAAGACGAAGAACTTCGGCAAAAAATCACTCCAGGAGATCAAGGACGAGCTTGCTCGCATTGGCCTCTCCCTCGGCATGCGCATCGAACAAGAAGTCTAAGGAGTCACCCCATGCGTCACAATGTCACCGGCAAGCGCCTGGGCCGCACCACCAACCAGCGCAAAGCCCTCATGAAGAACCTCGCCACCGCCCTCATCACTCAGGAGCGAGTGGAGACGACCCTGGTCAAAGCCAAGGAACTCCGCAAGTACGTGGAGCCCTTCATCACCCTCGCCAAGGTTGATACCGTCGCCAACCGTCGTCTCGCCATGGCCCGCCTTGGCAACAAGACCGCGGTACAGAAGCTTTTCAACGCCGATTTCCGCAACCGTTTCCAGGATCGCCCCGGTGGTTACACCCGCATCCTGAAGACCTCCTATCGCCTCGGCGATGCCGCGGACATGGCCCTCGTGGAACTGGTGGACTATACCCTGCCCGAACTCAAGGATGCCGAAGTCGCGAAGTAATCGGTTCTCACCCCCATGCAAAGCGCCCCGCGAGGGGCGCTTTGCATGGGGGTGAGGTGATTTTCGTTCAGGTATTCCGGTCTCAGTCCAGCATCCCCTCCAGGAAAGTACCGGGATACACGAAGCCCTCCACCCGATCCGGGCCCGTACTCAGGTAGGCGATGGGGGTCTCGATGCTCTCAGCCAAGGCCTCTACGTAAACGCGGGCTTCCTTGGGCAGTTTGGATAGTTCCTTGATGCCTCGCGTGGGTTCCGTCCAGCCCTTGAAGTATTTGACCTCGACCTTGAGCTGATCCCAATCGGAGATGCACGTCGGGATTCTGGTGGTCACGCGACCTTCCCCATCGCGATAGCCGAGCACTATCCCCACTTCCGGAAAGCCGTCGAGCACATCCAGTTTCATGAGACCAATGCCATCCACGCCATTGAGGCGGCAGGCATGCGCAGTGATGGGGGCGTCGAACCAGCCACAGCGACGGGGCCGCCCGGTGGTGGTTCCAAACTCACGTCCCACTTCCCGGAGTCGGTCACCAACCGAGTCGAACAGCTCCGAGGGGAAGGGGCCGGCGCCCACGCGGGTCGTATAGGCCTTACCGACTCCGAGCACCTTGTCCAACGCCTTGGGAGACAATCCCGTGCCCGTGAACAAGCCACCCAGACTGCAGTTGGAGCTGGTGACGAAGGGGTAGGTACCATGGTCGAGATCCAGGAGGGTGGCTTGGGCGCCCTCGAACAGGATGGTTTCGCCACGCTTCCAGGCCTTGTAAAGATGATCCTGCGCGTCCCCAATGCAGGGCAGGATGGGCTGGGCCTGTTGCAACAGGTTCTCAGTCATGGCATCCAGCGTCGGCAAATCCGCGTCCTGACCCAGGCGGATGCTTACTTCATCGTATCCCTGCCTGAGTTTGTCGCGCAGTGTGTCGGGGTGTTTGAGGTCCGCCAGGCGCACCCCCATTCTGGCCGCCTTCATCTCGTAGGCGGGGCCGATCCCTCGTCCCGTGGTTCCGATCTTGCTGGCGCCGCCTTCGCGCCAGCGATCCAGGGCGATATGGTAGGGCAGGATGAGGTGGGCCTTTTCCGACATGAGCAGACGCCCGGTCACTTCGAAGCCGCGCTGCTTCAAGCGATCCAGTTCCTGTTGGAAGACCTCAAGGTTAAGCACCACCCCTGAGCCGACCACCAGGAAGCATTCGGGATGCAAGGCCCCACTGGGAACCTGATGCAGGGCGATGCTCTGTCCGTCCACGACCACGGTATGACCGGCGTTATTGCCACCCTGGAAGCGGACGACTTGACGGTAGCGCGGACTTAGCAGGTCAACCAGCTTACCCTTGCCTTCGTCCCCCCATTGCAACCCGAGGATGGCTAGGTTCGGCGCAGGACGATTCATGAATGACTCCCAGCCCTCAAGGGTAGCCTCGGGGCTGCGTGCTTCCCAGCGGGAATTTTCAAACCCAGGGCGGCAAGCGTTCTACTGGGGTCCTCAGAACAGCGGACAATTGATGGGGTTGGCGCTACCCTTGAATCTGTCGCACTCCGGAACCTTTACTGGGTTTTGGCGCAGACGCACCCCGAGGGGGAGATCGTGTTCGAAAAATTCACAGAGAAAGCTCGCCGGGTAATGTTCTTCGCCCGCTATGAAGCCAGTCAGTTTGGAGCCGAAAGCATCCAGAGTGGCCATCTGCTGCTCGGGTTGCTGCGGGAATCGGAGAAGACATCCACGCAGCTTTTGGACCGGATGGCGGTGCAGACCAGTTTGCTGCGGGAGAGGCTCATCACTGCCTTGACTCCCCGAGACAAGAAGATCACGCCAAGCAGCACCTCCATCGACATCCCAATGGAAGAGGAAGTGAAGCGCATCCTTCAGCACGCGACGACCGAGAGCGCCAAGCTGAACCATAAGCATGTCGGGGCTGAACACCTGTTGCTCGGCATGTTGAAGGAGGAACAGGGCCTGGCAGGACGTCTTCTGCGTGAGATGGGCGCTGATCTGATCTCAGCCAAGGAGATCCTCCTGGAAGCCACCAAAGAAGAGAAGATCGCCAAGAAAAAGAAGGAACATCCTCTGCTGGCCGAATTCGCCCGGAACCTCTCAGAACTTGCAGAGCGGGGGATCTTCGATAATCTCATCGGTCGTGACACCGAGGTGGAGCGCATCATCCAGATCCTCAGTCGGCGGAGGAAGAACAACCCGATCCTGCTGGGCGAGGCAGGAGTGGGCAAGACCGCCATTGTCGAGGGTTTGGCGCAAAAGATCTTCGAGGGCCTGGTCCCTCCCACCCTTCAGGACAAGCGGATCTACGCACTCGATCTGTCCCTGATCGTGGCCGGTACCAAGTATCGGGGCCAGTTCGAGGAACGCCTGAAGTCCATCATCTCAGAAGCTTCCAAGGATCCTTCGGTGATTCTCTTCATTGACGAGGTCCACAGCATCATCGGGACAGGCGCCGCCGAAGGCAGCCTGGACGCCGCGAACATCCTCAAACCGGCCCTCAGTCGGGGCGAGATCCAGTGCATCGGTGCTACCACCCACAAGGAGTTCGCCAAGTACATCGACAAGGATCGCTCCTTGGTTCGCCGGTTCCAGCCGGTGACCGTAAGCCCACCAGATGAGATCGAAAGCCTGCGGATTCTCGAAGGGATCAAGAATCGGTACGAGCTCTTCCACCGGGTCCGGTATGGACCGACGACGGTCCAGGCCGCGGTCTACCTTTCCAATCGCTACATCACGGACCGGTTCCTGCCCGACAAGGCCATCGATCTGTTGGACGAGGCTGGGGCCCGGGTGAAGCTGCGCGCGGGCGCTGGAGGCGGTGAGACGCACAAGTCCGAAGAGGAATTGCACCGTGTCATCAACGAGATGAACGAGGCCGTGCTCAACCGTGACTTTGAGCGCGCGGTGTTGCTCCGGCAAAAGGAAGTCCAACTCCGGGAGCAGCTCCAGGGAACTCAGCGGGAACTCACGGATGAGGACTACGAGAAATTCGCCGAGGTGCAGGAACAGGATATCGAGGATGTGGTCGCGTCCTGGACGGGCATTCCGGTCACCGCCTTGAAGAACGATGAGAAGGCCAATTTGTCCCATATGGAGACGCATCTGAACGACCGGGTCATCGGTCAGGAGGCGGCCGTTTCCGCCGTGAGCCGCGCGGTGCGCCGCGCTCGGACGGGTCTCAAGAATCCCAATCGACCCATGGGGTCCTTCCTCTTCCTTGGGCCTACGGGTGTTGGCAAGACTGAGTTGGCCAAGACCCTGGCTGCCTTCCTGTTCGGCGACGCCAAGAAGATGATCCGCTTCGACATGAGTGAGTACATGGAGAAGCACGAGATTTCGAAGTTGCTCGGGGCCCCTCCGGGCTACGTGGGGTACGAGGAGGGGGGCATGCTCACGGACCGCATCCGCCGCAATCCCTATTGCGTGATCCTCTTCGACGAAATGGAGAAGGCCCATCCGGACCTGATGAATGTCCTGCTCCAGGTCTTCGATGACGGCATCGCCACCGATGCCTTCGGGAACCAGGTGGACTTCAAGAACACTATTATCATCATGACCTCCAATGTGGGCAGTCGCGAACTCATGCCGGATAAGAATCTCGGGTTCCTCGAGCAGGACAGCCGTCCGGACGCCAAGGCGGGTGATGCGATCAAGATCCTGAAAAAGACTTTCCCTCCCGAGTTCCTCAACCGCATCGACGAGATCGTCGTATTCAACCGGCTGGGCGACGAGGAATTGCGGAAGATCGTGCGCTTGCTCATCAACGACCTGAACGTCACCCTGCAGAAGTACCACCTCACGGTGGAACTCACAGACGCAGCCTGCGCCTGGTTGGTGAAAACCACCGTGCGGGATCGTGCCTACGGCGCGCGCCCCCTTCGTCGCGCGATCCAGAAACAGGTGGAAGATCCCCTCGCTGAGCTCATGGTCGCCCAAGATTCCGTTCCGGCGGGGTTGGTGTGTTTCGACGTGCTGGACGACAAGCTTGTGCCAGCCTTCACCCAGACCCCAGTCGCGCCTCCAGAACCCCAACTGGCAGGGGCGAAGGGGTGAGGAGTCATGCCATTTCCGGCCATTCTCCTCCCAGGGATTGACCTATCCTGAGAAAGCAACCTTAAGCAAAGGCTCTTTCGCCTTGGCTCTTCAATGTCCAATCCCAAGCCATGGATTCTGAATGCAGATGACGATGAAAATACTTCACCAAGCCGGGACCGCTGCCCGGTGGCGCCATGGCCTTCTCCCGCTGTTCCTGGTTGCTGGATTCCACGGCACGCCCCTCCTGGCTCAGGATACTGAAACGATCGTGAAGGTGGAGATCATTGGCGCCAGCAAGCAGACACCCGAAACGGTCTTGTACAAGTCGGGTCTGAAGACCGGGGATGATCTTCGCAATGTCGATTTGACCGCGGTCCTGGAGCGTCTTTGGGCCTCCGGCGCGTTCGATGATATCAAGTTTGAAGTGGAAGACATGGCGGGTGGCAAGAAGCTCATCATCCGAGTGGTGGAGCGGCCCCTCATCAAAGAGGTGGATTACCGAGGCGGAACGAATATCGGGCTGTCGAGCCTGAAGGATAAGATCAAGGAAATGAAGCTCGAGATAGCTCCAGACACGGTCTATGACCCCGAGGTGGTCCGCAAGATCAAGGCCTTGATCGTCGAGAAGTGCGGAGAGAAGGGGTATCGCAATCCAGTAGTCACTGTGGCTCTCGAACCCCTCGCTCCCGGCCTTATCCGCCTGGTTTTCGATATCAAGGAGGGCGGCAAGGCCAAGATCTACAAGATCATTTTCAAGGGGAATACGGTCATCCCCAGCGCGAAACTAAAAAAGGTCATGAAAAAGACTCGCACCCACTGGATGCTGAGCTGGATAACTTCCCACGACCTCCTGGCGGACAAGAACCTCGAGGATGATCTGCAGAACGTCAAGAAGGCCTACTGGCAGATTGGCTACAAGGATGTCTTCGTCGGTCAGCCGATCATCGAAGTCGAGGATTTCACGACTCCCAGCCGGCAAAAGAAGAATGCGAAGCAGATTGAGGCGGGCAAGAGCCCGAAGTACGACCTCCGCGCCACCCTCACGATCCCGATCCTGGAGGGCGAACAGTTTTTCGAAGGAACCTTCAAGGTCGAGGGCAATGATAAAGTCTTCAAGGGCCAGAAGGGCGAGGATCAATATCGCCTGAAGATCGCGGAAGCCCGGCGGGATCATCATTCCACCTGGGCGAGGATTTTCGGGATCAAACCTGTCATCGGGGACTTGCCCGCTAACAGTCTCCGGCCCTTTGATCTGGATGCGGTGAACGAAGGCATTGAAAAAATGAAGGACGAGTATGGGAACCAGGCCCATGTCATGTTCCGTGCAGACAAAAAACTCGAGGTCCGGGAGGAGGCTGGTGTCAAGAAAGTGGATGTCACCCTCAAAGTGGATGAGGGAGAGGCTTACACCACGCGCCGCATCAGTTTCGAAGGAAATACCACCACCAAGGACAAGGTGATCCGGCGGGCTCTGCTGGTGAAGGAAGGAGAGCCCTTCCGGCTTGATCTCTTCCGGGAATCCTTCAACAGTGTGGGCCAGCTAGGTTTCTTCGATATCAAGGGGCAGGAACCCAAAATTGATTTCGTCCCCGACAAGCCCGAGGTGGATATCACCCTCAAGGGGCAGGAAGCCGGCACGAATGAGTTGATGTTCCAGGGCGGCTACGGAAGTGTGTTCGGGTTCTCCCTGGGGGCCAGTTTCTCCACCCGCAATCTTGGGGGCAGGGGAGAAACGCTGAGCGTCAGTTACAACGGCGGCAAGTACCAGAAGTCCGCCACGATCAGTTTCACAGAACCCTATGTGTTCGATCTGCCGTACTCCTTCACGGCATCTTTCAATGACAGCAGCACCGACTACGATGCCTCGCGGGTGGGTGTGGACAACGCCTACAAGGAAAAAAGTCGTGGCATTGGGGCAACGGTGGGGATGCGCCTCAGCAATTTCTTCCCTGAGTCGATCGCGGCCTTCTACACCACCTACCGTGTCGGCTACAACATCCAGCAAGTTCAATTCGAAGGAGGTACGAACTATCTCTACCGCGACATCGGCAGGCTGTTGACCTCGACTGTCACTCAGTCCTTGACCTACGATACGACCGATCATCCCTTCAAACCCACCACTGGCATCAAGCTTGGAGCAGGGTTCGATTATGCCGGATGGCAAATTGGCACGGACCGACCTTTCCATCGTACAACTTTGGATTTCACCAAGTACTTCAACTTCGGTGGCCGACATATCTTCGGATTCAATGCCAGTTATGGCTACATGAAGAATCTCAGCAAGGAAGGCATTCCCCTGTTCAACTACTATCGCCCCGGCGGAGAAAGTTCCGTTCGCGGCTATCAATATGGCCAGATCGGCTCGATTGTCTATGATAACAACAGAAAGCCGGTCGTGGTCGGGGGCATTAAGCAGTTCACTGCGAACCTCGAATATCAGTTCAAGATCACCGAGGATATTCGCGCTGTACTATTTTATGACGCCGGGAACGCCTGGGGTCCAGGTGAAAAAATGTTCAACCAGGACTTGGTTCGATACACAAATCCGGACACCGGCGTGAACGTATCCTTCAACAACCCGAAACTATTGCAGAGTGTGGGTCTGGAATTGCGACTCTTCCTCCCTATCAGTCCAGCCCCATTGCGGTTCATCTGGGCCCGTAAACAGAATCCCTATCCCTTCGACACCGGTGGGAGGAGTGATTTCCAGTTCAGCATCGGCACCACCTTCTGAACCGCTTGATTCTCGTTCACAGCCTTCGCCCTGAGTTCATTTTGGAGACTTTCATGAAACACATGCTAACGGCACTGCTCCTGGTTTTAGCGATCCCCCTAGGAGCCCAGGAAGCGGCCAAACAAGAGGCTCCAACCCGGTTTGCGTTCTTCACCTTGGGGCTGCTCGTACAGAAGAGCACGAAGGCCAAGAAGGTTTTTACCGAACTCGAGACTCTGCAAAAATCCCTTAACGAGGCGTTGCAGGCGAAGGCCGATGAAGGCCAGAAGGTACAGAAGCAATTGCAAGGGGCGAGCCTCAGCGACCAGGGTCGCGATGATCTGAAGAAGAAGCTTCGGGACATCGAAATCGACTACAAGAAACTGCAGGAGGACAGTCAGGATAAGTTCACCAAGGTGCAGCAGAAAGTCATGGGCGACATCTACCAAATGGCGGGACCCATCATCGGCGACCTAGCCAAAGAACAGAAACTCCAGGTCGTGTTCTCGGGTGAATCCGCGCAGTCAGGACAGCTGATCCAGTGGGCCGATGAAAAGTGGATCCAGGACTTTTCAGTGGAAGTGGCCAAGCGGTTGGATGCTTCTCCCACTTTGCCTGCGGCCAGCAAACCCGCAACCAATCCTCCCGCCAAGCCTTTGATCGCGCCTGCGGTCAAGCCTTTGATCACGCCCACAATCAAGCCCTCGGCCGCTCCCGCGCTGAAAAAGCCCTAGCCGTTGAGCGATTGAGCACCGGCGGCACGGCAGGTCCGTGCCGCCGGTGCTCAATCGCGCCCAGTGGAGCCGTAGCCTCCAAGGCCGCGATCCGTGGCCCCCAGGGCTTCCACCTGGGATACCGGGAGCCAATCGCAGGTGGTCACGGGCGCGAAAAGGATCTGCGCGATGCGCTCGCCCCGCCGGATCTCGAAGGTTTCCTGGCCCTGATTGACCAGGACCACCATCACTTCGTTCCGGTAATCGGCATCAATGGTGCCTGGTGCGTTCAGCACGGTGATGCCATGTTTCAAAGCGAGGCCAGACCGGGGCCGTACCTGGGCTTCATAGCCTGCCGGGATGGCCATGGCGATGCCAGTGGGGAGAAGTCTCCATTCATGGGGTCTGATCTCCCAGGATTCTCCGGCGGGAATGGCGGCTCTCAGATCCATCCCCGCGGCATGGGGTGTGGCCCGGCTTGGCAAGGGGAGTCCTTGCCCGTGCGGGAGCTGGAAGACCGGTACGGTGATGGCATCTGGATTCATGGCGCCCTTGCGAATATGGAATAGGTGGAAACCCTACTGCTTACCTTGGCTTCTGTATTTTACTCGAACCTTTGACCGCCCAGTGAGGATAGGGTTTGCTACTCTTTTCCTGATCCCCGCTGCCGCCGCGCCAAGGGGATAGTCCGGTTCTTTGACCAGGGGACCCCATGACTTCCGCTCGCTTCACAGCGCATGTTTTATCCTTGGCGATTACCAGCTCCCTATTGGCACAACTGCCTTCCCCGCCTTCCGAATCTCCCGAGACGCTGGATTCTTCCGAAACTACTTCCATCCCAGGGATCACGCGCGTATTGATCCGGACAGAGAAGCTCGTGTCCGGGTCAAAGCTCTGGGTGAAGAACCGGAATGGGGATATCCGTGTGGTGGGCTGGGAAAAAGAGGAAATGCGCTTGACCGCCGAGATTCGAGACACGGATCGACGGAGAGTGGAGTTGGTGATCCAGCAAAAGGAAGGTGATCTCGATATCGAAACAGTGTTCCAGCAGTCGTTCTGGTCCTTCAACTGGGGATTGGTGCTGAGCCCTCGCTGCGAACTGACCGTCTTCGTCCCTCGCAGGCTATTGGGCTATTTCCGCACGACCAATGGATCCATTTTCATCTCATACCTCGATGGCTATGCCCAGTGCGAAACCACCAATGGGGACATCGAGGTGAAGCATTTCTCGGGAGAAGTTCGCGTCGAAACCAAGAACGGGATGATCGCGGGCCAGGATCTCCAGGCCCGCATCAAGGCCAGCACTGCCAATGGACAAGTGATCCTGACCGATGTGGACGGCGGTATCGTGGCCGAAACGACGAATGGAAACATTGTCGCCAAGAGTTTGAACGGTTGGGGGGAGGGGATCGCTCTCAGCACCACCCACGGATCCATCGATATTACCCTGGGAGAGGCTGCGGGAGAGATCACGGCGGAGAGTTCCGATGGGAGCCTGGATATCAAGATTCCGGGTGTCAAGGTGATCGAGCTTTCCAAGCGGAGCGCCCGTCTGAAGGTGCCTGGCAGAATGCAGAAAATCATTCTCCGCACCACCCATGGCACCATCACCCTCCGGGAGTGATCCGCTGCGCTCAAACAGCTTGGCCATCGCGGCGTTGGATCGGCACAAGGGGCCGAAACAAAATAACCGGAATTGCACAGGTTGTTTGGAACAGCCCCTAAGCTAATCTGTGCGGATGGGATTCTTTCGTCTAAGCCGCGGGGCGGTCTTCCTGTTGTGCAGCCTGGGTTGTCTCCTTCAGGCCCAGGGAATCCTGCCGGAGGTTCAGGAACATACGCTTAAGAACGGATTCCGGGTGCTTCTGGTCGAGAGACCCGGTACTGGCGCCGTCCATGCGCGTCTGTTCCTGCGAGGGGGAAGCTCAAGCACGGGTGCTCTGCCCGCTGTGGCTTCGGAGTTGCTGGCCCGGTGCTTGTTCAAAACCCCGATCGAGTGGGAATCGAAAAAAGGGAAGGAATTGGAGGCCCTGCTGAAGAGGGAGGAAGGGGCTTTCGAATCCCTTCGCCTGGAAGGGATTCGGCTGGCCGGGCGCTCGGTGGGAGGCCCAGCAGGGGACCTCCAGAGATTGGGAACGCTCCGTCAGCAGGCCTCTGCACGGATCCAGGCAATGGCGGATAGAACCGCCCTGCCGGATCCCCTGGAAACCCTTGGCGCCACACAGCGAGATATCCGCGTGGAAGCTGATGAAATCGCTTTCGGTTTGGATCTGCCGAAGGAAGGGTTTGGTGCCTATTGCCGGGTCCTTGCAGA
>JANYIU010000217.1 GCA_025361955.1 Holophagaceae bacterium
GAAGCTGGTCATGAGCACGATGGCCACGAGCGGGAACCGGCCATATCCCGTCAGCCGGATGGCGATACCAAGGGCTGCGCAGGCGATGGCCACCCACTGGAGCTTGGTGGGGCGTTCGCCGAGGAAGATGCAGCCGAGCCCGATTGAGAACAGGGGGTTCATGTAGTAGCCGAGGCTCGCTTCGATATTCATGCCGCTGTTGACCGCCCAGATATAGACTCCCCAGTTCACGCCAATGAGGGATCCCGACAGGAGCACGGACAGGAACCTGCCTGAGGAGCTGAAGATCTCCCGCACCCGGGGCTTGCGCAGGAGGACGGTGAGGCCAAGGGCAAAGGGGAGCGACCACAGGATGCGATGGGCCAGGATGTCAAGGGGCGATGCCGCCGAGAGCAGCCTCCAGAACAGCGGAAGGCACCCCCACGAGGTGAATGCGAGGAGAGAGAAGAAGACGCCGCGCCGGGAAGAAGCTGGCATCTCAAGCCGCGCCAAGGGAATGTCCCGCTGCGCGCAAGGCGGCCATCGCTGCTTCCAGTTGGGCCTCACGCACCAGCAGATAATCCGTGTCGAAGGTGGAGACGGCGAAGATGCTGATGCCCGTCTGGGCGAGGGGATCCGTGAGCGCGTCCAGGATGCCCGTCAGGTTGAAAGCGAGGGGCCCCTGGACCTTGAGCGCGCGCCAGCCGCGCTCGCAACGGACGCCCAAGGGGACGCTGGCCTCGCTGCAGACGACGGACAGCTCTTCAGTCGTGCGCGTGACAGAACCCATGAGACCGGCGGAGAACGCCCAGGACGGGACCGGGTCCTCCGGCGCGAGGCGGCAGACAGCGAGGGTCCCTTCCAGGAGCTGAAGACTCAGGCAGGGCTTGCTCACGATCAACCTCCGACAGGTGATCAGTTTCGCCCAGATTCCCAGCGCGCTGGGCTTGGAAGACAGGATCGCCTTCGATTCTCTGCACGGGGCACACCCAGCAGAACGAAGGGAAGAGCCACCGTGGACCCTGACGATTCGGATTCTTCCAGCAGAAGAATTGGGGGTGCACCAGGTTCCAAGAGCACCTAGCCCAGCCTAGGCCTAGTTCACTGCAGGGAAATTGCCGCCATGCGAGGTTTCACAACGCACGCTGAGAGCCATTCCACTGGATCTTTGAACCGAAACGAACCCATCTGGGTGGTTCAATCCACAGCATGCTCAATAGCAAGGCAACAGATTCGTATTAAACCCAAGGTCGCCGGATGGTGGCGACCTTGAGGGCCATATGAGGGGCTAGGAAATCGCCTGTTGGAACCCAGGCCTTACAGCCTTGCGTCGGTATTGGTCGATGTGTTATTTATCTTCCAGGCCAGGGGCGGCCGCTGGCCGTTTACATGCCTGCTTCTGTCATATCCTGCTTGGTTTCCCGCTGGGCTTTCGCTGCTTCCGTCACTGCGTTGGCACTTGGCTTGAGCTTGTGAATCACCTGACCCAAGCTTCTACCTGCACCTACCATTTCAGCCTTGAACTGGTCGAAAGGGATCTCGAGGTTGTGGGAAACATGAACCGCAGCCATGAATTGACCGAGATTCTTGAACCCTGCGCTGGCCTGATGAAGGTCTGTGCCCTGCGGAAGCAGCTCCTGAACATTGGAGGAAAGTTTGGCATTCTTGTCCAAGAGTGCGCCAGGCGATTTCGCGTCATTCCCCGCCATCATGCCTTGAGTGCCGCCTTTCGTACCTTGAGTGCCACCCTTCATACCTTGAGTGCCGCCCTGCATGCCTTGAGTGCCGCCCTGCATGCCTTGAGTTCCGCCATTTCCTTGGCTAGAACCTCCACCCATGCCATTTCCCTGGTTGGAACTTCCGCCCATACCCTTTCCGCCAGGCCCTGACTGAGCTACCAAGGGCACCATCGCGGCTAACGAAATGATTCCAAACATCCAACCTGTCAACAAAGGGTGCGATCGAGTCTGCATTTTTCGAACCTCCACGCTCTTGGATGCCTTTGGGTTTCTTCTGTGCATCCGGCACGTAATCGAGTCATGCGCCGCGGAGCCGCAAAGTTCCCGCCGTCCGCGCCTGCCCTTTACCCTCTTTCTTCTGTTCTCGGCCTTGGTCATAAATAGGTTTCGCGCTTAGCCAAGTAGGTTCACCTTAAGTTAGAAGGCCCGCTCTATCCACCTGCGGAAGCTGCCTTAAAGATGGCAAGTTTTGGCATATCAAACAGTCTTCGTCAGTTCTCCAATTTCGCCCAGGTCTCGAGGATCCGCTGGGCCTGGAAGATGGGTCCCACCTCTGTCCCTTGGACCGGCACCAGCACTGAGCCATCGGGCGTGAGTTGAGCGTCCTTCTGGCTGCGCACCCAGGCCATAAGTTTCAGGGGATCCAGGGGCGTCTGGGGGCTGACACGCAATTTCAGCCGGCCCTTGCCGATGGAGACCTCGCTCACGGCCACGGCCTGGGCCAGGAGTTTCACGCGCAGGAGTTCAAAGAAACGGGCGCTCTCGTCGTCGTCACTGGGGATCTGGCCGAAGCGATCCTCCAGTTCGAGCCGGTAGAGTTCCAGGTCGCGCAGATTGCGCAGACGGGAGGCCCGCTTGTAGGCCACCAGCCGCTCGGCGGCCTGGTCGATCCAGCGCCTT
>JANYIU010000110.1 GCA_025361955.1 Holophagaceae bacterium
GAAAAGGAGTGCTCATCGATACCCCTCAACACCGGTCCAGAGCAAGCTCGAGATTCGAACCGCTGGCACGGATCCACGGACGTTTAGACAGAACGCATCCTCCACGTGGCCATATGCGATAACGGGTAGCATGGGATCAAAGTAGCACAGCTTGCCGGGATCTATTCACGCCGGAAGGACGCCCGGCTCCCGCCGATCCCTGAGATCACCTCCAGCCGAGCGGGGATCCGCTGCTTGATCTCCTCGAGATGGCTGATGATGCCTACCAGACGGCCGCCCTGCTTGAGTTCCTCCAGGGTACGGAGAGCCAAGTCCAGCGCCTCCTGATCCAGGCTGCCGAACCCTTCGTCCACGAATACCGTATCGAGCCGCACGCCCCCCGCATGCCGCTGGACCACATCGGAAAGCCCCAGAGCCAGGGCCAGGGAGGCCTGAAAGCCTTCTCCACCCGAGAGGGTGTTCGCTGCGCGGGCTCGTCCCGTGTGGGTGTCCGTGATCTCCAGTTCCAAGCCTGCGGCCCTGCGTAGATCCCCAACGCCCGCCGCCCTCCGGAGTCCATAACGCTGCTTACTCATCCGTGCCAGGCGTTGGGAGGCAGAGGCGAGCACCTCATCCAGAATGGCCCCCTGGACGAACCGCTCGAAGGAGACCTTGGCCCCTTCTTCCCCCCGGGCGACCTTGGCCAGGCGGCCCAAAATGGCATAGCGGTGTTCCTTGAGGATGGCCGACCGTTGCCTCACGGCCAGGGAGGTCCGGGTCCGCTTGAGCCCTTCCTGGTCTGAGAGGATCCGCCCCAGTCGCTCACCCACGCCCTTCACCTGCGTCACCGCCTGGTCGAAGGCTACCTGGATGGCGGGCAGGTTCGGCGCGGGATCGCTGCCCGCCTGGGCCAGGGCGCGCTGATGCCGGTCCTCTGCCGCGGCGAGGGCTTCGCCATGGGTTCTGATCTCTTGCTCAAGACGTTCCTGGTCGTCCCGTGCCAGGCAGGCCCGTTCGAAATCCCTTTGCTCCCAGAAACGTGCCTCCGAGAGGGCTTCGCCCAGTCCCTTGAGACATACCCCTGCTCTTGCTTCGGCTTGCTTGCTGGCGGCCCGATGGGCCTCCAGGTTGGCTCTGGTCTCCTGACAAAGTGAGGAGTAAGACTCCCGCGCCAATCTTGCGTCCTGAAGCTCCATTTCAAGATGCGTCAGATTCTGGCTAGCCCGTTCGATCTGGGTGGAGAGCATCCCTGGGACCCGGAGATCCTCCAGCAAATGGGACTCGAGGACCTGCACGGCCCCCTTGGCCGTGGCTTCCCGACTCTGGGCGGCGGCCCGCCGCTCCTGCAGTCCCGATCGAACAGTCTCCAGCTTGGCTCGGGCCTCCTCCTGGGTCGCGATCTTTGTCCGGAGGGGTTCGAGATCTCTGCCGGACTGCTGAGCATTCTCCAGGGCACGGCGATGCTCGGTCTCCCTGGCGGCGATGATCTCCATGGATTCGTCGGCCTTGTCGCTCAGTGCCTCCCGCAGGGCTTCGAAGCGCATGCGCAGTCCCTCGAGGGTCTGAGCTTTCTGGTTGGCCACGTCGGAAGTCCGGGTGCACGTGTATTCAGCGGACTGGACCCGGTCCTGAGTCTCTTTCAATTCTGTTTCGCTGGGCAAGTTGCCTGCAACGGAGGCTGGATGGGGATGCTCCGTGCTCCCGCAGACCGGACAAGGCGTGTCAGATTGCAAAACGCTGGCGAGCAGGGCGGCCTGGCCCGTGTTCCAGCGCTGCTGCACCCATTGCAGGATCTGGCGAGCCTTCTCCAAGGCTTCCTGGCTTTCCCTGCGGGAGGCTTCAGCGGTGCGGTGGAGATCCTCGGCGGTGCGAGCCTCCGCAAAGACCCGGTCCACTTCCTCCCGAAGCGTGCGCTGCTTGCGGTCCAGATGGAGCTGGTATTCCAGAGGCTCCGCCTTGGCGGCTTCCGCCTGAGCCTCCAGGTGGCGGCTCCTGAGGGGAGACAGGGAGGCCTCGATATCCTCCATCTGTCTTTGGCCCCTTTCGATCTCGGCCTCCAGATCGAGCCGCTCGTGCAAGGCCGTGCGCATCTCGTTCCGACTGTCCTCCAGCTGTTTAAGCTGCGGTTGCAGTTCCTTGAGCCGGGCGATGGTCCGACGCAGATCTTCCCGTTTGGACTCCTTGGCTTCCGCTCGCAGCTGTGCCGCTTCGGCCTCGGCCAGGGCCAGCTCCCGTTGGCCATGGACGAGGGTCAGGGCCTCTGCTTCCCCTCGGAGGTTGGCCAGGGCCTCCTCCGCTTCCTTCAGCCGCTCGGCGAAAGGCTGCACACGGTCGGCCCGGCGGGCTTGCTCCAGCGCTATGCGCTTGCTTGCCATGACCGGAGTCCGCTGTTGGAGCCAGGTGAGCTGATTCGCAGCCTCGTCCCGTTCCGCTGCCAGCCCTGTCCTGCGATGACCGTCCTGAAGAAGCGTGTTCGCTTGATCCAGAGCCGCGCCTGCTAGGCGTTGTTCGTTCAGCAGGATCTCGAGCTCAGAATCCAGGCGTGTGATGCGTTCCTCCAGGGCTTCTGGATCCTCCACCTCTGCCTGGGCCAGCAACTGCTGGGTCTCCGCGAGCAGGGCGCGGATCTCCTCTTTGAGCGACTGCGCCTCCATGCCCAGGGCGTCGGCGATTCTGGCATAGCGGAGGGTTTGGAAGAGCACTTGCAAGATGCCTTGGCGCTCCAGGCTGCCCGCCAGGAGGAATTCCTGGAACTGGCCCTGGGGCAGCAGCACCACCTGCCTGAACTGGCCAGCCTTGAACCCCATGAGTTCCACGACCTTGGCATCGACCGCTGTCGGTTTCTCGGTGGCGATGGGGACGGCCCGTTCCGCTTGGAGTTCCCAGAGATTGGCCGTGTAGGGCTGTTTCTTGAACCCTCCGCCTTTCACCTTGGGAACCTGCTGTTCTGGTATCCGTTCCGCACGGTAGGTCTTCCCGCCCAGTTGGAACTCGAAGCGTACGCAAGTCCCGGTGGCAGGATCGGCGAAATGGCTGCGCATATCCTTGGCTTCGCGCTGGCCTCCACTGGTTTCTCCGTAGAGGGCGTAGCTGATGGCGTCCAGAATGCTGGTCTTGCCCGAGCCCGTAGGACCATGGATGAGGAAGAAGTCCTCGCCCGCGAGGTCACCGAAATCCAGTTCCTGGAGTCCTGCGTAAGGCCCGAAGGCCTGGATGGAGAGGCGGAGGGGTTTCATTCGACCCTCCCGTCGTTCAGGCCTGCCTGGGCCAGCACTTCCCGGTAAACGCTCAGCTCCTCCTCGGACAATTCACTTCCGGTGGTCTCCTGAAAGAAGCGCGCAAAGAGCGTCTCTGGATCCAGACTGCGGTGATCCACATTCAGGACACCTGGGTCACTGCCGATCTCCATGAGCCCTTGGAGGCCCAGGAGGTTTGGATACACCTGGCGCAGGCGCACCATGGCATCCAGCACGGGACCCTGGTCCAGCAGTTCCACGAAGAGGTAGTCCTCGCGGTTGCCCGGATCGAGCCCCGTGAGCAGTTCCTGGAAATGGCCCTTAAGTCGACGTAGATCGCGCCGGGGGGACAGAATCAAGGGTTCGGTGCGCACGGGACCTGCCTCAGGGAGCTCCACCAGGGTCATGGCCTTCACCTGCCCGGCCTCGGAGGCGGAATACTTCAAGAGGCTTCCGGCGTAGCGGACATGGGGCATGCCGCCGACGTCCTGGGGGCGGTGCAGGTGACCCAGGGCGGTGTAATCGAACGCCCCAAAGAGCCTTCCATCCACCTCGCCAGCGCCGCCTACCGCCAAGGCCAGCTCCGATTCGCTCACTAGGCCGCCGGTCACGAAGGCATGGGCCACGATCACGGACCGGTGGCCCTGCGGGTGCAGCTCGCGCACCCTGGCCAGCTGGGCCGCCAAGGCATCCTGATGGGTGCGGATGTGCTCATCCCCCAGGGCAAAGCGGACAGTGGTGGGATCTCCGTAAGGCACCAGATGGAAGGCCACCTTGCTGAGGATCACTGGCTCGGGGGACCAGGCGCCCGCCACGAACAGGCCCTGCTCACCCAGGAAACGAGCCCCGAACCCCAGGCGCTCCGGGCTGTCGTGGTTCCCCGCGATGATCAGCACAGGCACTTTCTCGTCTCGGATCACTTGGACCAGGAAGCTATCCAACAGGCTCACAGCCTCCTTCGGCGGGACCGCGCGGTCATAGACGTCCCCCGCGATCACCAGGGCATCGGGCCGGGAATCACGAATCGCCAGCAGGACCTGATCGAGCATATAGGCCTGATCGTCGAGCAGGCTCGCGTTGCAGAGGGTCTTGCCCAGATGCCAGTCCGAGGTGTGGAGAAAGCGCATGGGGATCATGGTAGACCGGGAAGGCGGCGGGTCGATCGGATTCCTCCCGGTGCGCACCGTGAAAATTAATGCTCCAGATTCAATGGATCGATGTTCTTTATAAGTATCGGAAGAGCCATGGATGTAAGTTTGCCTGCGGCTACCTGACTGGAGGGGATCATGCCAAGCTCGGACATCTTCAACGCACCCCAGCGGACCATCGCCGTGATCCTGGCGGGGGGACGCGGTACCCGGCTGATGGATCTGACCAGCGCCTACTCCAAGCCCGGTCTCGATTTCGGTGGAAAGTTCCGGATCATCGACTTCACCCTCTCCAATTGCATCAACTCAGGCTTCCGCAAGATCGAAGTACTCACCCAGTATAATTCCCATCGCCTTCTGGAGCATCTTCAGTTCGGCTGGACTTTCCTCTCCGGTCAGCTGGGGGAGTTCGTCCACGTGCTGCCTGCCCAGCAAAGTTTGGAGCGAGATCTTTGGTACAGCGGCACCGCCGATGCCGTCTATCAGAACATCGCCAGTTTTCGGGAGCACAACCCGGAAAACGTCCTGATACTGGCGGGGGATCATATTTACAAGATGGACTACCGCATCTTCCTGCAGGATCACCTGGACAGCGATGCGGACTTGTCCATCGCCTGCCTAGAGGTGCCCAAAGAGTGGGCCACGGACTTCGGCGTGGCCCAGGTGGACGCAGCTGGCCGCATCGAGGCTTTTGTGGAAAAGTCCCCGGATCCACCGACCCTTCCCGGCAAACCCGACCGCTGCCTAGCCAGCATGGGGATCTACCTCTTCAAGGCGGACTTCTTGTGCCAAGAACTAATCCGGGACGCAGAGGATCCTAGCTCCTCCCACGATTTCGGGAAGGACATCATCCCCTGCCTGGTGCCCAAGAGCCGGGTCTTCTCCCATCGTTTCGACAAGAGCTGCAAGGAGAACCTGGATCGGCCCCCCTATTGGCGGGACGTGGGCACGATCGATGCCTACTGGGAAGCCAACATGGACCTCACCTACGTGGAACCTGCCCTGAATCTTTACGACTACGACTGGCCCATCTTCACTCACCAGGCCCAGCTCCCCTCGGCCAAGTTCGTGCATAGCGGGCCCCATCGCAACGGTGTGGCCCTCTCCAGCGTCGTCTCCGGCGGTTGCATCGTATCGGGTGCCACCATCTATCAATCACTGCTCTTTTCCAAGGTACGGGTCCACTCCCATGCCCACCTGCAGGAGGCCGTGGTGCTGCCCGATGCGGACATCGGTGAGCACACCCGGATCCGGCGGGCCGTGGTGGCTCGGGGCTGTCGCATCCCGCGCGGCTTGGTCGTGGGGGAGGATCCCGAGGAGGACGCCCGGCGCTTCTATCGGACGCCCAATGGCATTACTCTTATCTCTCAGCGCATGCTGGACAAGCTTGAGGGTTGATATGAAGGTCCTCCACGTTTCCGCGGAACTCTACCCCTTGGTGAAAGTAGGTGGCTTGGCGGACGTGATGGGGGCGCTGCCTCAGGCCCTCAAGGCTCTGGGAGTGGATGTCCGCATTCTGATGCCTGGCTTCCCTGGGGTCATGAACGGTATCCGTATCGAAGGCGAAGCAGGCCAAATCTCTGGCCTTCCTGGGGTTGGCGCAGCAAGGCTGCTGCATGGCCGCACCCCTGCGGATATTCCCATCTACGTGCTGGACATTCCGACTTTTTACAACCGCCCAGGTGGGCCCTACGAGGAATCCGGCGACAGCCACCTCAAGTTCGCGGCCCTCTCCTGCGCCGCTGCCCAGCTTGGTCTGCACGGGGATAGGGCTCACTGGAAGCCGACGATCGTGCACTGCCATGACTGGCAATCGGGACTTGCCCCGGCCTACCTCGCTTTAAGCGGATTGCCACGCCCGGCCACGGTGGTGAACATCCACAATCTGGCCTATCAAGGCATCTATCCCAGCACCTTTTTGAAAGAACTGCAGCTGCCCCCCTCCGCCTTCCACCTGGAAGGGGTCGAGTTCATGGGCAACATCAATTTCCTGAAGGCCGGGCTGACCTACGCGGATCGCATCGTCACGGTGAGTCCCACCTATGCTCAGGAGATCCAGCGGCCCGAGTGGGGCTGGTATTTGGAGGGTCTGCTAACCCGCCGTGCCAAGGAGCTGGTGGGCATTCTGAATGGAGCCGACTACGAGGTCTGGAGTCCAGCCCGCAGCGCCCATCTCGAGTGCCACTACGATAGTGAGCGACTCTCTGGGAAGAAGATCTGCAAGAATCTGCTGCAGCGGGAGCTGGGTCTGGACGAAAACCCGGGCACCCCGCTCTTCACCGTGATCAGTCGTCTGGCGCCTCAGAAGGGGCTGGACATGGTGCTTGAGAATGCCGAGTACCTGGTCTCTCTCGGGGCTCAGCTCGCCATCCTGGGAACCGGGGAACCGATGCTGGAGAAGGGCTTCCAGAGGGTGGCCAAGGCCCATCCCAACCAGGTGGCGGTCCGGGTTGGATTTGACGAAGGCCTCGCCCACCGCTTCCTGGCTGGAGCCGACGCGCTACTCATGCCCTCCCGCCAGGAGCCGTGCGGTCTGACACAGCTCTACGCCCTGCGTTTTGGCACCCTCCCGGTGGTGCGAAGGACCGGTGGCTTGGCGGATACGGTGGTGGACGCCAGCCCCGAGAATCTCGCCAACGGTACCGCCACGGGCTTTGTCTTCGGGCCCGATAGCGCGTGGGTACTGGGTGAGACTCTCGGCCGCGCCTGCGAGCTTTATCGGCAAAACCCCCGCACTTGGACCGAAGTCCAGCGGCGGGCCATGAAGCAGGATTTCAGCTGGAAGGCCTCAGCCGGACACTACCTGGATCTCTACCAGGGCTTGCTCCACTGAGGGGAGGCTGAAGGGATCGGGGAGCTTCGCTTTTCCTGGTGCCGCCTGAAGCCGCAAGCATGGCGCCGCTGGGCGCGGTGAGCGAGCCATCAAGGAGGCGGCATCTGGCAGGAGGAGGCCACAGCGGCGGGGAGGTAGCAGTTTCGCACATAGTCCATGACCATGCGGTCGGCGTTGAAGCGCCAGGCCAGGGTGCGCATGGACCGCTTGACGCGAGCCATCCAGCGGCGGGGGACGCCGTCGCGGTCGCGTTCGTAGTACATCGGTACGACCTGTTCCTCCAAAACCCGGAAGAGACTCTCAGCATCCCGCTGGTCCTGGATGGCCTGGTCCGCATGGATCTCACCGTTGCCCACGGCAAAGCCGTTCTCACCGTCGTAGGCCTCCGCCCACCAGCCGTCCAGAACAGAGATATGGAGACCGCCGTTCATGACCACCTTCATGCCGCTGGTACCACAGGCTTCCAGGGGACGCCGGGGGAGATTGAGCCAGGCGTCGATGCCCTGATAAAGGTTGCGGCCGATGTGGATGTTGTAGTTCTCGACGAAGACGATGCGGTTCCGGAAGCGCGGGTCCTGACAGAGTTGCACCACCCTTTGGATGATGCTCTTGCCGGGACCATCGGCGGGGTGCGAGCGTCCCGCGAAGATGATGTTCACGGGGCGTTCGGGATTGTTGACGAGGCGATCGAGACGGTCCAAGTCCGTGAAGAGGAGATCGGGGCGCTTGTAGGGTACGAAACGGCGGGCGAAGCCGATGGTGAGGACCTCGGGATCACAAGCAGGCAGATTCTCCTCGGGCAGATCCAGCCTGGAATACATCTCAGCCACGCGGCTCTTCACGAGTCGCATCGTGCGGGCCTTCAGCACCTGCTTGATCTCCCAGATCTCCGCGGGATCAATGTTCTCCAACCGCATCCACAGATCGGGACGAACGATGGACTCCATCCAGTTCGCGCCCAGGTGGTACTGAAAGAGCTTGTTTAATTCCGCGGAAAGCCAGGTGGCGGTGTGGACGCCGTTGGTGATGTGGCCAATGGGAATGTCTTCTTCCTTCCGGTCTGGCCACAGGCACTGCCACATGTTCCGGGAGACGACGCCGTGGAGCGCGGAGACGCCATTGGCACGGCGGGAGCACTTGAGGGCGAGCACTGTGGGCAAGAATGGGGCGCCCGAATCTGCGGGATTGATCCTTCCCAGCCCCAGGACATCCTGGATGGGAAGATTCAGACCATCCGCCAGGGGCTGCAGGTGCTCCGCGGCAAGTTCCGCCGGGAAGCGGTCGTGGCCAGCTTCTACGGGGGTATGGGTG
The DNA here is from genome assembly GCA_025361955.1 of Holophagaceae bacterium. Taxonomy (GTDB): domain Bacteria; phylum Acidobacteriota; class Holophagae; order Holophagales; family Holophagaceae; genus UBA1801. The sequence continues at coordinate 8,508 of JANYIU010000110.1, forward strand.
GTGAAGACGGTGCCAGCGGAAGCCTCCTTGATGGCCTTCCAGGGATCCAGGCCGTCCGTCTGGACCCTGTGCCGGGCCCATTCCAGGATCGCGAAGGCCGAGTGGCCCTCGTTGAGGTGGTAGACACTGGGGGTGATGCCAAGGGCTCGAAGGGCGCGAGATCCGCCCACGCCCAGGAGCAATTCCTGCTGGATGCGCATCCGCTGATCGCCACCGTAGAGCTGGGCAGCCAAGGCCTGGTCCTCTTCACTATTGGCTTCGCAGCGCGTGTCCAAGAGAATCAAGCGGATGCGGCCCACCTTGATCTCCCAGACGGTGGCGCAGACCAGCCGCCCGGGCATCTCCACGGTGACATGCACGGGATTCCCCTCTGGGTCCAGGGCCGGCACGATGGGCAGATCCTCGATTTCGTAAGGTTCCTTCACATCATGCTGCCAGAAGCTGGCGTCCAGGACCTGGGTGGTGTAGCCCTGGCGATAGAGCAGCCCCACGGCGATGAGGGGAATGCCCAGGTTGGAGGCTCCCTTCAGATGGTCGCCCGCGAGAATGCCCAGACCGCCGGAATAGATGGGGATGGATTCGTGGATCCCGAACTCGGCGCAGAAGTAGGCCACAGGCCTGGACTGAAGCGTGCCCGCATGCACGAGACCCCAGGTGGTGACCGGGTTCAGGTACTCGTTCAGCTGCCGCAGGGCACGGTCGGCGCGGGTCTGGATATCCACCTCGGCCGCGCGTTGCTCCAGGAAGGCAGCATCCACTTCCCGCAGCACCCGCAGGGGATTGCGGTGGGCCTTGTGGTACTGCTCGAGATCGATATCGCGGAAGATGGCCCGGACTTCAGGCCGCCATGTCCACCAAAGGTTCTGGGTGAGTTTTTGCAGTTTCTGTTGCAGGGGATACGACATGAGACCTACCTGGAAGAGCGTGGATTAATCGGTGCTGGTTTGGATACAGGAGCTGGGCAGGCTATTCCGGGCGCATGAACACAGCGCCCAGGGGCGGCAGGGTCAAAAGCACGGAGTGCGGGAGTCCGTGCATCGGCACAGCTTCGGCCGCGACGCCGCCGATGTTGCCGAAATTCTGGCCGCCATAGTGCCTGGAATCAGAATTGAGCACCTCCAGGTAGCGGCCTGCACGGGGGACACCGACCCGGTACTGGTGAATGGGTTGGGCGGTGAAGTTCATGACCGCCAGGACGAAATCGTCGTGGCTCGCGTTCCAGCGCAGCATGGAAAGAGTGCTGTTTTGGCTGTCCTCGCAGTCGACCCATTGGAAGCCCCAGGGTTCGCAATCTCCTTCGTGGAGGGCCGGGATGTCGCGGTAGAGTCGATTGAGGTCGCGCACGAGGGTATGGACCCCCTGGTGGGGTTCGTGCTGCAGCAGTTGCCAGTCCAAGGCCTGGTTGTGGTCCCACTCGTGATCCTGGCCGAACTCGTCCCCCATGAAGAGCAGCTTCTTGCCCGGATGGGCGGTCTGATAGGCGAAGAGCAGGCGGAGGTTCGCAAACTGCTCCCAGCGGGTGCCTGGCATGCGCCACAACAGCGACTTCTTGCCATGCACCACCTCGTCGTGGGAGAGGGGCAGCATGAAGTTCTCGGCATTGTGGTAGAGCATGCTGAAGGTGATTTCGCTGTGGTGATAACGCCTGTGGAGCATATTGCGGCTCAGATAATCGAGGGTGTCGTGCATCCAGCCCATGTTCCACTTGAAACCGAAGCCCAGGCCCCCGTTGGCCGTGGGTCTGGACACCATGGGCCAGGCGGTGCTTTCCTCGGCGATGGTCATGACATCGGGAAACTGGGCGTAGACCACCTCGTTCATGCGGCGCAGGAAGGCCACGGCCTCCAGGTTCTCGCGCCCCCCGAAGCGGTTGGGGATCCACTCCCCTGCTTTCCGGGAGTAGTCGAGATAGAGCATGCTCGCCACCGCGTCCACCCGCAGTCCGTCGATGTGGAACTGGTCGAGCCAGAACAGGGCGTTGGCGATGAGAAAGTTCTGCACCTCGGTGCGGCCATAGTTGTAGATGAGGGTGCCCCAATCCATGTGGCGGCCCTTCTTGGGATCCGCGTGCTCATAGCAGTGGGTGCCGTCGAACAGCCCGAGGCCGTGATCGTCCACCGGGAAGTGGGCCGGAACCCAGTCCAACAGGACGCCCAGGCCTGCCTGGTGGCAGGCATCCACGAAGGCGCGGAATTCATCGGGCGACCCGTACCGGCTGGTGGGCGCAAAGAGTCCCAGGGGCTGGTAACCCCAGGAAGCATAAAAGGGATGTTCGCTGATGGGCAACAACTGGATGTGGGTGAAGCCGGTCTCGATCGCGTACGGGATCAATTGCTCCGCCAGCTCCCGGTAGTTCAGAAAACTGCCGTCGTCCCTCCTTCTCCAGGACCCCAGGTGGAGTTCCAGGATGCTAAGGGGAGCCGTGTGGCGATTGCGTTGCCAACGCTGCTCCATCCAGGTGGCGTCGCCCCAGGTGTGGCAGCCGAGGCCGTGGACGATGGAGGCCGTGCCGGAGGGCAGTTCGCACTGGAAGGCGAAGGGATCCGCCTTGAGAGCGATCATCCTTCCCGCGCTGCTCTTGATCTCGAACTTGTACAGCTCCCCGATCTCCAGGTGGGGGATGAAGAGCTCCCAGATGCCGTTCATGGCGTACTGCTGCATGGGATGGCAGCGCCCATCCCAGTGATTGAAGGGGCCTACGACACTCACTCTTCTGGCGTTCGGTGCCCATACGGCGAAGCTCACGCCAGGCACCCCGTCGAAGACCCGGGGGTGCGCCCCCAGCCGCTCATAGGAGCGCAAGTGGGTGCCCTCTCCCAACAGGTAGCGGTCCAACTCGCCCAGGACGGCTCCGAAGCGGTAAGGGTCCTCCGCCTCCCAGGTGCGGCCGTTCCCGTGCATGCGGAAGCGGTATTTGAAAGGTTCCTTTGCGGGAATGATTACCTCGCAGAGGCCTTCTGGATGGACCTTGCGCATTTCCGCCACGAAGCTGCCCGTTTCCTGATCGAGCACTTCAATGCGTTCGGCCCAGGGGACGTAGGTGCGCACCAGCAGTCCCCCTTCCGGTAACCGGTGCATGCCGAACCAGTCCACGGGGTTGGAGATATCCCCGTGGAAGAAGGCGTCAAGGTCGAAGCGGGAGGGGTCGATGCTCATCAAGGATCCAAGTAGGTGTACCTCTTATCCTACTCCTTTGGATACGCTCCCAGCAGTCGCCATACCCGCGATGTCTCGGTGACGCTCCAAGCCTGGGCGTCGCAGCCACGCTGTCCATGGGGCGCATCGCCGTCAAGGAGCTCCGGCAGCTGGCCAACGCAGCCTTCCAGTAATAGCCGATCCGAGGAACCGAGGTAGGCCCTGGCGGCCTGCACGGCGTCCGGCGTGAAATCCCAGGCCCGCGCCAGGGCTTCACAGAAGGTGGGCAGGAGCCAGCACCAAGCAGTGCCATTGTGGTAGGCAGGTTTGCGACTGGTGTCCTCATCGCCCTCGTAACGCCCCCAATAGGGATGCAGGGGATCGTTAAGCAACCGGCCATCGTTGCCAAGGATGGGAAAGGGCAGCGGGACGGGCAGGGGAGCCAAGCTGCGCAGGGCGCCTGGGATCAGGAGGAATCGGGCTGCCGTTGCCACGATCTGGCGGGCTCGGGCGCCTTGGATGAGACCCAGGGATACCGCGAAGAGTTGGTTGGGGCGCACCTGGCCATCCGGAGTTGCGAAGGCTGCGGGCTTACCCTTGGGGGCCGCCAGGAGATCATGCAGGCAGCCACGCTCTTCGTTCCAGAACCGTTCCAGCGAGGCCATGGCCCGCTCCGCCAACGTGGCCCATGGACCGGGCACGTGCAAGCGCTCCAATTGGCGCAGCAGGCGCAGCCACAGGGCCTGAATCTCCACGGGATAACCCTCCCGCGGCGTTCCCGCGGGGAAATTGGTGTCCATCCAGGTGAAGTGCGGCGGGCTCCAGACCAGGCCGGAGTCAGCGTCCACGCAGATCCCATTGGGGGTTCCCGCCAAGTATCCCTTGGCGATGGAGACCAGGACATCCAGCAAGGTTCGCTGGGTATCGACGGGCTGGCCGAAAATTCCGGCACCGAGCACCTCGGCTGCCTCCTCACAGGCGAGGCTGAACCAGAGGGGAGCGTCAGAGGTGTCCCGGTTGGCGGTGGAATCCGCTGAGAGCATATTGGGCAGGGTGCCCCTATCTTCGAAGCGGCCAAAGGTGAGCAGCAGCTTGAGCACGTCCCCCTGGAATTTTGGCACCAACAGGCCCCTGGCGGCGATCAGCGTATCCCGGCCCCAGTCCAGGAACCAGGGATACCCGGCGATGACAGTCTTGCCTGGCTCGCGGCTTACCAGGAAGGCGGAACACGCCCTGAGCAACTGCTGCCCGAAGCTGTCGTCTCCTGCACAGAACGATTCCTCGGCGAACGCGAGGTTCGAGGGATCCTCGGCCTCTGCGCAGGTGACCAATGCAGCTGACCCGCCCCGCGAAAGGGGAACTTCAAACCAGCCTGGACTCCAGGCATCCCCGCTCCCAGCCATGCCCCGGCTGGCCTCGACGGAATGGGGCAGGTTGAGACTCCACTCAGGCCCCGGGTGATAGCAACCGGAATCCACCCAGCAGTGCAGTCTGCGATCTTCGGTGGGTTCGAAGGCGAAGCCAGCCTGGTCCCCCAGGCAGTGGGTATGGGTCGTGAAATGGGTGTCCATTGCCGGACTCGCGTGGGTTTCCGAATGAAAGCCCCGGTCCTCCAGATCCACCCGCAGGGTCAGGCTGACAGTGCAAGCGTGGGGGAGATCCGCGCCCATTCGAGGGGGTTCCTCCGCCCGGGAGAACCTCAACACCACCGCATTGCGCTCTGGGAGCATGGCCGCTGTGAGGGTGATCTCCACGGCCCGGCTGTCGCCCGCGTTGGCGATGAAGACCCAGCGAGCTGGAGGCCCGGGTTGGAAGCGCACAAGATTGTCACCGTCCAGAGCCGTGAGAAAGCCATCAGCAATGACCCAGGCCCGCACCCGCTTGGCGAACACATGGCGATCGCTCGGTGCCTCTGGATGCAGATTGGCGCCCAGCAGGCAGTCATACTTGGAGCTGATCGCTCCTAGATCCGCATGGAGACGGGCCATGGCCCCGCGGCCATTGGTGAGGAGAGCGATCCCTGCAAGGGTGTCTGGCTTGAAACGCGGTTCCGCGGCAAGGAGCCGCAAGCGTCCCATAGCCGCGCGACCCGCCTCTTTGAAGCGATCCAGAACGAGTTCGGCCTCCTGGCCTTCCGCCGTCTGCAGTTCCAGCGGGAATAAGGCCGCCACGAAGCCGGAGCCGGCGGGGATGGAGCGCAGGTGCAGGGGACGGCGACCCTCGCGGCGCAGGGTGATTTCGAAGGGACTCGCATCCTCGACCAGCAGCCAGTGACCTGGCGGAACCGGCACCACCCGCTGGACATCAGCCACACGCCAGAGCACCACCCGGCGATAGCCATCCTGGGCGAGGGCAACGGTCAAGGCGGCTAGCAGATCAATTGCCGCCCGCTCTTCATTGAGGTAGGGCAAGCCGGCCAGGAAGGCGCCGGGATCCCGGGCAGCCATCGCTCCCAGCTCACGCCAGTCCACGGGTCCGAGCTTCTCCGCAGGGAGCACCTGCTCCAGGTGCCGGTAAGCCCAGGAGGCTTGGGCGCGGAGCGCGCGGTAGGCGTTACCCGCGAGACCCACGGGGGCGTGGCTCGCTGCCAGACAGAAGCTCTCGCCGGGCCCCAGACAGCACAGCCGCGCTCCAGTGGCGGTGGTGGACAGGCGCGGGGGCTCCTGCTCCAGGAGATCGACGGGGGCTGCTCCCAGGTCTTTGGGATCCAATTCCAAGTCCTGGGCTGCATTGAGATCCAGGTTGACCAACACGAGGCAATGATCCAGGCCGTCCTGGGAGATTCGCCGCAGGGCCAGCACGGGCGAGTCCTCCGGGCTGAGGCGCTCCAGCTGGGCGCCGTCGAAGAAGCAGGGATGGTCCTTCAACAGGCGGTTGATGCGCGCCAGTTCGGGCACCAGATTGGGCTCCGCGCCCCAACTCATGCCCCGGGCCTGATGGACCTCGACCCTCTCAGTGGCCAGCCATTCCACCCCAGCCGAAAATCCGAACGCCCCGCACTGACTGGTGAGGGCGCAGAGCCGGTTGCGCAGCTTGGACCAGGCAGCGCTTTGCTTGGCCAGCCGATCGTTGTCGTGGGTCTCGCTGTAGTGCACCAGTGGACCCACCCGCTCAGACTGTCGGATGAAGTGGTCCAGGTAACCGGAAACCTGCTGGGGCGAATCGTTCTGGAAGAGTTCCGAATAGGCCCATTGCATGCCGCCTTCCGTGAGCAGTGACTCCGTGGCCGCCCAGGTCCCGCCCAGGCCTTCCAACAGGAAGACGCAATCCGGGAATTCCTGCCGCACCCGCGCGACGATATATTGCCAGGCGGGCACAGGAACCATATAACCGGCATCGCAGCGGAAGCCATCGACCCCTCTGTGGCACCACGTGATCAGGGCGTCGGCGGTGGTCTCCCAGAGGTCCGGGTGGCGGTTATCCAGTTCCACCAGATCGCTCCAGGTGACCCCCCAGGCCCCAGGGCTGTGGAAGGTTCCGTCCGGTTCCCGCTTGAACCAGTCGGGGCGCTTTTCCTGAAGCCTTGAGCCCCAACCCGTGTGGTTCACGACGATGTCCAGGAATACCAGACCTCCCCGCAGATGTACGGCGTACGCCAGTTCCCGAAACTGATCCACGGCCGTGGTGCGCTGGTCGAAATCCACCAGAGCAGGATCGATGCCCCTGAGGTCCAGGAGGGCGTAGGGACTCCCGAAACGACCCATGCGGGCATAGGTCGTGGGCGTGGGACCGATGGGCAACAGATGCAGAATCCTGCAGCCCAACGTTTCCACGATATGGGGCACACAGGCCGTGAGATCCCGGAGTTTCCCGGAGGGTGGAATCACGGCGTAGCCCTGCTGGTCCAGGACCTTGAGCTGTTCCTCCAGGGCCGGAATCCGCGTGGTTTTCGCGGTCCGGGCCGCCCCGAACATGCGTGGGAAGGCGCAGTAGAGGGTGTTGCCGGTCCGCAGATGGTCCGGATGCACAGAGATGCCCACATCCTCACCTTCGGGCCAATGCTGATGACCCTCGGGGTCCACACAGTAGGCCTTGGCCAGGAAGTAGCCGGGTTCTGTCAGGGCCAAGTCCAGCTCCCAGCCATCCCCAACAGGTCGCAAGGGAATGTCCCGCCAGGAGGCTCCAGCGAAGGTCCTGGATTCGCTCGGACGGGCGCCGGAGAGGGCAATGATCTCCTCCCGCGCCTCCGAGGCCCGGGTGAGATTGGTGCGAAGCAGGGCTCGCCAACCGGTTCGATCCGACCCTGGATGGGAGAGCGTGAACCGGAGGCGGTCCCCGGCATAGCGAACGATGCGGCGGCCAGGGGCGGGGAGCATGGCTGGATGGAGCATGGGATCTCGTTTCGGGGCTTCAGCTCATGGTTTCGGTCAAGGTAAGCGAGCAGGTCAATGTAGCGCCTTTCTCCTGCCGGTTCTTCGGAGCCCGGTAGTGCTGACTCTATTCCTGTTCCATTTTACGGCGTTCACGATGAGCGCATCTTCCCAGTGCCACTAGACCTGCGACGGTTTATTGGAGTGAATTGTGGACCCCTTCCAGGGGCGTATCTCCGGCAAGAGGGTTCTGGCTATCTTGGATCGACCCTTTTTCGCAGCGCTCTGGGGTCGCGCCAGTGGGATAGCAAACGTGCAGAGATCAGAGGCTCCTCCGTGCGGTTGCAATGCCGACTGCATGACCGCTCTGCTGCAAGCTGAAGCCGAATGCTCCACGCTCCGGCCCTGGCTTGGTTGGATGCCAGAGCATTGTAATTGCGTAAACGGGCTGGCTCCTCGCGTTTCACCGTCGGTGGAAAAATTGGGGAAGTCAATCTGCATGGTTGCCGCATCACCTTGATCCGCTTACAGAGACCAAAAAATGCCTGGCTTCCCAACGCTGTGCTTCTTTCCAAAAGAAGGTGAAATCGATCACTGAACCAGCTGGACAGTCTGCGGTTGAGAGATCGACAAACCACACATGCAACGTGCTGAGCTGGCTAGTGTCCGCCTTTTGAGTGCTCGCTCCAGCATGGGGCGACCAAAGAACCGTCGCGTCAGCCTCAACAAGGAGGCGCAAGGTTTTGCCAGGTAGCATTCGACCAAGTGGATGACGGAAGCTCCAAATCTCGTGCTGGCTTATCACTGGCTTGACGACATAGCGCTGAAAAGCCGGTTCGACGCGATCAAAACAGATGCCGTCATGAACACTGCGCACGAGGGAAACATACTCGGCATGGGACCAGCACAGCGGCATGGCCGCACCGGTGGGCTGGCCGCGCTTTATTCTATTCGCCAGCAGATCTTCGGCGTCCCACAACTGTTCGCTGAGCATGCCTCCTTCGTTGGCGAATTTTTCCATCGCGGCGATATAGGGCTTGGGATCATGCCCCGCCGCGAGTTCGTAATGGCCGCGCTCGCCGGTCAATATCGGCCAGGCACGACCGATCCCAGTGCCATCGAAGGCACTGCCATCTTCTTTCTGCCCATAGCCGTCGAAATTATAGCGCCGCCACCCTGGGCCTTGCGGCAGATCGAACTTGAGCTGGCTATCGATGACCGCGATCGAGTCAACGATGAGGGGATCGTTCGCCGCTCGAATGCCCAAGCGCACCAGGTGAAGAAAATCTCCGCCGACAATATTTCTGGCCGGGTGGAGTCCGCCACCGTTGGCGATTGCGAGCATGGTGGTGTTGGGATCGGCATGGGGATCAGGCGACTCAGCATCCGTGGGGTTGATCCTTATGAAGTGACGCTGGATCCCCGCGACCAGCTCACCGGCTGTGGTGACAGTCCAGTCTTCCACGTGGGACACCAGCCAGTCCGCATATTGCAGCATGAAGACCGCAGTGTCAGGTTCACCCTGCAGCTCGGCAAACTCCGCGGCACAAACCAGTCCAGCGATCACCACGGCGAGCGTCGAGGGAGAATAGCCGGCATTTTCCTCCCAGCGTTCCTGGGTGGTTACCGGGCCGTGCCGAATGAGATAGGACGCAGCGCCCAAGATCATGACCCAAGGATTGAACTGACCCAGGGTGAAGCCTTCTCGGTGCATACGCCAGGCAAGGACGATGGGCGAGGCGATTTCATCCAGTTGCACTCCAGGCCAATAGGCATTGCCATCGATCCAGCTGTTCTGCGGAAACCTGCCGTCCATTCCCTGAATGGTCGCGAGCCAGATCAAGGCACGCAGCGGAGTCCCAGCCTGACCGGTGGCCAGAAGGGCCGTTGCGCTTTGCACCAGATCGCGGGTCCAGACCAAGTGATAACCGCCCAGGTCGTCGTCGTTCTTCGTCTCGCCCCAGGGGATGCTCATCGAGGCCACTAGAGCGCCTTGAAACGTCTTGTCTTCATGGGCAAGCAGGATGCAGCGGCTAAGCCGATACATGTGGCCCTCGTCGGAGGTGTCCCCACTGAAATCGTAGGCCGGGTTGATCAGGGTGCGCTGCCATTGCCGCACATAAGCCTGCCGATGCAGCTCGAACGGCTCCGACATCGCTTGCAGCAGCTTCGCGACTGCGCTTTGGCAACTCCTCCCAAGGGCAATGGCGATGGTGAACTCAGCCCTGTCTTGAAGATTGATTTCACCTGTCAGCGCGATGTTCCCATCTCCTGCTGCCTTGAATTCCCAGGCCATCTTGAGATGATTCATCAGGTCCTGCCAGCCATCACTGGCGCCGACATAGCCAACGGATCGCCGCGAAAAGCCTGCGCTGCAGCCCATGACCAAATGAACATTCTGACGCTCGGCATGCAACAGTTCATTGCCGCCGATTTCCGAACACCAACCGGAGTTGCCAGCGCCATGACGCGCAAGGTGCGGAGCCAGCAGTGCATAGAGACGCAGCTTGCCGCGCAATGACTCGTCGAGCACTTCGAGTCGGGTGTGAACGAGCAGAACCGACCGGTGCGGATCAGTGAGGATGTGCTTGATCAGCCGGTAACGTCCAGTGGGTTCAGTATTGATGATGCGGTAGAAGACACAATCCCGTTCCGGGTATTCAATCTGGTGGTCCAGATCACGCTTTTCCTCGTGGCAGAAGGTCTCACCGTCACTGATCAAGAATTGAAAATCGCGCGTGTTTGGCTGGTCAACGGTCGGGTAATAAAGTTCATTGACGATGCCATGGCTGAGCGTGAACCAGAGCCTACAGCTGGTGTGGTAGGCAGTGCCAAGACCTTCTTTCGCACTGGAGGTCCATCGAGGCTCGATTCCGGGAGCGCCGAATGCGACAGAGTTCTCAGATGGATTAAAATCAGGACATCGCATGGGTGGGAGAGGCCTTCGCGGTTTATGGTCTGAGGGTTGCCAAATCGTGCTCCAACAAATTCCCGATGCGCTCAATGCTGACGTCAGCGGGCGGGTAGGTGGACAGGATGGCTGAGTCCAGCGCGTAGTGTCCCTGTCGTACGAAAACGGTCGTTACCCGCCGCGCCCAGATAGCCTTGATGGCAGCCAGAATGCGCAGCTTATCATCGACCATCACATAGTGATCAGCGGGGAACCGATCCACAATGTCGTCAAGCTCCTGCTCCTTGTGAACGTAAATCAATACGTTGCCACTCACTGTCTCAAATAAGCCTGATCGTTCCACTTTGCGCGGCTGAAAAACCACGTCTCCGTCGGACAGAATGATTGCCGGACCCCATTGTTTCACGTGCTCGACAGCATCGAGCGAGCCAGGGAACAGGCGGTTGGCAAAGGGGTAGTTGATCAGAAAACGGGAAACGGCGAGGAGACGCGAATCGTGCGGGTTGTCTTCGCGATAGCGTTGCAATGCGCCCAGGTAGTCAGCGTAACCAAGTTCGTTCCGTAAGCGCTCGAAGATGCTCCAATAACGTTGTGACCCTGCAAGACCGACCTCCTTCTCCAGATGACGCCTGAGGTCCGCCGTGACGCGATCATTGTCCAGCAAGGTGTTGTCCACATCGAACAAGAAAACGATTTTGGCGGGTTTCTGGGTATCGGTAGTGACCCTTTTCCTTCGATCATTGGGCTGATCACTCATGGGTGGAGCCGATGGAGGACTCGTTCCAAAGACGATATCCTCCTTTAAATGCGTCGGCGTTTTCACCGAGGTGCGCAACGGGCGGCAGTTTCTTGAGCAACCTGGCATTACCTCCACCGATCACCACATAGTCGGCTTGCACTGCTTTCTTGAGCTGCTCGACGACCTTGTTGACTTGCTGACGCCACTGCTTTTTCCCCTGCCGCTTTAATCCCGCCAACCCAACATAGTCCTCAAAGGTGCGACCTTTCTTGTAAGGCAGGTGGGCAAGTTCCATGGGTTCCATCACATTCTCAACGATCATTGCTGAGCCAAGCCCAGTCCCCAAACCTAGGAAGAGCATCCTGCCCCCTTGATAGCTGCCCAACGCTTGCATGGCAGCATCATTGACAAGTTTTACCGGGTGGCCGAAGGCCTGTTCAAAGTCGAATCCAACCCAGCCGGGTCCAAGGTGACGAGGATCAATGAAGGGACGACCGTGCACCACAGCCCCGGGATAGCCAATCGAGATGACCTCATACTCCCAATCAGCGGTGGCCGCTCGCACCGCTGCGACCATCTTGATGGGAGTCATTTTCGGACCCGACTGAATTTCCACCCTCTGCTCGTGGCCTGTTGCTAAGACCTTCACGTGCGTACCACCCACGTCTATGACCAGGATTTTCATGTGATTGGCCTCCAAGCGTGCCCCTCACGCGCAAGCAACTCGTCGGCAGCCTTCGGTCCCCAGCTGCCAGCCGAGTAATTGGGAAAATCAAGAGGATTCGCTTCCGTCCATTCCTCCAGTATCGGCATCAGGAGTTGCCACGCCGCCTCGACTTGATCGGCGCGCATGAACAAGGTGGGATCATTGTTCATCACATCCCAGAGTAATGTCTCGTATGCGCCCGGCGAGGGGACCGCAAAGCTGTCCTGATAGTTGAATCGCATCTTCACTGGCCGCAAGAGCATCTTTGGGCCTGGAAACTTAGCCTGAAATTCCATCACGATGCCTTCCTCGGGCTGGATTGAAAGGATGAGTCGAGAAGGATGCCAATCGCGGCCTGCCTCTGGGGGGAAGGACTGATGGGGTACCTGCCGGAACTGGATCGCCACTTCCGAGAGCTGCCGGGGCATTCGTTTACCCGTGCGGAGATAGAAAGGAACGCCTTGCCAGCGCCAGTTGTCGACGAACAGCTTCAAGGCCGCGAACGTCTCTGTGCTTGATTGGGGCGCTACATCCTCTTCCTTGCGATAGTCGCGCAGCCTTTTGCCAAGAAGGGTGCCTCGGCCATATTGACCGCGCACTGCGCAGCGTTGCACCTCCCCCCGAGGAATCGGCCTTATGGCATGGAGAACATCCACCTTTTTATTGCGAATCTCATCGGCATCGAAAGAAACCATTGGCTCCATGGCCACAAGACAGAGGAGCTGCATCAGGTGATTCTGGACCATGTCACGCAGAGCCCCCGACTTGTCATAGTAACCGCCACGACTCCCCACACCGACATCTTCGGCCACGGTGATGGTCACGTACTCCACATAACGCCGGTTCCAGACAGGCTCGAAGAGCGGATTGGCGAAACGGAACGCCAGGATGTTCTGCACCGTCTCCTTGCCAAGGTAGTGGTCGATGCGGAAAATCTGCGCTTCCTCGAAACTCGCCCCGAGCGTGCGGTTCATTTCCATTGCAGAGCCCAGATCATGACCGATTGGCTTTTCCACAACGATGCGGTCGCGCAGTCGATCTCGATTCAGCCCCGCATCAGCCAGCAGCTTGGGAATGACACCGACCATCGCAGGTGGAGTTGCCAGGTGAAAAATACGACTGGTTTGGACTTTCCAATCCCGGTCAAAGCGCGCGCATCTCGCTTCCAAAGCCGAGTACGTCAGCGGATCTCCAAAATCTCCCTGGTGATAGACGATGTGCCTGGCGAATTCGTTCCAATCCGTCCTCTTCACGTCGCCATGGCGTGAGAACTGCTTCACCCCATCGAACAAGTGGCTGCGCAACTTCGTATCACTCAAGGGAACGCGATCCAAGGCGACGATCGCAAACTTCTTTGGCATCCTTCCGTCTCGATGCAGTTCGAACAAGGACGGGATCAATTTACGCCAGGTCAAATCACCCGCGCCGCCAAAAATCACAATAATGGTCGGTAATATATCCATATCAGTTCACCCTCGCTCCCGTTCGCTGTGAAACGACCCCTTGGCATCAGTCAGCTCATCCTGTTTGGAGAAAATAGGGCCGAGAATCTCCACAAGCTACCCATTGAGTCTGTCCGTGCACCATGAGGCATCGTGTTGAACAAGAGCTTGCGCCCCATGACGCCCAACCTGACCCTGTCGATTGCACCCAACCGCTCTGCCTTTTCGAAGGTCATCGTTTTCCCAGGTGCAGCCAAGGCGGTTCCTTTCGTCGTCGCGAAACGCTTGTCATGGACAATGAGGCCATCGGAATCGACGTGATGACGAATTGTTTTGGGTGGAGCGATAAAGTTGATGAAAAGCCTGTTTTGGCCTATTGCCCCCCAGGTAGCGCGCGGAGCGCGCGCCCGAATGACTCCTATCTTGAGTCACCCCCTCTCCAACGCGGCGCGATGATCAATCGAGACGGTAAGCATTGGCTTCGAACCGAAGCCCACCTCCATATCCATGGCGGACAAAATCGTGGTTGGAGAGCATAGCGCCTTGCGACTCCACAATCGGAACCAGCGCAACCGGCTGGCCCAGTACCGTGAAACGCAACTGCAGGATCGCCTCTGCTTGGATGCATGCCATCTGCAGCAGGCATTCGCCTACGCCCAACAGATTGCACCCATTCGGGAGCTCCACCAGGGCCTTCAAATAGCCTGTCATTTTCGCGTGGATCATTGAGATCGTTAGGACCTTATTGCGAACAAAGCTGAGCAAAGTCATGATTCCTCCACCCGCTTTGATGCCTCGAAATAGGCCTTGTCGTCTTAGAAATTCAGGCATGTCTGCGATGGAGCCGCAATTCGGAAAGATAAAATAAATCGGTGCGCTGAGGTCTTGCTTCCACCCCGGAGGGGGGGTCATAGAAACGAGGTGGACCCAAGCGAGGATCTGGAACTTCAAAATCGTCCCGATCGGTACAAGCACCCCGAGGCAGGGGGACTGGCTTCCCGAATCGATGCGCTTGAAGGGATGCTCGCATATCTTCCGCTGAGAAATTCGGTCAGCCGAGTGGGAAATCCACCAAGACCATGAAAATTCAATCAACCCCTGTGAGCAACAACAGGTATCGCCTTCCTTTAGTTAATATTTCGTTTTTCTTTTGGCTTGTGGCAACCGTGCGCATTTCTAAACTTGTGAGTGGAACTTAGTGGCTCAAAATGGAGTGGAGTGGATCAAGGTGGTCGACGAGACTTCAATACCCCCCGATAGACGTTCTTGAAAGGTCAATCACGTGCTGCGACTCCGCGGCAATTCCCCGGCCACGGTGGATGAAAAGGGGCGCCTGAAGCTGCCCTCCGCCTTCAAAGCCGATCTGGAAGCCTTCGCCAAGGGCGAGGACGGAGGGACCTCTTGCCACTATCTGACCTCCTTGGATGGCCGAAGCGCACGGCTGTATCCCTTGCCAATTTGGGAAGCCATCGAAGCCCGCCTAGCGAAGGTGCCGGGCACCAATCCCGCCAAGCGGCGGTTCCTGGAAGTGACCGCCTACTACGGCAGCGAAGTGGAGCCTGATGCCCAGGGCCGGTTTGTGATCCCCCCCATCCTGCGCGAAGCCGCCCAACTTTTGGGCGAGGTCGCCATCCTTGGCCAGATGGACCATCTCGCCATATGGAACCGTAGCAGCTTCGAGCGGCGCTTGGCGGCCGAACCCATGACCTCCGACGACCTGGCCCAGTTGGCTGAACTGGGGATCTGACATGAATACCGTCCAGCCAGCCATCCTCCATGTCCCCGTG
>JANYIU010000113.1 GCA_025361955.1 Holophagaceae bacterium
GGCGTCTGGATCTCGGGATTCTTCGGTTCGGGCAAATCCCACTTCATCAAGGTGCTGTCCTACCTCCTGAAGAACGACCTGCACAGCTACGACGGCCAGCAGCGCCAGGCCGCCGCGTTCTTCGAAAGCAAGGTCCAGGACGCCATGATCCTGGGGGATATCCGCCGCGTGGCCACCGCCAACACCGATGTGGTCCTTTTCAATATCGACAGCAAGGCTGACTCCAACCATGGCCGGGACGCCATCCTCCGCGTGTTCCTGAAGGTCTTCAACGAGATGCAGGGGTTCTGCGCTGACTATCCCGAGATCGCCTACATGGAGCGACACCTCCAGAAGAAGGGCAAGCTCGTCGCCTTCCAGGAGGCCTTCCACCGAGCCTCAAAGGGCATGGATTGGATCCAGGAACGGGATGCCTACCACTTCAACCGGGATGAGGTGGTCGCCAGCCTCAGCGAAGTGCTGGGTCAGAGCCAGGAATCCGCCGCCCGCTTTGTGGATGGCGGGGCCGAAGGCTTCTCCCTCACCCCAGAGAACTTCAGCAGGTGGGTGAAGGAGTACCTGGACGACAAGGGGCCGCAGCACCGGGTCATGTTCCTGGTGGACGAGGCAGGCCAGTTCATCGGCTCCGATTCCCACCTTATGCTCAGTCTCCAGACCATCACCGAGAACCTCGGCACCCTCTGCGAAGGCCGCGCCTGGGTGGTGGTCACCTCCCAGGAGGACATCGATGCCGTCCTGGGGCTGTTGAAGAAGGAGAAGGCCCAGGACTTCTCCAAGATCCAGGGCCGCTTCAAGACCCGCCTGTCCCTCTCCAGCACCAATGTGGATGAAGTCATTCTCGAGCGCCTGCTGAAGAAGAAAGAGGTCGTGAAGGGGGCTTTGCGGGAGATCTTCAAGGCCAAGGGCGACATCCTCAAGCATCAGATGTCCTTCCAGAACACAGGCATGACCTTCCGCCACTACAAGGAAGCGGAGGATTTCGCGGCGCACTACCCCTTCGCGCCCTACCAGTTCCAGCTCCTGCAGAAGATCTTCGAGGCCATCCGCAAGCATGGGGCCACCGGGGCCCACCTTGCCCGTGGCGAACGCTCCCTACTGGACGCCTTCCAGTCCGCCGCCCTGCAAGTGGCCAACCAGGAACTGGGCGTGCTGGTGCCCCTGTACCGCTTCTATCCCTCCATCGAGAGCTTCCTCGATACGGCCGTGAAGCGCACCATCGATCAGGCCAAGGACAATCCCAGTCTCCAGGACTTCGATGTCCTGTTGCTCCAGGTGCTTTTCCTCATCCGCTACGTGGACGAGATGAAGGCCGATGTGGACAACCTGGCCTCCCTCTGCGCCGAGGAAATCGACCAGGACCGCATCCCCCTCAAGGGCCGTATCGAGGAAAGCTTGGCCCGGTTGGAGAAACAAACTCTGATCAGCCGCAATGGGGAATTCTATTTCTTCCTCACCAACGAAGAGCGGGACATCAACCGCGAGATCAAGAACGTGGATGTCATCGCCTCCGAAGAAGCCACGGAGTTGGGCGGACTGATCTTCAAGGAGGTCTACAAGGACAACCGGAAGTTCACGCACCTCCAGACCCGGCGTACGTTCACCTACAACCGCGAGTGCGACCAGCACGCCATCGGCAATAAGGTCGAGGGAGGCCTGCCGGTCCTGGTGATCACGCCCCTGGCCGATGACTACGACTCCTGGGACAAGGGCCGCTGCCTGGCCGAGAGCGCCGCCCGGGATGGCGGGGCCGTAGTGATCAAGCTGGGGGATACGGATGCGATCCTCCAGCGGGAGCTGCGCATGATGCTCCAGGTGGATAGGTACAACACCCAGAAGAACGACGGGACTCAGCCGGAGGCCACACGCCGGATCCTCAGCGATCTTGCCGCCGAGAACCGCAACCGCCGAGAACGGCTCGTCTTTGGCGTGGCCAACCTGCTGCTGGAAGCCGAGTACTTTGGGGCGGGCCAACCCCTTGCCCCCAAGAAGGGCGGGGCCTGCGACTACCTGCTGGAATCCCTGGGCTACCTGGTGGACAACACCTTCACCAAGATGGGCTATCTCCACAAGCGCGGCGACGGCGACACCAGCCAGCTCGTCCTGCGCGAGATTCAGGCGGTGCTGCGGGCCAACGATGTGGCCAAGGCGCGGCTGGACCTCGAGGAGGAAGAGAGCAACCCTCAGGCCATCAAGGAAGTCCGCGAGCACCTGCACCTCATGGGCATGAGGAGTGCCCAGGTCGTGCTGCATGATCTGGTGGAGACCAAATTCTCCCGCCGCCCCTACGGGTGGCCAGAGGAGGAGATCCTGCTCATCGTGGCCCGGCTCGTGGTGCTGGGAGAGATCCACCTCGTCATGGACGGCGCGCACCTCGCCCTGGAGAAGATCTACGAAGCGGTCACCAACGCCCAAAAGCGCCGCAAGATCACCCTGGTGCCACGCAAGGCGCTGGATCCCAAGGCCATCCAGGAGGCCCGCCAGCTCGGCAGGGATGCCTTTGCCCAGATGGGTCCCGATGGGGAGGATCTCATCGTCAGCTTCCTGCGCGGCAAGCTGGAGGGCTGGCAAGATGAATTGAAACGCTTCCAGGGACTCACCGAGGGCAGCACCTATCCGGGCAAGGCTGAGGTGGAGCGGCTCCTGAAGCTGGTGAAACCCCTGCTGGCCGAGAAGGACAGTGCCGCCTTCGTCGTGGCCTTCAACGTCACCAAACACGATCTGCTGGATGGGGCTGAGGACTACCACACCCTTAGCAACTTCTTCGGCTCCCAGCGACCCACCTGGGACCGGATGCGCAGGGCCTTCGAGAAGTTCGAGCTGAACCGGCTCCAGCTGGAGGAGGATGAGGCAGGCAAGGTCGCCCTGCGGCGGATCAAGGAGATCCTAGGCATGCCCCACCCCTACGGGTGCATCCAGGAGGGACCGGACCTCATCACCAAACTGGAAGGCATCCAGAACCTGCTGCTGGCCCAGCATCGCCTGCACACCAAGGGCAAGGTTGCCGGCCTACTGGATAGCCTGAGGCAGGATGCGGAACGGCTCCAGGTCTCACAAAGTGTTTTCCAAGGTTGTACAACCGCCCTGAAGAACCTTGTGGACCGCGTGGATTGCCAGGAGAGCATTCCCCACCTCAAACAGGCCGTGGATGAGGCAGACAAGTTATACGGTGAGGCGTTGCAGCGGCTGGAGACGACCTATGTGCCCCCAGTTATCACGACCACACCGGCAGGGGAGGCTATACCAGAACCCGAGCCCCCCAAGCCCATATTCAAGAAGCCCCGGGTGGTGAAGCCCGCCGAACTGGCCCCCAAGGCCGTGCTTGAGAGTCGGGAAGATGTCGAGGCCTTCCTCACGATCCTTCGGACGGAGCTAGAAGCGGCGCTGGCGAATCACGAACGGATACAGATCCGCTGAAAACCCAGATCATTCTTTCCTCACCGTCCTCACTGGCCCTCACCGGCGAATGCATTTTTTTAGGATGTAACCCATGGTTGAAAACGACCCCTTGACCGACCGCATCCTTGGTTGCGCCATCACGGTATCCAAGGCTCTGGGCCAAGGCTTTCTCGAAAAGGTCTACGAAAATGCGTTGGCCCACGAGCTGGGGAAAGCGGGACTTAAGGTTGAAAGTCAAAAAGGCATAGAGGTCTGGTACGACAGCGTAATAGTCGGCCAGTTCATGGTGGATCTATTGGTGGAAGGCTGCGTCCTAGTTGAACTCAAGGCAGTCAAGGCCTTGGACGATTCGCATTTAGCCCAGGGTTTGAACTACCTCCGGTCAACAGGGCTTCAAGTCTGTCTATTGCTCAATTTCGGGACTCCAAAGTTGGAAATCCGAAGACTCGTGCCAGGGCCCTTATGGACGCCGGTGAGGGCCGGTGAGGGCCGGTGAGAAGGGCGAGGGGAGACGGCGTATCGATAGGTATGGTTGAAATGGCCATTTTTTCGCGTTCATAAGCGGCAAATTCTTTTCTGAGGCACCATGGACCGTTCCAAACTGAAAACCTACGCCCCCCAAGCCCGTC
>JANYIU010000124.1 GCA_025361955.1 Holophagaceae bacterium
GGTGGTCAAGAACAAGGTCGCCCCGCCCCTCAAGATCGCCCTCTTCGACATCATGTACGGCGAGGGCATCAGCCGCACCAGCGAGCTGGTGGAGCTGGGCACTCAGCTGGAGATCATCCAGAAGAGCGGCTCCTGGTACTCCTACAAGGACAGCCGCCTTGGCCAGGGGGCGGAGAATGTGAAGACGCTGCTGAAGGACAACCCGGAACTGGCGGACGAGATAGAAACCCTAATTCGTGCGAAACTTGGACTTAGGCCAACGGGCGCTTAGGAACTGGTTAGGAATGGCTATTGTGTTTCAGGACCTCCCGGTCAAGAGCCGCAGGCCAGCAGCGAACGCATGAGCGGGAACCCTCACCCCCATCGAGGCACCTGAGCAGCAGGGACCTGAACGAGTCCCGGCAAGAAGGCTTGCTGGCTCAGGGTTGGTTCATCGAACCGGACGGATCGGGGTGAGAGCTGCCCGTTGCGGATTCGCGAACTGTCCCTGTTCCAGTCAAGTCCTCAGCCACTCCTCAATGCCCTCGATCACGTCCCGCACCCCAGGGCCGAAGCGAGCGTTGCTGATCCAGTCCAGCCCCTGGGGAAGCCCTTCCACCGCCTGACACACCCTGCCGCGATGGCCCTTTTCTGCCCGGGGAATGGCGTTGATGCTTATTACCTCCAGGGTCTGGCTGGGGGCGGCCAGGGCCGGAACCCAATGTCTGAGGTTCCGCTCAGTCCAGGCCCAGTCCTTGGGTTCCTCAGGCCGGGGATCACCCCAGAGGGCGGAATCGCCGATGAAACTGCGCAGCTGCATGACGCCTTTGGGTGCGCAGCCCTTGTCGATCCAGGAAGGCACCAGGCTGCCCAGGTAGGGCTTGCCTTCCGAAGGGTGGATCAGGAACCCGAAGCCGTCGTCGTAGGGGGGTAAGGGGTCATGGCGGCTGTTCCAGAGCTTGACCGAGGTGTACGGGATGGCCTTCAGTGCCTCAGCACTCCCTTGCGCCACGGGACCCAGCAACTCCGCCGCTTCGAAGGCGGGCAAGGCCAGGATGACCCGGTCAGCCTCGGCACTGTGGCCCTGGCCATGGACCTTCCAGCGTCCATTCGGCAGGCGCTCCAGGCCGAAGGCCTTCAAGCCTCGGCGCACCATGGGGATCCGCTCCACTAAACGTTTCGGTAGGGCGCCCATGCCCCCCTCGGGGACCATGAGGTGGCTGATGCCGCTCTTGCGAATCCCGTTGAACATGCTGCCGTAGGACTCCCACTGCCGTAACTTTGGGATGGCATCCACGCTCAGGAGTTCAGGCGGGGCCGCCAGGATCCCAGCCACCATGGGTGGCAGGAGTTCTTCCGCCATGCCCCTGCCCGCGCGGCGGGCGATGAAATCAGACAGGCCCTCCTCGGGCTCTTCAGGCCCCACGGATTGAAAGGGCTCCAGGAACATGCGCAGCTTCGTGCGCCAAGTCATGAGCGAGGAGGTGATCAGGCCGATGGGATGGGCGGGCACAGGCACCAGACGGCCCCCCTTGCCCACCCAGCGGGCCCCTTTGCCCAAGCTGTGCAAGTCCAGATCAAGGATTCGGAAAAGCTTGTCCGCCACGGAACCCGGGCTCACCAGTATCCCTTGTGGTCCCTTCTCGAAACGGCCGGGCCATCCATCCGTCATGGGCCAAGGTAGGGTCTGGACCCAACCGCCGGGTTCCTCAGCAGCTTCCCATACCTCTGCGGGCTCACCGCGCTGCTGCATATGCCAAGCCGTCAAAAGCCCGGTGATCCCGCCCCCGAGAATGAGTGTCGTCATGCCTTCTCCAATGCTTCCATAGTGCGACGTACTAGGCACCGAATGAAAGCAGGATGCACTCCCGGGGCAGGAACGCGATGGTAGCCGCGGATGCCGACGTGCTGGGCCACCTCGCGGTACTGTATGTCCAGCTCATGCAAGGTCTCGATGTGCTCGCCCACGAAGCTCACCGGCATGATTACTACCTCGCGGCCGGACAACTGGCCCAGCACCGTCTCCAGGGCGGGTTTCAGCCACTTGATGGGACCCACCTTGCTCTGATAGCCCAGACGATAACCTCCAGGAATATCACCCAGTCTCGCCTTCAGGGCTCCCACCGTGGCAAGGATCTCCCGCTCGTACGGATCGCCGGACTGGATCTGCTTCAGGGGCAGGCTGTGGGCGCTGAAGACCACCGTGGCCCCAGGCGACAGGGCCAGGGTCTTCCGCAAGTTTTCTTCCAGGCAGTCCAGGTAGTCAGGATCCATGGCATAGTGCAGCACGCCGGGCAGCATGACCATGCCTTCAGCGTTCGCTTCGCGCTCCAACTCCACCAGACTGGAACCTGTGGTAGCCCGGCAGTCGTGGGGATAGAGGGTGACCGGCAGGAGGCGCTTCACGCCCTTCAGCGCGAGCGAGCGAAGCAGGCCGCTGGCGCGCGGCGAGGTGTAACGGAACACGATCCTCACCAGCTCCTGTCGCCCCGCCTCGCGCAGCGCCTCGCGCAGCGCCGTGGCCTGAGCCGCGGTCCCCCGCAGGATGGGGCTGCCCCCGCCGATCTGCGCGTATCTCGACTGAACCTCCTTCAGCCTCGACTTCACGAGGATCCGCGCGATGAACGGCTGCAGGAACGCGGGCCCTAGCTTGAAAATGTCCCGGTCCATGAAGAGACTGAGCATGAACGCCTCCACGTCCCGCAACCGCAGCGGCCCTCCAAGATTCATGAGGATGATGGCGGTATCGGTGGGTTCGGCGGAAGCCATGGGAAAAGCTCACCACAAAGGCGCCAAGACACAAAGGGGAGAAGCAAGGCACTAAGGCTTATTTAGGATGAAGTAAGGCTCTGGGGTATTGATTCTTTTTCTGACACAACGATCTTTGTGTCTTTACCTTTGGACTTCGTGTCTTGGTGCCTTGGTGCCTGCGTGGTGATTCATTTACACTGTTTGGCTGAAAGCCGTGTCTGGCGCGAGTCTGCGCAGGTAGGCGTCGAAGGGTTGCACGAGGTTGCGCACGAAGCGGTGGCCGAGGGGCGTGATGAAAATGCCTTCATCGCGCACCTCCACGGTACCCAAGGGTTCCTCGCTCTTCAGTTCCTGGATGGCTTCGGCGAAATGAGCGGGGCCGTCCACGCCGTAGCGCTCCTTCAGCGTCGACCAGCGGAGCTCGAAGGTGCCCATGAGGCTGTGGATCACCCAGCGGCGCATGAGGTCGTCGTCGGACAGACGGTGGCCCTTGTGGGTGGCGAATTGGCCTGCGCGGACGCAGCGCTCCCAGCGGGCGAGGTTCTTCTCATTCTGGCTGTAGACCCCCGCCACGTTGGATATGGCACTGGGACCGAAGCCCAAGAGGTCGCTGCCCGCAGCGACCGCGTAGCCCATGAAGTTGCGGATGAGGCGGCCCTCCTGGAGGGCTTTTGCCAACTCGTCCTCGGGCCGCGCGAAATGGTCCATGCCGATGGCCACGTAGCCGTGCTGCTCCAGGGTCTCCGTTGCCAGGATCAGCAAATCCAGCCGCAACTCAGGCGAAGGCAGGGTCTCCGCAGGGAGTTTCCGCTGGTGCGCCAGCAACTTGGGTAGATAGGCGAACCCATAGATGGCCATGCGGTCCGGAGCCAGCTCCAGCGTGCCTTCCAGGGTGCGGCGGAAGGTGTCAAGGGTTTGCCCGGGTAGGCCATACACCAGATCCAGGTTCACACCCTGGAACCCCAGGCTGCGCGCCTGCTTGACGGTGCTCAGAGTCTGCTCCCAGGTCTGGCCCCGGGTGATGAGTTCCTGCACGCGTTCATCGAGATCCTGCACGCCGAAGGACACCCTGTTGAAGCCCAGTTCCCGGAGCGCCGGCAATCGGTCCGGCTCAAGGTAGGTGGGATCCACTTCCACGGAGATTTCCGCCTTTTCCCGCAGGGTGAAGCGGTCGGTGATGGCCTTGAAGACCCGCTGCAAGTCAGGCACCTCCAGGTAGGTGGGCGTACCGCCGCCCCAGTGCAGTTGCACGGCCTCGCGCCGATTGGGCAACCCTTTTGCCCAGAGCTCCAGTTCGGCTTCCAGGGCCTGTAGGAAATTGTCCACGGGCTGGTAGGTGGGGCTCACCACCACGTTGCAGGCACAGTAAGCGCACCGGCGCGGGCAGAAGGGCAGATGAGTGTAGAGCGAAAGGGGCCGGGCATCGGTGTCCGCGCGGTTCAGGGCCTCCTGCAATTCGGCTTCAGGGAAGTTCTCCATCCAGACCGGAGGCATCGGATAGCCCGTGTAGCGCGGGCCGGGTCGATCGTAGTGCATCACCAGTTTGGCAAGGTTCGGGGTCATGGGGCTCACGCAAACTCCGCAGTATCCAGCATTCGGCTGGCCAGTTCCTTCACCAGCTTGGCGCAAAGGGGAGCGGTGATGCCGAGGCTGTCATGGCTGGGATTGAATTCCACCACATCGGCGCCCACCAGCGCTCCCGGCAGGCTCTGCAGGAGGGTGATCACCTCCCGGGAAGTGAGGCCGCCCGGTTCGCAGTGCGATACGCCGGGGGCGAAGGCGGGATCGAAGGCATCCATATCGATGGAGACATAGAGGGGTCCCTGCAGCTTCGGCCGCTCACCCGCCGCCCAGGCCCGCATATCAATGACCTCCACCCCAAACCGCTCCGCCTGGCCCCGCTGGTGGGCGCTCAAGGTGCGGATGCCCACCTGCACGAGCCGCTTTGCGAGGCCGTCCTCCATGATCCGAGCGAAGGGACAGGCGTGCGAGAAGCGGTCCCCGGCAAAATCCTGGTAGAGATCCGAATGCGCGTCGAAGTGGAGGAGGGTCAGATTGGGATGGTGCGGGCCAATCGCCCGGAGGATGGGATAGGTGACCGAGTGATCTCCTCCGAGGGCGATGGGCACCTGGCCCAACTCCAACACCCCGCAGATGGCCCGCTCGATCAAATCCCGGGCCTCGTCGTTGGCGGGCAGGGTCAGATCCCCGCAATCCGCCAGCTGGGACAAATCCCTCCCAGCCTCACTCCAGAAATTCGTGGATTCGCAATGGAGGGCCTCGCGGATCATAGCCGGTGCCGCAGCTGGCCCCCGGTGGTACGAGGAGCTGGCGTCGTAGGGCAGTCCGATCAATGTCGGCTGGGAATTACTCATGGACCTCCAAAGGGTGGCGGCGGCTGCTCCTCATTGTAATAGGATGCCCGCCACAAGGCTTCGCGTCATACGGTTCCTGGAAGGGGCCCGCGCCCAGGGTCCGGGATCACCCCACGCTGATAGGCGACAAGGTCATGGTGGCACTCCCGAAGATACCGATCCTTGGCTTCCCAGCATCACTTGTGCCAGCCCGTCCGGGCGGCAAGGGTTCTGGCGCGCTCCGCTTCTGCAGCCTCGAAGGGCTGTTGCAGGATCGGGGGGGGTGGTTCCGGCAATCCCGCGGCTGCATAAAAGGCGTCCATGTCTTCCCAGAACGCAGGCTGGGCGAACTCGCGGGCCAGGGCCAGGTTCAGGACCTGGGGCAGCGGCACCCAGGATTCCGTGGCACCCCTGATCTGCCTCACGCTCAGGCGCGGATTGAGCACGTACCAACCCTGTTGAACGCGCTTGAAGAGACGGCGGTTGTATGCGTACTCCCGGTCCACCTCGTTGCGGGAAAGGACGGCGCTCAGGTGCTGGCGCTGGTTCCGTTCCGGGCGCAGCACGGAGGGCGGGAGGTGGCTCCAAGGTGCCAGAATCTGTTGGGTCGTTAACCCGAAGCGCCCCCGCCAGTCGTAGTAGCGGAAGCCTGTCGAAAAGAGCGTCCATAGGGTCTGGAAAAGCAAGTATTCGGACTGGTGGGGGGCCAGGCGGACGAGACGACCGCTTTCCATGAGGTCGATCACCGGGGGCGCGAGGCGCTCGACCAGGAGCGGCAGCGTCTCCCGAGCATAGCCGTCGTCCCGGAAGGCCCGGATCAGGGCCCAGTGGAATGCGTTGCGGCCGAAATGGTCGGTGCTATCCCGTCCAGCCCCAAGGTCCAGTAGCGCCTCCACCAGTTCCACGTTCCCTGCGGCACTGGCGGCCATGAGGGGTGTAAGGCCCATGGGGATGCGGTACTCCAGGCCGTAGTCCTCGCACTGGCGCAGCACGTCCCGAAACTTGCGCGCAGCGAAAGGCGCGAGGATGCGCTGCTGGAGGCTCTCCTGGGCGAGCTGTGAGGCTGCCCGGAGTCCCGCCAGGTTGGCCAGGTGGGTCGATAGGATGGCTTCGCCGTGAAAGCTGGCGAATTCAGCAAGCTGCTCCGCGGGTTTGCGACCCGGCGCCTTGGCCACGAAGACCTTGGCCAGAAGGCGTTCCAGGCCCGGAGCGTCGAGCACCGTCCAGGGGACTTCCTTCTGGTGCAGGAGGGTCTGCCGGATCGCCTCCGCTTGTTCTTGTTTACCCTGGGATTCCAGACGGTGCGCTTCCTTCTGCCAGTCTTCCAGGGAGCTGGTCTTCGCCTCCAGCTTCAGGGCCTCCGCTTCCGTTCTGAGGCCCAACAGGCCGAACAGCGGGTGCTCCGTATCCTGCTCCACGAGGTACACCTCCCGGATCGCGCGGGTGATGGCCACGTACAGGGCGTTGACGAAGAATTTGTGGATCTCCAGGCTCTTGTCGGTCTTGTCCCGCCCGCGCCGATAATCCAGTTCATCCCGCTCCAGGTCCTGTGCCTCCACACCCTCGGCGAGACTCGCGAAGGCGGCGCGGCTGCCGGAAACGAATCGGTAGAGGATGACGCGGTCGTATTCCAGGCCCTTGGCCTCGTGGACGCTGAAGACCAGGGGCGTGTGGAAGAAGCGCCGAGCTTCCGGCTTGTCCTCGTCGCGCAATACCAGCACGGCCACCTGGGCTGAACCGCGGGTCTTTTCGTCCAGCTCCTTCCGGAAGGACTCCTGGTCTGGCACCAGCCTCACCCGGCCTGGTTCCAGGCTCACGGAGCGCACCAGGAAGTTGCTCTCCCGATCGATGGAGCCAAACCGGAGCTGCTTGATCTTGAGCAGCGCATTGGCCACTCGCGTGGCCTCTTGGCCATTCCTGAAATTGGCCTGGAGCACCTTCAGCTCCTGCCGTCCCGCCAGGGCCTCGTCGGCCCAGAAGAGGGTCTTCACCCTGCTCCAGGCGAAGAAATTGGGATGGACGATCTGGTTGGAATCGCCGCAGAGCATGAAACGACCGGCCTTCCGGAGGGTCTTCAGCACCAGGGCAAGCTGGGCCATGGTGAGGTCCTGCACTTCATCCACCACCACGAAGTCATAGCGGGGCTGGGCCAGCTCCTTCCAAGCATGGGCCACCAGATTCTGGTCGTAGAGACCGCTTTCCGCGAGCCAGGTCCGGTATTTTTCGAACAAGGCATAGACCCGCTCCCGTTCCTCCTCCAGGAAGATGGACTGCTTGACGCCCAAGGCCAAGTAGCCCGAATGATCCAGGACCCCCTCCGCCTGCGCGGCGATGACGCCCCTCAGCTCCTCGAAGACCTGATGGGGCTCCAGCCCCTTGGCAAAGGCTCGGTTCCGTTCGAACCAAGCGGAGAAGTCCCTCCAGGTGGCTTCCCGACCCTCGGGCACGCGCAGGGATTCGAGGAAAGCGCGGTAAGAGAAAAAGGTCACGTCCTGGGCTGCACGCTCAAAACCATAGGAGCGGTAGGCCTCCGCCGCGCCCTGGGCCAGGTACGGGCTGTGGGTGACGTAGAGAATGTCGCCGTCCACGCACTTCATTTTTTCCAGGGTCAGAGCGGTCTTGCCGCTTCCAGCACTCCCTACGATAACCAGGGGCGGCGGCATGCGGTAGACCGCCGCCTGGGCCTCGTCGAAGGAGATTGGCTTGTCCAGGAGTTGGACTTCCACCCGGCCCGGGTGAATGTAGCGCACGGGCTCCGCGCTCTGGGCGGCCTCAGCGGCATCCGCATCCGGGATCCTGGTCTCGTCGATGGCGGCACCACGCAGGAACCGGCTCCGGTCATAGGCGTGCTGCTCAATGATCTCCAGCATCAGGATGTAGGTGGTCGCGCCATGCCGAATCGTCGTGAACAGCACCCGGTTGGTGTGATCCAGCTTCGCCCGAAAGTACTTGCCATGGCTCACGCTGGCAAGTTTCTTCACCTCCGCGGAGCGGAAATCATCCCGCTCCAGCGCCGCCACCACCTTGGCGTAGGCCGCGCGGACATGGGAAACATCGAGATCGGCGTATTCGAGAACCTTCATGAGCCCGCTCTTCTAGCGAGTGGAATCGTCATGGGTGATCCTCCGCAACCCACGTTCCCGGGTAGTCGGGGAATTCTTCCTGCTTTGCCGTGCATCCGTGCGCATCGCTGTGGAACCGTGGTTGAAATTGTTTGCGCTCTCCATCGCCAAGATAAAGCCCTGCTCATCAGACCCGCTTGACTTCTTCGATCACGGCCGCCAGCACCTCGGGGTCGGTCTCAGGCAGGATGCCATGGCCGAGGTTGAAGATGTGCGGGTAGTCCTTCATCTCATCGACGATGGCACGGGCTTTCCTGCAGGCGATGTCCTTCCCGGCCAGGAGCGCCGCGGGATCCAGGTTGCCCTGGAGGACCTTGGCGCGTCCAAACCGGTGGACGGCATCCTGGATAGGCACCTGCCAGGGAATGGAAAGCCCTTCACACGGTAACGATACGAGCCGTTGCGGCAGGTAGCCGGTCCGGGCGAAGTAGATCCGCGGAGCGCCCTTCACCTGCTGGAGCGCCAGGGCGGCGGGAGGCATGGCGAGCGTGCGGTAGTCGTCGAGATCCAATTCCCCGGCCCAAGTATCAAAGAGCTGCACCGCCTGCGCCCCCGCCTCGATCTGAAGGTTGAGCAAGCGAGCGGCGGCCTCGGCCAGGCGCACGAGCCAAGGGAGGGCCTTCTGAGGTTCGGTGTGGAGGAAGGTCTTGGCCCGGGTCCAGTTCCGCGAACCCTTCCCTTCGATCCCGTAAGCGAACAAGGTCCAAGGGGCTCCCGCAAAACCCAACATGGTCACATGCTCCGGCAGTTGGGCCTTCACCTTGCGGATGGCCGCCTGCACGGGTTCGAAGACCCGTTCGTCCAGCGGCTGATCAGGATCGATCTGGTCCAGGGTGCGGGTCAGGCGCGGCCCGCCTTCTGGAAAGGTGACGCCGCAACCCAAGGCGTCGAGGATCACGAGGATGTCACAGAAGATGATGGCGCCGTCCAGCTTGGGGAACCGCCGCACGGGTTGCAGGGTCACCTCCGCGGCCAGGTCTGAATCCGCAAGCAACTGCTCGAAGGTGGCTTTCTCCCGGACCGCCCGGTATTCGGGCAGGAAACGCCCCGCCTGCCGCATGAACCACAGCGGTGGCGGTGCAACGATCTCCCCCGCCAGGACCCGGAGAAGAGCCTGGCTCATGCCTCTTCCACATCGTAGGTGAAGGGACCTGAGACGCCCATGATCTCGCCCTGGGGAATGGTCAAGCCTGTGCGCCGTTCGGCGAGGTGGGCGATGCGCCACTGCCC
>JANYIU010000223.1 GCA_025361955.1 Holophagaceae bacterium
TTGAAGCGGAAGGTGAACTCTTCCAGATAGGCTTGGAGATGTTCCGGGTTGATCGAACCGTGGCGTCCCAAGGAGCCAGCGCTTGGACGGGCTGGCCATTCGGTATACAGCTGGAATGGCCACATGCACTGGATCATCCGAGGAACTCAAAACCGTCTTGGTGTGGATATACCCAAGTCCCAGATAGCACACGATAGCCAGACCATCCGTCCGTGTGGATGGCCGTTCCAGGATTGGCTGCCGCCCAAATGAACGGCAACAAGCTTGCGCTGGAGGCTTCGGGGACATGGCACATCCTTACACGCCCAAACCCCTTGGGGTCGAGCACCTCAAACGCGATGAGGACACTACTCTTGCTGGTGCCGCGCCCCTGCTTTCCTCCATGGTCCACACCTACAACCAGAGTTTCGTCCACTTCGACCGTCCCTGAGAAGTGAGTCCGGTCCGCTCCCACCATGGCAATCTTGAACCGTTGAAGCATTATCCACGTCAGCCCCCCCATTCCAGGAATCCCGTCGAATCCAGGGCCTCAATAGGACCAAGTTACCCCCACGAAACAGCGAGAGTCCCTGGAAATCACCCAGATGTCCAAACTCCGCTCTCCCACTCTGAAGTCCAGAGACTCCACCTTTCATAGAGCTTGAAGTCCGAGTGCCGCCTTGAAAAGCTGATTTGCGTCTATACCACTCTCTATACCCGAACCGCCCCGCTGCCACCCAGCTACCCACCGGATTCAGCGAAGAGCCCTTTCTTGAGGTCGCTTTGTGCGGAAGTCGGGCCTTCAAGTCCAAATCGAAGCGCCCATGCGGGATGGTATGCTCTGTCAGGAGCGGTCTCAGGATGGTGCGGTCAGGGTTTTCGGTTGCAATACTCTCCGATGCCAGACTTTGCTTAAACTGAGTCCCAGGGGATCGCATTACGCACAGAATAAAGAATGTCATTCTTCTGGGTAGGCAATACATAGCGAATATAGGAAGCATTTTCTGCGAATGGCCAGATAACATTCTTTTTGAGACTACCTTGTAATGCGTCTGCGTAATGCCGCTTCGCAGATCTTGCATGAATGGCCGTGAGCATGGGGTGAATGATCTATTTTTTAGGAGCAAGCCTTGCAGAATCCTGACTTTGTCCGCAGCAGCACCCCATGATTACCATGGACGGCAACGAGGCGGCGGCTTCCGTCGCCCACCGCAGCAACGAAGTGATCGCCATCTATCCGATCACGCCCTCGTCCAACATGGGCGAGTTCGCCGACGAATGGTCCAGCCAGGGGAAGCAGAACATCTGGCACACAGTACCCCTGGTGGCCGAGATGCAGTCCGAGGGCGGTGCCGCAGGTGCGGTGCACGGTTCGCTCCAGGCGGGAGCCCTCACCACGACCTTCACGGCCTCGCAGGGCCTGCTGCTCATGATTCCCAATATGGGCAAGATCGCGGGCGAGCTCACGGCCTTCACCATGCACGTCTCGGCCCGTGCCATTGGCCACAACGGCATTTCCATCTTCGGAGACCACTCGGACGTCATGGCCTGCCGCCAGACGGGCTTCGCCATGCTTTGTTCCTGCTCGGTGCAGGAAGCCCACGACTTCGCCCTCATCGCCCAGGCCTCCAGTCTGCGTTCCCGGGTGCCCTTCCTGCACTTCTTCGATGGCTTCCGCACCAGCCATGAGGTCGCCAAGATCACCTACCTCCTGGACGACGATCTCCGCGCCATGATCGATGATGACTTGGTGGCCGCCCACCGCTCCCGCTCCCTGCGCCCCGAGGCCCCGGTGGTGCGGGGCACGACCCAGAACCCCGACGCCTTCTTCCAGACCCGCGAGGCCTGCACGCCCTTCTACCAGGCCTGCCCGGGCCTGGTGCAGGCGGAGATGGACCGATTCGCGCAACTCACCGGTCGCGCTTATCGCCTGTTCGATTACGTCGGCGCGGCCGATGCCGAGCGGGTCATCGTGCTCATGGGCTCAGGCGCCGAGACTGCCCACGAATACGTGGAATGGGCAATCGCCAAAGGCGAGAAGATCGGCCTGATCAAGGTCCGGCTATTCCGGCCCTTCTCGGTCCAGCACCTCCTCGCGGCCTTGCCCAAGACGGTCACGACCCTCTGTGTCCTGGATCGCACCAAGGAGCCCGGCGCCCCGGCAGATCCCCTCTGCCTGGACGTGGTCATGGCCTTGCAGGAAAGTGGCCGCGCCGCCCTGCCGCGCGTGGTCCCTGGGCGCTACGGCCTCGCGGGCAAGGAGTTCACTCCGGCGCATGTGAAGGCCGTCTTCGACGAACTGGCCAAGGACCAGCCCAAGACCCATTTCACCGTGGGCATCCTTGATGACGTATCTCACACCTCGCTCAGCGTGGATCCCGAGTTCGACATCGAAGCCGAGGACGTCAAGCGCGCCCTGTTCTTCGGCCTGGGCGCCGACGGCACCGTGGGGGCCAACAAGAACTCCATCAAGATCATCGCGGAAGAGGCGGGCCTCTACGGCCAGGGCTACTTCGTCTACGACTCCAAGAAGTCCGGGGCCATCACCGTGAGCCACCTGCGCTTCGGCCCCCGGCCCATCCACTCCACCTACCTCATCCGCAAAGCCAATTTTGTGGCCTGTCACCAGACCAGCTTCCTGGAGAAGTACGACATGCTGGCCAGTGCTTCTGAGGGCGCCACGTTCCTGTTGAACACGCCGCATGAGGCCGACCAGGTATGGGCCACCCTGCCGCAGGAAGTCCAGGAAGCGATCGTCGCCAAGAAGCTGAAGTTCTATGCCATCGACGCCTACGAGGTGGCCCGGAAGACCGGCATGGGCGTGCGCATCAACACCATCATGCAGACCTGCTTCTTTGCCATCTCCGGCGTGCTGCCGAAAGACGAAGCAATGGCCCAGATCAAGAAAGCCATCCAGAAGACCTATGGCAAGAAGGGCGAGGCCGTGGTGCAGCAGAACTTCGAGGCCGTGGACACGACCCTGGTTCACCTGCACGAGGTGAAGGTGCCGAACACTGTGACGTCTACGCTGCGCAGACCTCCCAGCGTGTCCGCCGCCGCCCCTGATTTCGTCCACAAGGTCACGGCGCCCATGATCGCGGGGAACGGCGACCAGGTGCCGGTCTCCGCCTTTCCGGCGGACGGCACATGGCCTGTGGCCACCAGCCAGTGGGAGAAGCGCAACATCGCCCTGGAGATTCCGGCTTGGGATGCCGCGCTCTGCATCCAGTGCAACAAGTGCTCGCTGATCTGCCCCCACGCCGCCATCCGGCCGAAGGTCTTTGCAGCCAAGCTCCTGAAGCAGGCTCCTGCCACCTTCCAGAGCACGGACTACAGGGGACCTGAGTTCAAGGGCATGCAGTATTCGCTCCAAGTAGCGCCCGAGGACTGCACGGGCTGCGGCATCTGCATCAGCGTGTGCCCCGCCAAGGACAAGGCGAACCCTGGCCGCAAGGCCATCAACCTGACCCCGCAGCCCCCGATCCGGGCAACGGAACGGGCCAACTATGCCTTCTTCCTGGACCTGCCCGATCCGGACCGCGCGGCCCTCAAGCTGGACGTGAAGGGCAGCCAGTTCATGCGGCCCCTGTTCGAGTATTCCGGGGCCTGCTCGGCCTGCGGCGAGACGCCCTACATCAAGCTGCTGACCCAGCTGTTCGGGGACCGCGCGCTCATCGCCAACGCCACCGGCTGCTCGTCGGTCTATGGCGGCAATCTGCCCACGACGCCTTACTGCGCCAACCAGGATGGCCTCGGACCCGCATGGAACAACAGCCTGTTCGAGGACAATGCGGAGTTCGGCTTTGGCATGCGCCTGGCCGTGGAGAAGCAGCGGGAACTGGCCCAGGAAGCCCTCAAGGCCCTGGCGCCGAAGGTGGGCGAAGTACTAGCCACGGCTCTCCTCGCGGCCGATCAGAGCACCGAGGTTGGGCTCATCGAACAACGCAAGCGCGTGGTCGAGCTAAAGACAGTGCTGGCGGGGCTTGGGACCCCCGAGGCCAAGCGCCTCGGCACCCTGACCGACCATCTGGTAAAAAAGAGCGTGTGGATCATCGGTGGCGACGGCTGGGCCTACGACATCGGCTATGGCGGCCTGGATCACGTGCTGGCCCAGGGCAAGAATGTGAACCTGCTGGTGCTGGACACGGAGGTCTACTCCAACACCGGGGGCCAAGCGTCCAAGGCCACGCCGATGGGTGCGGCCGCGAAGTTCGCCATGGCTGGCAAGAGCCTGCCCAAGAAGGATCTGGGCATGATCGCCATGGCCTACGGCAACGTTTACGTGGCCCGCGTAGCCATGGGTGCCAAGGACACCCAGACCGTGAAGGCCTTCCTGGAAGCCGAGAGCTACGACGGACCGTCCATCATCATCGCCTACTGCCACTGCATCGCCCACGGCTACGATCTCGTGAACGGCTGCGAGCAGCAGAAGCTGGCGGTGGCTTCCGGCCACTGGCCGCTCTACCGCTTCGATCCCCGGCGCATCGCGAAGGGTGAGAGCCCCCTGCAGATGGATTCCCCCGCACCCAAGATCGACCTCGGGGCCTACGTTCGCAATGAGACCCGCTACCGCATGGTGGAGCAGGCTCACCCCGAGCACTTCAAGCACCTGCTCGCCGCCGCCCAGCGTGAGGTGATCAACCGCTACGCCGCCCACGAGAATCTGGCTCGGCTCACCATGCCGATCAAGACCGTGGCGGAGTTGGAGGATTAGCCTACGGTCCGAACTGAAGTAAACAACCGATTTTGTTTCCAATCCTGAGGTGACGTTTTCATGACAGTGGTGCTCGTTCTTGGATCGGCTCCTGCGCGCCCTTCGTCCTGGAGGGCAGGGGTGTCAACTATCTCAGACCCATTTCCCCAACCCATGGGCAAAGCGCAACCCCACGGCCGCCTCCACATAAAGGAAATCTCGTGAGTCAACTCATAGCCCCCACTGCAAGCCTCGATATCCAACTGGCAAAGGAGCCCCTCTCTTCCGAAGAGCGCATTAAGCGTATGCAAAATCCAGGATTTGGCAAGATATTCACGGAATACATGGTGGTCATCTCCTACAACGAGGAAACGGGTTGGGGCCGAGGGACGCTCAAACCGTACGGCCCTATCATGCTGGATCCAGCCGCATCCGTGCTGCATTATGGTCAGGCCATTTTTGAAGGGTTCAAGGCCTACCGGCAACCCGATGGCCACATCAAGAGCTTCCGACCCGAAGCCAATGCCACCCGGTTCAACGCTTCCGCCAGGCGGTTGGCCATGCCGGAAATTCCGGTAGAACTTTTTGTGGAGACTGCGGATATCCTCATCCGCCAGGAAAGGGACTGGGTTCCCTCCGCCATTGGGGAAAGCCTTTACCTGCGCCCCTTGATGATCGCCACCGAAGCCGGCCTGGGCGTCAAGCCAGCCCATGATTATCTTTTCATTCTCATCGCTTCCCCTTCTGGGGCCTACTTCCCCCAGGGCGTGAAGCCCGTCACGGTATGGATCTCGGAGAATTATGTCCGGGCCGCGCCCGGTGGCACCGGGTCCGCCAAGTGCGCCGGTAATTACGCGGCCAGTCTTATTGCCCAGAAAGAGGCCAAGGCTGAAGGCTGCGACCAGGTGGTTTGGCTGGACTCGACTCACCGTCGCTTCATAGAAGAAATGGGGGGCATGAACATTTTTTTCGTATACCAAGAGCAAGGCAAAACCGTGGTGGTCACGCCCATACTCACCGGTACTCTGCTGCCAGGCATCACCCGCCTAACCCTGCTAGAGTTGGCTAAATCCATGGGATTTGGCGCCGAGGAACGCCGCATATCGGTTGACGAATGGCAGTCCGCTTTACAGGAGGGGCGCATGAACGAAGCCTTCGCTTGCGGCACTGCGGCTGTCATCACCCCCATTGGAACGGTCAAATCCAACCACGGGGAATGGCTGATCAACCACGGAAATCCAGGCCCAGTCGCCACTCAGTTGCGCAAGGCCCTCCTGGATCTGCAGCATGGACTGGCGCCGGACACCCAGCACTGGCTGCACGCGGTTTGCTAGTTTAGGTCGTCAAATTTTGAGCGGTTTTCCAGCGCTCACGCCTCGTGAGCGAGCCATTTTCAGTCACAACTCACCCCCACAAGGAGGCTTCATGAAAACCCACGCATTAACTGCGGTCGCTAGCGCCATCCTCATAGGAACCTTCCTTTCCTGTGGGAAATCCAACAAAGAAATAATTATCGGCGCCATCGCCCCGGTGACCGGTGAGGCCGCGACTTTCGGTGTTTCGTCCAAGAATGGTTTCGACATGGCTGTCGCGGATTGGAATGCCAAGGGTGGAATCCTTGGCAAGCAACTCAAGCTGGCCTTCGCTGACGACAAAGGTGATCCCGCCGAGGGTGCTACGGTCGTTACGAAGCTGCTCGAGATGGACAAGGCCGTCGCGATGCTCGGTCCCGTGATGTCCAAGGTCGCCCTCGCCGGCGGCCCCATTTGCCAGGCTGCGAAGATCCCGATGATTGCTACCACCGCAACCAATCCCAAAGTCACCCTGATTGGGGATTATATCTTCCGCGCCTGCTTCATCGATCCCTTCCAGGGCACGGTCGGCGCCAAGTTCGCATTTGAAGACCTGAAGACCAAGAAGGCCGCCTGCCTCTTCGATGTGGGCAACGACTACACCAAGGGTCTCTCCGAGTTCTTCAAGGCAAAGTACACGGCCCTGGGCGGAGAAGTGGTCGGCTTCGAAGGCCACGCCACCGGCACCACTGATTTCAAGGCCCAGCTGACGAAGATCATCGCCGCCAAGCCTGAGCTGCTTTACGTTCCCGACTACTACAATGATGCTGCCCTGATCGCCAAGCAGGCTCGCGAACTTGGTTTCAAAGGCCCCATCGTCGGTGGGGACGGCTGGGATTCCCCCAAGCTGGCTGAAATTGGTGGCGCGGCTATCGAAGGCTGCTTCTTCACCAACCACTATTCCGCTGAAGACACCCGCCCCGTCGTCCAGGATTTCGTGAAAAATTACAAGACCAAGTTCGGCGCGGAGCCAGACGCCATGGCCACGCTTGCCTATGACGCCGCCTCCCTGCTGTTCGACGGCATCAAGCGCGCCGGCAAGACGGATGGCCCCGCAGTCCGAGACGCCCTCAAGGCTACCGACATGGCCGTGGTTTCCGGTCAGTTGAAGTTCGACGAGAACCGCGACCCTGTGAAATCCGCCGTCATCATCGAGATCAAGGGAGGCAAGCAGGTTTATCGCGCCACCGTAAACCCCTAACTCTTGAAACAGGGGGCACGACAAAAGGGGCAATTGGAATTAGGGAGGAATTCTTCAGTCTTCAGCAAATCGTCAGCCTCGGATCCGTTCCTTTAGAGGGGCGAGGTCAGACCAAGACTTTCAGTAGGTGGATGTATTCGCAACTGAGCCGCCGTCGGGCGATCCGACGGCGACCATATTCGATTTCAAAGGCGGTGAGTGCATGAACGGGGGACGTATATGAAAGTACCGGTTGGCATCATCGGATCCGGTAACATTGGCTCGGATTTGATGATCAAGATCCTTCAGCATTCGGAGCGACTGGCGCTGGTGGCAATGGTCGGTATCGACCCAACTTCGGATGGGCTCGCAAGAGCCGAATCCTTGGGTGTCCCTACTACTTCGCTTGGTATCCAGGGCTTTACCCAGATGCCTGAGTTTGACAAAGTGCGCATTGTTTTCGATGCGACCTATGCTGCGGCCCACATTGTCCATGATGGAATTTTAAAAAAATCGGAGAAGCTTCTCATTGATTTAACCCCGGCTGCGATCGGGCCTTATGTGGTGCCCGTCGTGAATCTGGATCAGCATTTGGGCGCAAGGAATATCAACATGGTGACCTGCGGGGGACAGGCCACCATCCCCATGGTCGCTGCGGTCGCAAGGGTAGCGAAAGTCCACTACGCCGAGATCGTGGCTTCCATCGCCAGTCTGTCCGCCGGGCCCGGTACCCGCGCCAACATCGACGAATTCACGGAGACGACCGCGCGGGCTATCGAACAAGTGGGGGGCGCATCGAAGGGCAAGGCTATCATCATCCTGAATCCCGCCGAGCCTCCTCTCATCATGCGCGATACGGTTTTCTGCCTGAGTGAATTCAATTCAGAGCAAACCATCGCCGATTCCATTGACGCAATGATCGCTTCAGTGCAGCAATATGTTCCAGGATATCGCCTGAAGCAGAAAGTCCAGTTCGAGAGGATCCCGGCCAGCGATCCGGTCTTCCTTCCCGGCATCGGCGAATTCAGTGGGCTCAAGACCAGCATTTTCCTGGAAGTGGAGGGGGCAGCTCACTACCTACCTTCGTACGCTGGAAACCTGGACATCATGACCTCTGCAGCCATGGCTACCGCTGAGTGGATTTCAGAGAGGAGAGCCTTCGCATGAATGTGCCCGCAAGAAAACTCTACATTCAGGACGTCACGCTTCGAGATGGCATGCACGCCGTGCGGCACCAGATCACCAAGGGAAAAATCATCCAGATTGCCAAGGCTCTTGATGATGCTGGCGTATCCAGCATCGAGATTGCCCACGGAGACGGCCTCGCTGGATCCAGTTTCAATTACGGTTTCGCTTCAAATACCGATATCGAATGGATCGAGGCTTTGGCATGCGAAGTGAAGCGAGCCAAACTCGCGACCCTTCTGATCCCTGGCATCGGCACCAAGCATGACCTCAAGGCTGCCTACCAGGCCGGTGTTCGTTCCGTTCGTATCGCCACACATTGCACTGAAGCGGACGTAGCGAAACAGCAAATGGAATACGCGCGTTCGCTGGATATGGACGTGGCTGGATTCCTCATTCTGTCCCATATGCTCGAGCCAAAGGCGCTGGCAAAGCAGGCTAAGCTGATGGAAAGCTACGGCGCCCATTGCGTTTATGTTACCGATTCCGCAGGTGCCCTGGTGATGGATCAGGTCGCGGATCGCTTCAAGGCCTTCGCTGATGTCCTTAAACCAGAGACGGAAATGGGGATCCACACCCATAATAATCTGTCCCTGGCAGTGGCTAACTCCATTGTTGCCATCCAAAATGGGGTCACGCGCGTAGATGCCTCGCTTGCGGGACATGGTGCCGGCGCCGGTAATGCCCCACTGGAAGTATTGATAGCCGTGGCGGACCGTATGGGTTTCAACCATGGATGCGATCTCTTCAAGCTCATGGATGCCGCCGACGATCTGGTCAGACCGTTACAAGATCGCCCCGTTCGAATTGATGGCACAACCCTAACGCTTGGGGTGGCTGGGGTCTATTCCAGCTTTTTGCGTCATGCCGAACGAGCCTCCAAAATCTATGGAGTCGACTCCCGAACCATCCTTTTGGAATTAGGCCGACGGCGCATGGTAGGTGGCCAGGAAGATATGATCGTGGATGTTGCTCTGGACCTAGCGCAAGGCTCGGTTGCCAGTTTGGGTAAATAATCCCACCGCCTGTGAAATCCCTTGGGAAACCCTGCTGCTCTTGGTTTTCAAGGATTTCTTTTGGAGCATCCGAGAATTGAGAGATAGATAAATAGGGCAACGGCGGCGGCCCAAGATGGGACCGTCTCCGATGCTCAGTGCGAGGCAGGACGCCGTCATCCGTCTGGAGAAGAGTTTGGGTAGGCCGGATCTCACGAAGCGGTCCAGTTCGATGACGGATAGCCGTGCAAGAGGGCTGCGCAGCCGGGAGCGCAGTCTTCTTCTGGGTTGCCCCACCTTTTACGCTACCTCCGGGGACGAGGTTTGGCTAGAAGGGTGCGCTCAGCTGGCAATGCTCACCCGCTGAGCGAAGTTGTGCCTGGCAACTGTCTGGGCACGACCCCAAATCTACCAACCTTATCTGTGCTTTGCGTGCAGCCCACCCTACTCTGTGTGTGCCGGGAGGATGGAATGAACAAGACTGGTGAACTCGATCGCTTTGATTTGGCAATCCTCCGCGAGTTGGCGCGCGAATCACGCACGGCTGTTCAAGAACTTGGGAGCCGCATTGGGCTTTCTTCCACACCTTGCTGGAATCGCATAAAGGCACTCGAGGCATCCGGAATCATTCAGAGTTTTGGTATTCGTGTTGACCCAGCGAAGCTTGGGTTCCCTGAAACAGTGATTGTTATGGTGACACTTGAAAATTCCACCGACACGACAGGAAATGCCTTTGAGCAGGGCCTTGAATCTATCCCTGAGATTACCGAGGCGTACCTGGTTTCCGGCGACTACGACTATCTTCTCAAGGTTGCAGCCAGGAGTTCCGCAGACTATGAGCACTTGCGCGACAAACTAATGAAGCTGCCGGGTGTCAAGCGAACGAAATCGAGTTTCATGCTGCGTAAAATTAAAGTAACGGCGCTGCCAATTTAAGGCATTGCAGCCAGACCCCACGTCTTTATCGCCTGTTTAACAAATATTATATACTGAACCCTATTTATCTTCCCGTTAATTAAGTGATAAATCAATCCGCTACTAGCAGCACTTGTAAATCACACCCATTCGTATTGGTCGGCCCGGTCTTCAGGTGGCCGTCGAGCTGCTCGAAGTAGCTGTAGGAGTCGTTCCGTGCCAGGTATTCGCTTGCGACCAGGCTGCACTCGCGGACTTGGGTCAGCAATTCGGATCACTGTGCGGCAGGCCCATGAATTCAGCTACCCCACGCTGGGGCTCGCTCTTGCCGTATCCTGTTGGAACCTGGAAAGGGCTGGCGCATGAAACATTGGCTATTGAAGACCGAACCGACCTCCTTCTCCATCCAGGATCTGGCGGCGGCTCCCGCCCAGACGACCTATTGGGATGGGGTCCGCAACTACCAGGCCAGGAACTTCATGCGCGATGATATGAGCGTCGGCGACCGCGTCCTCCTGTACCACAGCAGCGTGGATCCCACTGCGGTGGTGGGCACCGCGTTCATCGTGCGCGCAGCCTACCCGGACGCAGCGGCCTTCGACGCGAAGGATCCGCACTTTGATCCCAAAAGCGACCCCAGCCAACCCACCTGGTTCAGGGTGGATATCCAGCTGGAGAAGATCTTCGACCAACCGCTTTCCCTCGATTCTCTTCGGCCCATCCCAGCGTTGAAAGACATGGAACTGCTGCGCAAGGGCTCCCGCCTGAGCGTCCAGCCGGTGCGGAAGGCGGAGTTTGAGGCCATCCTGAAGCTCGCTTCAGGCCGTTGAACCTGATTCAGAAAGGATCGCCATGCTGCAGAACCCCTTGCTCGATGTCTGGAAGCGCGAGGCTGTCGCGTACACCGGTTGGTTATCCATTCCAAGCGCCTGGAGCGCGGAGGTGATGGCCCACGCGGGCTATGACGCCCTCGTCATCGATTTGCAGCACGGGCTCATTGACGCTGCCGGAATGCTTGGGATGCTGCAGGCCATTGCGACGACGCCTGTCCCGTCCCTGGTGCGGGTGCCGTGGAACGAGCCGAGCGCCTTGATGCGTCCGCTGGATGCCGGGGCCTACGGGGTCCTTTGCCCCATGATCAGCACCCGCGCGGAGTGTGAGGCCTTTGTGGCGGCCTGCCGCTATCCTCCCCGTGGCATTCGCAGCTTCGGGCCGACCCGCAGCCTGGTTTCCATCGGCTCGGACTACGTGGCGCGGGCCGAGTCCTTCGCCCTTACCTTCGCCCAGATCGAGACCGTCGAGGGGCTTGCCAACGTGGAGGCCATCGCCAGCGTGCCTGGCCTCACCGGACTGTACGTGGGGCCCTGGGATCTCAGCCTCGGCATGGGCCTTCCAATACTTGGGAACCTGCTCGACGAGGACCTGTTGCGGGCCTGTGACACCATCCTTGAAACCGCATTCAGGCATAACCTCGTCGCCGGCATCTATACGAAATCAGCGGAAGATGGCGTCCGAATGGCCTCCCGGGGTTTCCGGCTGGTTAATATCGCCATCGACAGCGCACTGTTGCAGCAAGGCGCCGCTGCTGAAATCCTCAAGGCGAGGCAATTTAAGGAACGATGA
Source organism: Holophagaceae bacterium (assembly GCA_025361955.1). GTDB lineage: Bacteria > Acidobacteriota > Holophagae > Holophagales > Holophagaceae > UBA1801. Next base: position 11,923 of record JANYIU010000223.1, read on the forward strand.
CCCGCGCTTCGGCGAC
>JANYIU010000184.1 GCA_025361955.1 Holophagaceae bacterium
GCTTCATGCCCCGACCACCGGTGAGGATGCCCTGGCTGTGCGCGCTGAGGATGGCCATGCCCTCGGGTGTCTTGAAGAAATCTGGGCCTTCGGCAAAATATTTGGCCAAGCCCGTCTTGGTATTGGCATTGGCGCTGTTCAAGAGCCACATCAGCAGGAAGAAGGCCATCATGGCCGTTACCAGATCCGCATAAGCGATCTTCCAGGCTCCGCCGTGGGCCGCAGCGTGGCCGCCCTTCTTCTTGATGAACTTGATTTTGACTTCGGGTTGTTTTTCGGACATAAGGGCAATGAGCAGTGAGTCGTGGGCAGCGATCAGGGGTGGTCGGTCGCACTGACCACCGACCCCGGCTATCTAGGTTTGATCTGTCGTACGATTTCCTCCAGCTCCTGGGAGCCGGGACGCTCCGTGGAGGGGATGTTGCGCCGGGCGAATTCCACAGCGGTCACGGGGGCGGCGCCATTGCCGAAGGCCACTAGCCCGGCGCGAATGGCATTAAAGAAACTACCTTCCGTGGCGTTGATCTGATCAATATTCTTCGCCAGGGGACCGAAGATGGCGTAGGACAGGAAGATGCCGAGAAAGGTGCCCACCAGGGCCGCTCCCACTTTGGCGCCGATGACGTTGGGTGGTTGGTCCAGGAAGCCCATGGTGATCACGATGCCCATCACGCAGGCAACGATGCCGAAGGCGGGCATCGCGTCGGCAAAGACATTGAGGGCGGCTCCAGGAGCGGCACTCTCGGCGTGATGGATGTCCAGATCCATGTCCATAACCTGATCGATCTCATCGATCTTGGCGCTGCCGTTGATGAGCAGCTTCATGGAATCGCAGAAGAAGTCCATGACGTGGTGATCCGCCAGCATGGCTGGGTATTTCTTGAAGATGTTGGAGCTGGGAGGGTCGTTGACATCCTGTTCCATGGCCAGCAGACCACCCTTCTTGATGTTCACGTATACCTCATACTGCATCATCAGGGATTCCAAGTAGACGGCCTTGGTGTATTTGCTTCCCTTGAGGGGCTTGGTTATATTGGCGGCCACGGATTTGATGACGGATATGGAGTTGCCGGCCAGAAATGAGCCCAAAGCGGCACCGACGATGATGATGCCTTCTGGAATGATTGGGTGCAGCAGCACGGGGATCTTGCCGCCTTCCATGAGGAAGCCTGTCAGCAAGCCTCCCAGGGCGAGGACCCAGCCAATGATGATGAACATGCGTCGATCTCCTCCTCTGTTTTCGGCGATTCTTCCACTCTCATGACTATTGCAGGGGAAAGGGCTTCATAGGCGATAGACCCATAGGCGCGCATCCCGGCGGTCAGGCAAGGGGATGTCCCGCTCTGGGGCTGCATCTGGGATGCTAAACGTGTTGCTGATCAGGATTGAACCCGGTTTCATCTCGCGCCGGGCTTTCGCCCAGAGCTCTGCCATGGGGGCCGGGGAGAGGAAGGCGTAGACCACCCGGTAGTCCCCTAGCGGCAATTTCCAGAGACTGCCATAGCGCATCTGGCAGTTTGCTCGGACCGACCGAGCCCTGAGCCAGGCCAGAAGCCAGAGCACGGGCGAGGCCTCGATGCCGGTGAAACGGACCCCAGGGCAGCGCCTGGCCAGGAAGGAGAGCGGTCCCCCGAGCCCCGCGCCCAGGTCCACCATCTCGTAACCGTCCTCGGCCGGCAGCAGTTCAAGCAGGGCCCTCCAGGCCGCGTGACTGGAGTTGTAGAGGGGCACTCGGGTCAACAGTCCTCCCCCAAAGACCAGCAGCAAACCCACCAGTGCAATCGGATAGATCCAGACAGGAAGCGCGTGCCCAAGCTGCCAGACCAGAGCGAGCGGCAGCAGCACCTGGAAGACCAGCCACCCGCGATTCAACCCCCAGAGGTGCGCCAGGATCGCTGCGAGGCTCCCCTGGATGAGGGGCCAGGTCCAGAAGGGCAGGCGAGCTGCGAGCGCCCAGGCGAGACCCACCACCCCTATGAAAACGATGCCCTGGGCAGCCAGGGCCCGTAAGACCGGTGGGCCGCTCTTCCAGAGGTTTCGCAAGGGGCGCATGGGTGGGGATCCAGGGCAGGGGCGATGAGACCATGCCCGCAGGGAATCCTATACTAACCGGGTGACCGTCCCCGACCTTGATCGAAGTCCCACATCGCCCTGCGGAACTATCGGCTAACGAGCAGTGATGGGCCAAGCAATTACGTTCCAGCCCTTACGCACCGAGGCCCGGACGCTGCCGGGCCTCGGTGAAGCTCAATCAGGACTTAGGCCAGTGCGTTAACCTTGAGGGTCAAGCGGGACTTGGCGCGGTCAGCAGCGTTCTTATGAACTACGCCCTTGCGCACAGCCCGATCCACCACGCCCAGGGTCTTGGGCAGGAGGGCGGTGGCTTCGGCCTTGTTGCCGGTGGAAATGGCGGCCAGGAACTTCTTCACGGCGCTCTTCAGCGTGGAGCGATTGGACCGGTTGCGGAGCCGGACTTCGGCATCGCGACGGGCTTTCTTGGCAGCGGATTTGTGGTTGGACATTCGATCACTCCTGCCCCCCGGCGACTTTCCCGGAAGCGCGAACAATCATCTTATCCCGACTGCGTTTCCGGTCAAGGGGAAAGACTTGATCGAAAGGTCCAGGAATCCTCTTCCCGTAGGCGACCGTTTCCCTCATCCTAGTCCGAGGCCCCTGGCTTCCGGAACAAGGATTGTCATGGAGCATTTAAAAGAGGAAATGAGGAAGGCCCTGGCGGTGGCATTGCCGGGACAGGACATCACTTTGGAACGACCCCGTTCCGGGGATTTGGGAGACGCGGCCTATCCCTGTTTTCGTTCCGCGAAGAACCTTGGCCTGAATCCTGTGCAATTGGCCCAGGAGCTGGCTGCGAAAATCCGCATCGAAGGTGCGGATGTGGTGGCAGCAGGCCCCTACCTCAACCTGAAGCTCCGGCCAGGGGTCCGGGCCAAGGCCATGCTGGAAGCGCTTCTGGGCTCCACGCCCTACGGCAGCGCTCCCGCGAACAGCGAGACCGTGATCGTGGAGTACAGCTCTCCGAACATCGCGAAACTCTTCACCATCGGGCATCTGCGCTCCACCATGATCGGCCATGCCTTGGCTCAGGTGAACCGCTACCTGGGTTGCCGGATCTGGCGCCTGAACCATCTCGGGGACTGGGGCACCCAGTTCGGCACCTTGCTCGCCGCCTACAAACGCTGGGCCGAGGCGGAGAATCCCAGGCTTGACCAGGATTTCGAGTGGGTCGACGAGATTCCTGAGCGCAGGCGCACGCCCTTGTTCCGGCTCTTCCAGCTCTATGTCCGCTTCCATCAGGAGGAGGAACAGAACCCGGAAATGCGTGACGAAGCCCGGTCCTGGTTCAAGCGCTTGGAAGCTGGGGATCCCGAGGCACGGCGTCTCTGGATTTGGTTCCGGGACATCTCGCTGACTGAGTTCCAGCGCATCTACGATCGCCTTGGCGTGGCCTTCGACACCTTGGAGCAGGGCGAGGCTTTCTACGAGGACCGCCTGAAGCCCACGTTGGAGAGGCTGGCCGATTCCGGTCTGCTTCAGGAAGGCGAAGGGGGCGCCAAGATCATCGATCTCACCGATGCCGGCATCCAGACGCCCTACCTGGTGCAGAAGACCGACGGGACCAGCATCTACGCCACCCGGGACATCGCGGCGGCGCTGTTCCGGCAAGAGGAATACGCCTTCAATCGTTGCATCTACGTGGTGGGCGCCGACCAAGTGCTGCACTTCCAGCAGCTCTTCGCCGTGATGAACAAGCTGGATCCCTGGTTCCAGGGACGCATGCTGCACACGCCCTTCGGCATGATCAAACTCCCCGAAGGCAAGATGTCCTCCCGCAAGGGCAACGTCATCTTTCTGGAGGACGTGCTGGATGAAGCCGTGCAGCGGGTGCTCGCGATCATCGAAGAAAAGAACCCCGATCTGCCCAATAAGGCTCAGGTCGCTGAGCTGCTGGGCATGGGTGCCGTCGTGTTCTTCGACGCCCTCAACGACCGCGTGAAGTCCATCACCTTCACCTGGGATCGGGTCATCGCTCTGGATGGGGACACCGGGCCGTATGTTCAGTACGCCCATGCCCGCATCTGTTCGGTGTTGCGCAAGGCGGGTGCAGCCTGGGCGGAGCAGGCCAGACCCACGAATTTGCTGACCGCTGAGAACGCCAGCGTCGCTTTTGGCGAGATGCCGCTACCAGCAAGCATGGAAGGCCTGGAGGATCCCGCCGCCCAGACCCTGCTTTTCGAACTCTCCGGTCTGCCCGAGGCGATCCGCACCGTGCAGCGCGAGAACATGGCCACGGCCCTGGCCAGGCAGCTGTTGGCCATCGCCAAGGCCTTCTCAGGCTTCTATACGCAGTGCCCCATACTCCATCCGGAGAACTCGCCGGCCATCCGCGAAGCACGCCTCGCCCTGTGCGTGGCGACCGCCAGAGCGATCCGCCAGGGACTCTTTCTCATGGGCATCAAGGCCCCGGAGGAGATGTGATGGAAGTAAATGAGAACCACCAAGGCAGCAAGGCAGCAAGAAAAACACTAAGAAAAGTATCAAGGAAAAATCTCACGCCGTTTGGTTTAACAGCCTTTGCTTGGTCCCTTCTTTCTCCCTTGGTGTCTGGGTGCCTTGGTGATGAATCTATTTTTTGAGGTATTTCCATGACTAAATTTGTTTTCGTGACCGGCGGTGTGTTGAGTTCCCTGGGCAAGGGGATCGCCGCGGCTTCTTTGGGCGCACTGCTGGAGGCCCGGGGTCTCAAGGTGACGCTCATGAAGATGGACCCCTATCTGAACGTGGACCCGGGCACCATGTCGCCCTTCCAACACGGCGAGGTGTTCGTCACCGATGACGGCGCGGAAACGGATCTGGACTTGGGGCATTACGAGCGGTTCACTTCGGTTCCGACTACGCGCAACCACACCATCACCACGGGCCGCATCTATAACACCGTCATCCAGAAAGAGCGCCGCGGCGACTATCTGGGCAAGACCGTGCAAGTGATTCCCCACATCACTGATGAAATCAAGGGCGCGGTCAAGCGGGTGGCCAAGGGCGTAGACGTAGTGCTGGTGGAGATCGGCGGTACGGTGGGTGATATCGAGAGCCAGCCGTTCTTGGAGGCCATTCGCCAGTTCAAGCTCGAAGTGGGCCTGGGCAACGCCATCAACATGCACCTCACCTACGTGCCCTACATAAAGGCGGCTGGTGAGCTGAAATCGAAGCCCACCCAGCATAGTGTGAAGGAGTTGCGCGCCCTGGGCATCCAACCTGATGTCCTGCTCTGCCGAGCCGAACAGGAGATCCCTCGTGCCCTCAAGGAAAAAATCGCCTTGTTCTGCTCCGTGACGCCCGACGCCGTATTCAGCGGCAAGGATGCGGACACCATCTACCAGGTGCCGATGAATCTGCATGCAGAAGGCCTGGACGCCAAGGTGGCAGAGCTTTTGAACCTGCCTGAGGCCGAGTCGGATCTCTCCCACTGGAACGATTTGCTGCATCGGATCCGGAACCCCAAAGGTAGCGTCCGCATCGCCATCGTCGGCAAGTATGTGGAATTCAAGGAGAGCTATAAGAGTCTCACGGAGGCCTTGCACCACGCCGGCTATGGTCTGGAGACCCAGGTGGACCTGAAATGGGTGGAGGGCGAAGAAATCGACACAAGCAACGCCGCAGCGAAACTCTCGGACTGCCACGGGATCCTGGTGCCAGGCGGTTTTGGCATCCGCGGCACCCAAGGCATGATTGCAGCTGTCCGCTATGCGAGAGAGAACAAGGTCCCCTTCTTCGGCATCTGTCTAGGCATGCAGTTGGCCAGCGTGGAATTCGCGCGTCACGTCGCCGGCTTGGAGGGGGCGGATAGTACCGAGTTCGAGGAGAATCCCAAGCACAGGATCATCTTCAAGCTTCGGGAACTGGTGGATGTGGAAGAGATGGGCGGCACCATGCGCCTGGGCGCCTATCCCTGTGTGCTCAAGGGGAACAGCTGCGCCGCGGTGGCCTATGGTTCCACGGAGATCAGCGAACGTCATCGCCACCGCTATGAGTTCAACCAGGCCGAATATCGCAAACCCCTTGAGGAGAAGGGACTCGCCTTCACCGGGATGAGCCCCGATGGCACCTTCGTGGAAATCGTGGAGCTCCCCGAGCATCCATATTTCCTGGGGTGCCAATTCCATCCTGAATTCAAGTCCAAGCCTCTGAACCCCCACCCGCTCTTCACCTCCTTCGTGAAGGCCAGCGTTGAACACAAGGCGTAACGCATTTTTTACGTGAGGTAATGCTATGTCCTTCTCGGCCACGAACATCGACAAGCTCTGCATCGACACGATCCGCTGCCTCGCCATGGACGCCGTGCAAAAGGCCAACAGCGGGCATCCGGGCACGCCCATGGCCCAGGCTCCGGCAGCCTATGTGCTGTGGACGAAGTTCCTTCGGCACAATCCCAAGAACGCGAAATGGCCGGACCGGGACCGGTTCGTCCTGTCCTGCGGCCATGCCTCCATGCTCCTCTACTCGCTGCTGCACCTCACCGGCTACGGGCTCACCCTGGAAGACCTCAAGAACTTCCGGCAGTGGGACTCGAAGACGCCAGGCCATCCAGAATTTGGCCATACCACGGGGGTTGAGACGACCACAGGACCCCTGGGGCAGGGGATCGGCAACGCCGTGGGTATGGCCATCGCGGAACGCTGGCTGGCGGACCGCTTCAATCGTCCGGGCTTCGAGGTGGTCAATCACCGCACCTTCACCTTCGCCAGCGACGGTTGCCTGATGGAAGGTATCACCCACGAGGCCACCAGCCTCGCCGGACACCTAGGCCTCGAGAAATTGATCGTTCTCTGGGATAACAACAAGATCACCATCGAAGGGAAAACCGATCTGGCTTTCTCCGAAGACGTGCCCAAGCGCTTTGAAGCCATGGGCTGGCGGGTGCTGAAGGTGGCGGACGGCGAGAACCTGGAAACTCTGGCGCAGACCTTCGAGCTGGCTCAGAAACCATGCGGAAAGCCTACCCTCATCGATTGCCACACCATCATCGGCTTCCCGGCTCCCACCAAGCAGAACACCAATCAAGCCCACGGCGCGCCCCTGGGCGAGGACGAGATCAAGGCCACGAAACAGATTCTGGGCTGGGATCCCGAGGCCACGTTCGTGGTGCCTGCCGAGGCTCTTAGCCACTGGCGTTCCACCCAAGAACGCGGCGAGCGGATGGAGGCTGAGTGGAAGGCCCGCTTCAAGGCCTATGCGGTCGCCCATCCGGAACTCGCCGAGGAGTTCGAGGCTTTTCTCAAGGGTGAACTGACCCCAGGCTGGGAGGAGTCGGTTCCCTCCTTCGCGCTCAGCGACAAACAGGCCACTCGCGAAGCCAGCGGTAAGGTCCTCAACGCCATCGCGGCGAAGATCCCCAACCTCATTGGCGGCAGTGCCGACCTGTCGCCCTCCAACAATTCCGTCATCAAGGACGGTGGGGACTTTGGCCCCAGCAGCGTGGGCCGAAACTTTCACTGGGGCATCCGCGAGCACGCCATGGGTGCAGTGCTCAATGGCATGAGCGTCCACGGCGGACTGCGAGTCTACGGGGCCACCTTCCTGATCTTCTGCGATTACATGCGCCCCAGCGTCCGGCTGGCCGCCTTGATGAAGCAGCCCGTCACGTATATCTGGACGCACGATTCCATTGGTGTCGGCGAGGATGGCCCCACGCACCAACCCATTGAGCAGGTGATGTCCCTGCGCACGATTCCCAACATGACTGTCCTGCGTCCTGCGGATGCGAACGAGACTGCGGAAGCCTGGCGCTTCGCCATGCGGAAGACGGACGGCCCGGTCGGTCTGGCCCTTACCCGCCAGAAGCTCCCCGTGCTGGATGCCACCAAGGCCAAGGGGCTCGCCAAGGGTGCCTATATTCTGGAAGAAGCCAGTTCTGCCCCGAAACTTATCCTGCTTGCCACGGGCAGCGAAGTGCATCTCGCCGTCGCAGCGGGAAAGCGGCTGGAAGCCGACGGAATTCCGACCCGGGTCGTCTCGATGCCCAGTTGGGAGATCTTCGCCGCTCAGCCGCAGGCCTATCGCGACGAAGTGATTCTTCCGGCCGTGAGGGCCCGTGTCTCCATCGAAGCCGGCGTCACGTTGGGTTGGCAGCGTTGGGTCGGACTCGAGGGCGCCTGCATCGGCATCGATCACTTCGGCGCCAGCGCACCTGCGGAAATAATCTTCGAGAAGTTCGGACTCACGGTGGAAAAGGTTGTTGCAACAGCCAAACGGCTCCACTGAAGCCTGATCACTTACAGAAAAGCAGTTTTTGGTCCGGGAGCAACGGGCTGGGCGGGGATATTGCAGGTCTGGTGGGTCTTCCTTGCTTGGTTCATGGCGGGGCGGAGCCCAAAAAAATTGTTGCCCAGACTCACGCTTAGGGCATCTGCAGCCATTCCCTCAGGAGCCCCAGCTTCTGGGTGAGCACGCCAAACCGCTCGACGGGAAAGCCCATGACGGTGGCGAAGCTGCCTTCAATGCGCGCGATGAAGAGGGCGGCAATGCCTTGGGCGGCATAGGCACCGGCCTTGTCCATGGGTTCGCCGGTGGCTACGTACCAGCGGGCCTGGGCCTCGTTCATGGGGCGCAGAAAGACTTCCGCGGTGTCCACGAAGCTGTGGATCACCTCGTCCTTGCGCAGGCACACGCCCGTGTGGACCTCGTGGTTCCGACCTTGGATGAGGCCCAGCATGCGCACGGCATCCTCGCTGTCCACGGGCTTGCCCAGGACATGATGCTCCACGGCCACGATGGTGTCCGCGGCGATGATCCAGCGGCCGGGGTTCACCAGAGCGACGATCTCGGCCTTGGCCCGGGCCAAGCGCTCCACCATGATTTCGGGATCCTCATTGGGCAAAGGGGTCTCGTCCACCTCGGGTTTCCAGATCTCATAGGGGATCTGGAGGGCTTCCAGCCACTGTCGACGGCGCGGGGAGCCAGAGGCCAGGATCGGAGGGGGGAACAGGAGGGTGATTTCGCCGGCGCTCATGGAACCTTCTTGGGCTTGCGCCATGCTAACAGCAGGGTTCCGACCCCGAGGGTCGCAAGCAGCGCGGAGATCAGCCAGGTTGCCCGGGCCGGCGTCCGCACCGGTCGCCAGCGCAGAGCGACGGTGTAGGCCGCTTCGGTGAGCGGTTCGCCCCAGAGCACCCAGGTGCCATCCTCCCGGAAGATTCCTGATTTGCCGGTCAGGGTGGCCCTCACCAGGGGCAGTCCCATTTCCACGGCCCTGAGGCGGATTTGGGCGCCATGCAGATCCGTGGCGATGCTCGTATCGAACCAGCCGTCGTTGGTGAGGTTCGTAAGCAACTCGCCCCCCGCGACGGCCAGGCCATCCTGCACGCGACCGCTGTCCAGGGCCTCGCTGCAAAGGAGCGGATGGACTTTGAGTTCCCCCTGGGGGGTCGGGAACGTGAAACTGCTGTGCTCATTGAGTTCACCGCGCTCCTGGGAGACGAAACCCAGTCGCTGGTCGAGCCATTTCCGGAGGGGCTCAGGGCCCGGCATGCGTTCTCCGAAGACCATGGGGTCCCGCTTGGCCTGGACGAAGCTGGGACGCCCGCCCGCTTCGCCCCGAACCAGGTTCAGCAGCCCGCCTTCCGTGCCGAACAGCCAGGCGATGCCCCGCCTGCGCGCTTCCTCCTGGAGCCGGGGATCGGGTGCCTGATCGTTCCGGCCCAGCACCGAGCTCTCGGGCCAAAGCAGCAGGGTCGCCACGCCGGGCCGAGGTAGGTGCCTGGCCTTCAGTTCGGCATCCGACCGGAGCCACATCTCCGCCTCCATGCCCGGTCGCCGGATCCCCGATTCGAAGTTGGGCTGGATCATTACGATGTCGAGGGTCCGCTCGGGACCGCGGGGCAGCAGGTACCAAGTCCCTCCCAGTGCCAGCAGTCCCGCCAGCAGCCCGCAGGGCGCCAGGGCGGCTCGACGGTAACGGCCCTCTGCAAGCCACGCGCCAGTGAGGGCCCCGCAACCCCAGAACAGCGCCGAGCACCCCGCCGTGGTGAGGAAAGCAGCGGAACGGGCCAGCCAGGGCAGGGCCCCCAGGGACGCTCCCCAACTCCAGGGGTAGACGTGAAAGCCGTGGACTTCCCACAGCAGAATGCCCAAAGCTGCGCCCAGCGCGGCTCCCCAGGCGCTTGAACGGCGATACAGCCAGCGCGCGAAGGCCGCCACCGCCAGTAGACCGAGGGCCTCCCAGGCATAGAAGAGCCCCGCCGCGAGGACGGCGATGGAGATGGGCAGCCCGCCCTTGGTCTTGATGACCGCCAGCACCCAGTACAAGAGGCCCATGAGGCCCAGCAGAAAGGTCACGTACGTCCAAACCAAAGCCCGGTCTCGGAGGACGCCTTCGAAAAGTAGCGTCAGGCACAGCAGGGCCAGCAGCGGTTCGTGGAAGCCCCGTCCTGAGACGGCGGGGAACCGGAAAGCCAGGATGAAGAGCCCCGCCAAGGCGACCGTTCCAAATAGATGGAGACCCCAGTTCTGGCGGATCAACGCGCCCTCCGATCCACCTCGAAGCACGCGATGCCCGCTGCCACCGCCGCGTTGAGGCTCTCCATGCCGCGGATGGGGATCGCGAGGAATTTCACCTCCGGGGGCAGCTCTGCGTCTTTCCAGCCATGCCCCTCGTTGCCCACCAGGATCCGCACGGGCTCCTTGAGGTCGGCTTGGTCCAGATTTAAGGTCCCTTTCCCGCCATGGAGGGCGAACCACTTGCCTGCGTCGGGAACCAGCCGGTCACAGCGCCGGATGGACAGCAGGAAAGCGGCTCCCATGGTGCCGCGCAATGCCTTGGGGCTGAAGGGATCGGCACACCCTGGGCCCAGCAGAGCCTCCTGGAAGCCGAAGGACGCAGCGCTCCGCAGAATCGCTCCAAGGTTCCCCGGATCCTGGATCCCCCAGGGCACGATCACCCGCGAAGCCAAGGCACCCGTGGGTTCAGGCCCCAGTTCCATGAGCAAGGCGTGTTTCGGGGGGCTGCCCGCAAAGGCCAGATCCCGCATCAGGGCTTCGCCCAGGACCAGGGTTTCTGGGGCGTGTAGGTGCTCCAGGGAATGGGGCGGCAGTCCTTCCAGGCGCAGCCAGGTAAGGGGCCGGAAGCGCGCGCCCACACGCGTTTTGGCGGCCTCGACCCAGGCTGCAATGAGCTTCTCGCCGAGCATCAGCGTGTGGGTCCGCTTGGCTCCGCCAAGGGTCACCAGGGAACGGAGAGACTTGAACCGGGGATTCGCCCGGCTGGTGATCGTGAGCGCGCTATCCATGGCTCCCAGCCTATCTCGA
>JANYIU010000185.1 GCA_025361955.1 Holophagaceae bacterium
GCGTCGGGGTCGCGGTACTTCTCGATGGGCGTGGCGAAGTGTTCCTTGAAGCTCGATTCGTTGCCGAGGTATCCGGTCAAGGCGAAGGCCATGATGGACCATAGTTCGAGCAGCCGGTTCTCGATGGGAGTCCCGGTGAGGGCCAGCTTGCAAGGGGCCTTCAGTTTGCGCACGGCCTTGGCCTGAGCGCTGCCTGCGTTCTTGATGGCCTGGGCCTCGTCCACCACCACCAGACCCCAGATGCGGGTGCTGAAGATTTCTTCTTCTCGGCGGATCACGCCGTAGGTGGTGAGGATGAGGGTATGCGGCCGAAAGTATTTGGGCAGCTCGTCGCGGTTGTTGCCGTGGTGCACGAAGAAGGGGATCGAGGGTGCGAATTTGGCGATCTCCCGCTCCCAGTTGCCCAGCAAGGAGGTCGGGCAGACCAGGAGGGTCGGAGGTCCGCATTGAGGGCTTTGGTTCTGCCGGTGCAGGAGCAGGGCCAGCACCTCGATAGTCTTGCCCAAGCCCATGTCATCGGCGAGGATGCCCCCCAGACCCAGTCGGGCTAAGCCGTCCAGCCATGCAAGGCCGCGGACCTGATAGGGGCGCAGTTCGCCGTGGAACGTCGCAGGCTGGGTGATGGGCTTGTCGGGCAGGTTCTTCAGCTCGGCCAAGGCCGCGCCAAAATCGCCGGCCACTTCCACTTCGATGGCTTCGGAAACGCCTGGGATCCGGGCCGTTCCGGTCAGGGCCGCCGCCAATGCCTCGCCTCGGGTCATGCTTTCGAAGCCTGCGCCCCGGCTGGCTTGGATGACCGCCGTGATCTGCTTGAGGGTGTCGGGATCCAGCGCCACCCACTTGCCCTTCCAGGCCACCAGCGGGTGTTTGAGGCTCACCAGCTGCGCGAAATCCTCCAACTCCAGCTTGTCGTCGCCCAGCATGAGGGACCAATCCGCGGACACCGAACCGTCGAGACCCATCTGGGCGGTCCTGGGGGATTCGCCAGCTACGACCTGACGTGCGCCCAGACGCACCTTGGCGCGCAGGCGCCGGGCCCCGCCAAATTCGGCAAGAGCCTCGGGGATGTGGACCAGAAAGCCCGCTTCCTTCAGCTGGGCGGCTCCCTTGGTGAGGAACTGCCAAGCCTCCGAGGGCAGTAAGGTCAGATCCTCTGGCTTCTGGCCCGCGAGGGCGCCCTGCAGGGGCGGGAAGAAAGGCACCGCGCGGGCGACACCTCGCAACAGCACCTTGCGGGCTTCCAGCACCACGGGTTCCGTCGAGGCCTCCCAGAGCCGCGCAACGGGGATGGTGTCCCCTTCCTGGGTCTCCAGGCCCACCTTCATCACCCAGCCCTCTTCGCTCAGGCGGTCGGCATCCTGGATGGCATCCCAGCTGGGGGGCACCGGCGGAGCTTCCAGCTTGAGACTGGGGCGGATCCATTGTTGCCGGGCACCTTCACTCCACTGCTCCAGTTGCTCGCCCAGCGTCCGCTCGGTGACCCCCACCGTCGGAAATTCGTTCATGGGGTGGCTGAGGGCCACCATGATGCGCTCGTCCCAGGGCAGGCGGTCCCGCTTGTGCCCCCGGAGCCGGTGGATGAGTCCCAGACGAGGGTCTTCACCTTGCCGCAGGGTGCCTGCCACGAACCGCACCAGGAAGTCGGTGCCGTCCTCCAGGAAGGACCGCAGCAGTTGTTCGGGCCGGGGGGGCATGGCCAGGTCGTCTTCCAATTCCTCGGTGTCCAGGGTCCCCAGGGCGAGTCCCTTGGTGAAGACCCACATATCGTCTTCAGGAAAGGCGAAGGCGGAGGGGGGCATGGCCTTCACCATCTTTTCGAGCGCCTCGCGATCCGAGGGGCTGGTGAGGCTGATGCCCCAGGTGGCGCGCCAGGGATTGCCTTTGGTGTCCAATTGCGGCAGCAAAGCTCCACGGATCACCAGGGACTGCAGCAGACGCAGCGCAGCCGCCCAGTAAGCCAAGCTGCCGCCAAGCCGCTCCGGATCGGGCGGCAGGGAAGCCAGCCAGGGCAGAGCACGCTGCCAGCGAAGGGGAATCGAGTGGGTCTCCACCAGGCTGGAGTCCGGCAGAAAAATGCGTGCCCGTGCCGGGGTCAGGCGATCCCGCCCGTGCAGGTTGCCCGGCAGAGACCGCAGCACGCGCTGCCAGGCCCCGGTATCAGCAGGTTCTGGGAGGCAGATGAGAAAGCCCCGGTCGAGCGGACGATACTGGAGAAGGGGCTGATTCATTCCGTTACCCTGATTGCGGGAGCGACATCATGCGAATCGGTTTTGCGAGCGATCATGCAGGTTACGACCTCAAAGAACGCCTGAAGGCTTGGGCTTTGGCCCAGGGACACGAGGCGGTGGACTTTGGTACCGACGGTCCAGCCTCTGTGGATTATGCGGATTTCGCGCACCGCGCTGCGGCAAGGGTGGACTTGTGGGATCGACTGGTGCTTGTTTGCGGATCAGGTATTGGCGTCAGCATGACGGCTAACCGCCATGCCGGTATCCGCTGCGCTCTGGTGACCTCCCTCGAGCACGCCAAACTGGCCAGGCAACATAACGACGCGAACGCCATCGCTTTCGGCCAGCGGCTGACGGATCCGCTCCAGGCTGAATGTTACCTCAAAACCTTCTTGGAAACCCCCTTTGAGGGTGGACGGCATGAAAATCGTGTGAAAAAGATTGAACTGGGGCCTGTGTGTTGAGTTCCGGAACACCCGTTAGTATTCAATGAGACCCACCCGCCCTCTATTGAGCACCCCCATTCCAGGAATCTCGCCATGCGTCAGCCCGATGAACTCCGCCCTCTCTCCTTCGAACTTGGCACCCAGGTCCACGCGGATGGGAGTTGCCTCATCAAACTCGGGAACACGCACGTCCTCTGCTCAGCTTCTCTGGAAGAACGGGTCCCGGGCTGGATGAAGGGAGAGGGTCGGGGCTGGATCACGGCGGAATTCGGCATGTTGCCGCGGTCCACCCACACCCGCACGGATCGGGAGGCAGCCAAGGGCAAGCAGCAAGGCCGGACCGTGGAGATCCAGCGGCTCATCGGGCGGAGCCTTCGCCAAGCGGTGAATCTTTGGGTCCTCGGGGAAAAGCAGATCACGCTAGATTGTGATGTTCTCAATGCCGATGGCGGGACCCGCTGTGCCAGCATCACCGGGGCCTGGGTGGCCTTGGCCCTGGCGATGCGCAAGTTTGATCTTTCCCATGCCCTGGTTCGGCAGCTCTCCGCGGTGAGCATCGGCATCCTGGATGGAGCGAAGGATGCCACCTGGATGGGTCGGAGCGGGCTCATGCTGGATCTGGAATACGAAGAGGATCACCGGGCTGCGGTGGACTGCAATCTTGTGGCGGCGATGCCCATGGATAGTGAGGACCTGGAGATCGTGGAGTTCCAGTCCACGGGCGAAGGACGCAGCTTTCTGCGGGATGAGGCGCTCTCGATCCTGGACCTCGGACTGCTCGGCTGCCAGCGCCTCATGGTCGCTCAGTCCGAGGCGCTCGGGTGAAGTCGCGCAACCTTTGGCGCGGGTGCCTGATCCTCCTGCTATGCGCAGGGCTTCAGGCCCAGGATTCTTTCGAGATGGAGGTCATTCCCCCCGACTACGTCTTCCATTTCGCTCCCCGGGTTGCCATCCCCGGCAGGCCCATGCTGGGACTGGTCTTGAGCGGTGGCGGCGCGCGGGGTGTGGGGCACATCGGGGTCCTGCAGCGCTTAGACGAGACCGGCTATCCAGTGGATTACGTGGTAGGCACCAGCAGCGGCGCGCTCATGGGGACTCTGTACGCCTGCGGGTACTCGGGGCAGGAGATCGAGGCCCTCTTCGAGCGGGTGGATTTCAGCCGGGCCTTCCTGGATCCCTTTCTCCGGAATCCGGGCCGCACGCTGCAGGAGGACGAAGCCGAGAACGGGACGCTCTTCACCGTGCAGATGGAGCGAGGGTTGCCCACCGTGGCCCTGGGCTTGAAGTCCGGCGTGGCCATCCAGCGGACCTTGGAGGGGCTTCTGGCGCGCGGTGCCTATTTCTCCGGGGGGGATTTCGATCGCTTGAAGATGCCCCTGCGCATCCTGGCCACGAATGTGGAAACAGGTCAGGGCCGCTTGTTCCAGAAGGGAGATCTGGTCGAAGCCCTGAGAGCCTCCATGGCCTTGCCCGGAGCCTTCCGGCCAGTGATGATGGCGGGTCAGCAGTACGTGGATGGCGCGCTGGTGGAGAACCTGCCTGTCTATGCCACCCGCGAGACCTTCAACCCCGAGGTGGTGCTGGCCGTGGACATCAGCTCGCCCTTGGTGAATCAGCGGGTCAGCAACTTCTTCTCCCTGGCGGCCCGCAGTCTGGATCTGGTGATCGAAGGTCGGCAGCGGGACAGCCGAGCCAATGCCAGCGTCCTGATCCGGCCGGACTTGCGGGACGTACCCTTCACGGACTACGGCAAGGGGCTGCCGGGCATTGTGCTCGACTCGCGATTGGCCTTCGATGAGAAAGAGCCCGAGCTCCGGGCGAAGATGCTCAGCGCCGGAGATGATGAGGCGCCACTGGCCGTGACGCACATCAAATTGAAGCAGCCCTTGCCCGAACGGGCCTTGGCAATCATCCGGACCCTGCTCCCTGAAGGCCAGCCTATCCGCCGAGCGTCGGTGCTGGCCATGCTGCAACAGATGCTAGTGCACGGCTGGGCCCGCGCAGCCCGGGCTCAGGTGATGCAGGAGAACAACGGCAAGGTGCTGGAGATCGAGCTGATCCCCTTCCAGCCCGTGAAGAACCTCCAGGTGGATGCACCGTTGAAATGGCGGGAAGCCATCCTTGCCGATTTGCAAGGCACCTTCACAGCAGGCGACCTGTTCAATCCGGAACGCTTCGGAGCCTTTCTTGGGCGCTGGGTGCACGACCTGGTGATGGCGGGCGCACCCTTGGTGGATGTGCGCGGGTCGACGTTCGAAGCCGAAACGGGGACGGTCCGCGTGGTGGTCCAAGAGCCGGTTCTGATGAACCTGGAGGTGAAGGACGCGCTCAGCACGGAGTCCCGCCATCTCCAGGAGGAAGTCCGCCCCATGCTGGGACAACCGCTTAGAGCGACGCATTTGCAGGATCTCATCGCGATGGCGGAGCAGCGCTTGCATCTCGCGGAGCTCCGCTACCAGCTGAAGCCCGTCCCTGGCGGTTGTGAGCTGGTGCTGGTGCCGGTCCGCTACAAGAAGCAGAATCTGGATGTGAGCTTTGGCTACGAGAGTAACTTGGGTGGGATGGTGGGTTTCCAGTACGGCACCGTGAACTTCGGCGGATTGGGTGCAGAGCTGGAACTGGATGGCGCCACGAATCGGCTGCAGAAGAATCTCTCCCTCGCCATCCGCCAGCCCTTTGCCTCCTTCCTGGGCTCAGGGCTGGAGGCCCGCGCTTCCTATTTCCAGCAGCGGCTCCAAGCGCAAATGAGCTTCGCCAGCCCCGAGCTTCCGGCCCCCTATGAGGAGGGCCGGATCAGTACCGTGGACTATGCCCTCGGTACCTCCTACCGGTTCGGCAATCTGGGCCAGGGAAAGGCCGAACTCGCCCTCGACCAGCGCCAAGCGATCTTCCGGCAGGGAGCTCTGAATCAGTCCCGGAAGGACCACGTCGTGGAGCTCTTCGCGGAATGGGACAATTTCGATAGGCACACGTTCCCGCGGAAGGGCCTCCTGCTCCGAGGGCGCTATGGAGCAGGCGAATCCCAGCCGGGGCTGGCCCCTGCGGGATCCTTTCGCTACAGCTATCTGCGCGCTCATGGCCTGCAACCCCTGGGACCCTCAAACGCCATGGCGGAATTCGGCCTGGAGCTGGATCTGGAATGGGGCTACGGGAAGCATCTACCCTTGGATCGATGGTGGGCCATGGGCGGGCCTTCCTTCCTAGTAGGTTCCAAGTCCCTGGGGATCGTGGCTCCCAACTTCGCGGCGGCGCGACTGGGCCTTCCCTTGCGCATGGATGGCCCCTTCGGGCTTTCCCTGCAGGTGATTCCCCGCTATGACTACTGCCGCATCGCCCAGGGGCCCGTGGAACTCTTCCGGGGGCCACGGGGGCAGGGCACAGGACTCGTGGTGCGCACCATGGTGGCCAAATTCTATGTCGAATTGGCATACGGATTCCTGAAAATCTACCAGCCTGGCACCGGGTGGGGCAGGGCCTCCGGGACCTTCACTGCCCTCATCGGCACCAAATCAATCGATCTTTGGTCGCGGAAGTAGGTCAGCCGCAAGACGGTATTGAAACCGCGAAGGACGCGAATAAGCGCTGCGCGCTTGCGCGAATGGAGGCCTACCAAGGGGCGTTCTTGTCCTGTTTTCATTCGTGTTCATTCGCTAAATTCGCGGTAAATCGTCTTTCTCCGCAAGATTCGGGATCAGTCCTCAAGTTCTGCAAGGGTGTTCAGGATGCCGTCTTCCAGGGTCGTGAAGGCCGCAGTGAATCCTGCCTCTCGCAGGGTGGTCACATCCGCCTGGGTGAAGCTCTGGTACTTGCCTTTCAGCACGTCCGGGAAGGGGATGTACTCGATGGTGCCCTTGCCCAGCTGGCGGATGAGGGTTTGGGCGATGGCGTTGAAGCTCCGGGCCTGACCGGTGCCGGCGTTGAAGATACCTTTGCGGACGGGACCCTCCGCAAAGAACAGATTGAGGTCCACGATATCGTCCACGTACACGAAGTCACGCACCTGCTCACCGTTCCCGTAGCCCTCCGTTCCCTCGAAAAGTCGGCATGCGCCCGTTTCCCGCAACTGCCGGAGCAGCTGGTGGAGGACGCTCATCATGCGCCCCTTGTGGCGCTCGCGCGGGCCGTAGACGTTGAAGTAGCGCAAGCCCACCACGGTGCTCTCGATATGCGGCAGCAGGGGTCGCACATGCTGGTCAAAGAGCAGCTTGGACCAGCCATAGACATTCAAGGGGCGCTCGTTGGCAGGCACCACAGAGAACTTTCGGGAGGCTCCGTAGGTGGCCGCGCTCGAGGCATACACGAAGGGGATGCGGTGCTTCAGGGCGTGGGACAGGATCGCCTTGGAGTCACCAAAGTTGTTCTCCAGCATGTACCGCCCATCGGTCTCCATGGTGTCGGAACAGGCGCCATTGTGGAGGATGGCCTCGGTCCGGAGATCAAAGCTACCCGCGTCCAGCCGGGCGCGGAACTCGCGCTTGTCCATGAAGTCGCGGATCGTCAGATCCGCCAGGTTCCGGAATTTCTCGCTGTGCGACAGGTTGTCCACCACCAGGATGTCCGTGATCCCCCGTTGGTTCAGCCGCTTGACGACGTTGCTCCCGATGAATCCTGCTCCGCCCGTGACGATGAACACGCTGCACCCCATGAGCGAAGTTTAATATGGATGGGAACCCAAGAAGCCAAAGATCCATCACGAAGACATGGCGGATAAGGAGGATGGCCCTGAGAAAATCCAGCGAGGCCATGGCCGCAACCCTAAGTGCAGGTGGACGCAGAGTGAGTTCCTTACTGGCGACAGAACTTCAAGGACAGGCGGTTTGAATGCGGAAGGGAAAAGCTCAACGCGGAGGCACGGAGAAAAGAACGAGGATCACGGAGAAAA
>JANYIU010000234.1 GCA_025361955.1 Holophagaceae bacterium
TCCGGTAGATGGCGTTGCGTGTGGCGTCGAGGCCACTGTGGCATTCCGTGCTATCGCCGATGATGCTGATGCACCTGCCGGCTTGCTCGGGACGGGAAATGACGTAGCCGATGCGGTTCGCTTCGCTGGCCCCCATGGCCAAGCCAGTGTCCACGGCCTCCATGAAGTAGAGGAGCGAGTTGCAGCCGATGTCACCGAATGCGACGTCGAGTTGTTTCTGCTTCTTCAGGGTGGCAATCACTTCCGCGAAGAGCCGGTAGGGGCAGCCGGGGCAGATCAGGGGCGGACGTTTCAAGCCAGGCACAACGCAGGCTTTCCCGGGCATCCCAGTGCCGAGTTTTTCAGCGATCAGGGCCGGTGTCCACTCCGTAATCTTGCTATAGGGTTCCTTGCCGCCCACCTTCAGTCCGGCCTGCGCCATGGCCTCCTGCACGAAGCGGTAGCCGTCCTCGATGACGATCACCTCACCTTGGATGGAGGCGTGAAAGGCACGGATCAGCTTCATGGGGAGTGGATTGGAGAACGCGAGCGAGAGCACGTCGAGATCCAGATTCTGGACTTCCACCACCTCGCGGAGGTACAGGTCGCAGACCCCGTAGGTGACCACCCCCTTCTTGCCGGCACCCTTGCTCCAGTGGTTCAAGGGACTCGCCTCGACCATCGCCTCCAGGGCCGGCATGCGGGTATCCATGATGGTGTCGTAGTAGCCGCGGGTCAGATTGGGCAACACATTGAAGGAGCGCAGATCCTCGGGCATCGTGATGGGCTCACGTGACTGCTGAGGCATCATCCGCACCAGCCCCTCGCTGTGGCAGAGAATGCCGCTGGGCAGGACCACTACCTGGGTCCGGTGAGTGCGGGAAATTTCAGCGGCGATCCCCGCCGCCAGATGCATCTCCTGATGATCGCGGGGCTCGAAGACAGGCACGAAGCAGCTCTTGAACAGGTAGCGGGGATCGATGACGTGCTGGGTGGAACTCGGCGTGAAGTCGCTGGCGATGAAGTAGACCAGGGCGCCCCGCGGGTGGCTCCACACGGAGCCGCTGGTGAAGACGTCCGCCGCCTGGAACAAGCCGGGAATCTTCATGGTGACCACGCAATCGTTGCCCGCGAGACTATGCCCCACGCCCACCGCCGAGGCTACGGCCTCATTCACCGACCAGCCCACCTTGATGAGCTCCTGGACTTCGGCCAGCCCCTTATCGATCACCTCGGAGCTGGGTGTGCCGGGATACCCATCGGCGCAGTGGATGCCGCCGCGCACGCAGCCCACGGCGAAGGCGAGGTTCCCCTGCAAAACTTCCGGCTGGCCGGTGGGAGCCTCGCAAAGCTGCTTGACTTGATTCGACATGAAAGACTCCGTTCAGGTTCGGGCGGGGGATTTCTTCTTGGCGAAGGCCAGGATGGCTCCAAGTGCGATGGAAAGCAGGGCCGCAGCCAGCACCCGGTATTCAGGGGGCAACAGGAAGGTGAGGGTGTGCGCCGGAATCCAGAAGACAGGAATGGTCTTCAATAGTACGAAGGAGACAAAGCCCTCCCAGTCGATCCGTTCCACGATGGCCGTGACCCCCGCAGCCTGGCCCTCGTATTTCAGGTCGAGGTAGGTATCCGTCATCCGGTGAGTGAGCATCATCGCAGGGGCAAAGGTCAGGTTCATGAGTGTGCTCACGAAGAACGCGAAGGCGAGCCTGGAACCAGCGCCTGGGAGTAGTCCCTTGTTGAGGGCGCCCATGACCCCTCCGGCGAAGACGTCGAAGATGAGCACGATGGCCATGCCCAGAAATCCCCAGATGAGGGCTCGTTTGACCAATCCCTGCGGAGCCGTCCACCTCTCCGCCACAATCCGCCGGGCCAACAACTCGCCCATGGTGGCCAGCACACAGAACTTGGCGAAGCCGATGAGATACGGGTGCGCGCGGATCTGCACAAGGAAAATTTGCTGCGTGGCGGGCACCATGAAGAAGGCCACCACCGCCGCCAGAGCCATGATCCAAAGATAATCGCCCGTGCGCATGCCGTGAACCTCCCAGTCGCCGAAGCCCACGAACCCCAGAGTCATCTGTCTTCGAGCGATGGAGGAGTTGTACGATAGGCACGGAATCGGAAAAGTAGCCCGAGCTACAAATCGATAGATGTAACTAAAATCACCGCCCGGTCTTGGTTTTCATACCGATGCGATCTCATGACGAGGGTATCAGCCGCCCTCGCTCAACAGGCACAGCCTTGGAAAATCGGCGATATCAAGCTCCCGCTTCGTGAAACGCCGAATGATCCCCTGGTCCTTCAATTTCTTGACCGCCTTGGTCACGGTCACTCGGTGGACCCCCAGCAGGCGCGCCATATCGCTCTGCGTCACCCCGGATTCCACCACGACCTGCACCTGCTTACCGGCCAGATCCGGTTCCTTGAAACGGACCAGATACACCAGAAAGCGGCAGACCCGCACAAAGAAGTCGAGGCTGAGGCTGTCCTGGAGCAGGACAGCGTACATCCGTACGATGTGTCCCAGGATGCGGATCAGCTCCAGAAGCAGGTGAGGATGGTCTCTTGCAATGACTCCCTCAATAATCTCCCGCTTGAAGAAGTAGAGCGTGCAATCCGTCCGCGCCTTGACGAATACCTCCTGGTTCACGCCGGGAGCGAAACAACAGACCTCTCCGAAGACGCAGCCCTTGCCCACGCGGTAGAGCACTTTCTCTGGGCCGGTGTGGGTGTCCAGGATGGTCTCGACGGTTCCTTCCGCCACGTAGTAGACCCCGTCAATCGCGGCTTCCATCACCAGGATGACCGAGCCCTTGGGGATGCGCTTGCGCGTCCCCAGGTGCGTGATCTGGCCCCAGGAAGGGCAGAGATTCTCGAAGATCGGGAACTGATACTGCATCGCTCACTCCCTGCGACGATCTGAAATCCTTACACTTCGCCCATTGAATTGGGTCACATTCCCATCGAACCCTGAAAGGCCTGATGATTGACCTGTCCATGGCTCGATCATGGAATGGGTTGAACTTGGGGGCTCCACCGTGCTCCGCAGCATCGTCCTTTCGTCTCTGCTCCTTTTCCCGGTGGGCCTCTCGGCAGACGAGGGGATGTGGCCCTTTGACCAGCTCCCCTTGCAGCAGATGAAAGCCAAGTATGGCTTCACACCAGACCAAGCCTGGCTGGATCACTTACGACTTGCCACGGTCATCTTCGGGGATGAGGGCAGCGGTTCCTTCGTGGGGCGCGATGGACTGCTCCTCACCAATCAACATGTCGCCCATGCCTACCTCCAGCAGATCTCCGACCGTCATCACGATTTGGTGAAGCAGGGCTTCGTGGCCCTGAACCGCGCCCAGGAACTCCGCATTCCGGGCCTGGAAATCCGGGTCCTGGCTTTGATGAAGAACATCACCATGGCCGTGGCACAAGGGGTGAAACCTGGCCTGTCCAGCCCTGCAGCCGATTCGGCACGGTCCGCGACCCTTGAGGACATCAAGCGCAGGGAGACCGCCGCGAGCGGCTTGACCTGTGAGCTCGTCGACTTCCACGAAGGCGGTGAATACTGGATCTACGGTTACCGCACATTCCGGGATGTGCGTCTTGTCATGGCCCCGGAATACGACATCGCAGCCTTCGGCAAGGAGTGGGATAACTTCACCTACCCGCGACACGACCTGGATTTCAGTCTCTTCCGGGTCTACGAGAAGGGTCAACCCTACCACTCCGAGCACACCCTCACCTGGACCCGAACGGGCATCCGGAACGGTGGCATGACCTTGGTCGCCGGGCACCCTGGCCGGACGAACCGCCTGGAAACCTGGGCCCAGATGGACTTCCGCCGCAGGGTCGTGAATCCCCTCACGGTCCAGACCCTGGACCGGAAACTGAAAGCATTGGCCACCTACGCTGCGCGCAGCGAGGAAAACGCCCGCCAGGTTTCTGCGGATATCCTGGAGGCGGCCAATTTCCTGAAGGTCTATCGTGAGGAGATCCGAGGGCTGGAAGACCTGACGACTGTGACGCGTATCCAGGCCAACGAGCAGGCACTCCGGGCCCGGATCGAACGTGATCCGCAGTGGCGGGATCACGTGGGCCACAGCTGGAAGGCCTTGGAACAGCTCTTCGGGCAGCAGCAAGCCCTGGCTCGGGAATACCAGCTCATGCATCGGGCTTACAGCAGCCTGGAGCGCGGTCCCCTCTATCGCGCCCTGAAACTGGTGCGTCTGATCAGATCGCCCGAGGGTCACTCCAGTGCAGAACTCCGCATAGAGCTCATGGCAGCCTCTGCCTTGAATCGCGAACTGGAAACCCTGCTGCTCACGGCCGGCCTGGAAGAAACCCGAGAATGGCTGGGCGACAGCCACCCCCTGACCCAGGCCCTGCTCAGGGAGAAAAGTCCCCAGGTTGTCGCAGGCCTCGCCATCAAGGACACCCGGATTGACGATCCCGTCTTCGTCAAAGGTCTTATCGAGGGCGGTTCGAAAGCCCTGGAGCAGTGTCGGGATCCTCTGCTGCTGCTCGCCCAAAAGTTGGATGCTCCCAGTCGCGAGGTCGAACGCCAATATGAAGCCCTGGAAGCCCAGGTCCTCGAACACAATGCCCGCATCGCCAAGGCGCGGTTCGCCCTCCAGGGCAAGAACAGTTATCCCGAGGCCACCTTCACGCTCCGCCTAAGCTATGGCGCTGTGCAAACCTATCCGGCGGAAGGCACCTTGCAGCCGCCCTTCACCACCTTTGGGGGCCTCTTCGATCGGGCGGATGCCTGGGGCCCCAGGGCGGAAGCAGGTTCCTGGGCCCTGCCCCCCCGCTGGCTTCAGCGACGGTCAGCCATCAACCCGGCCATTCCCCTCAACTTCATCACCACCAACGATATTACCGGGGGCAGCTCCGGCTCCCCCGTGGTGGACCGGAATGGCGAGCTGGTGGGTCTGGTTTTCGACGGCAATATCCAGAGCATCTCCGGCCGGTTCCACTACGACGAGCAGCAGAACCGCTGCATCGCCGTGGACGCCCGAGCCATCCGCGAAGCCCTGACCCAGGTCTACGACGCGGAGTACCTCGTGAAAGAACTCACCGAGAAATGAAACCCATGGCTCCAGGCACCACCCCCGACCTCCACCAGATTTTGAAGAATGAGTAAGCAGCAAGATCTTCCCTTGACCCTGCCCTGGCACCAAAGGCACAATGGGGGTTCGTGCCAACAACGGCACGGGCCTATAGCTCAGTCGGTAGAGCAGCGGCCTTTTAAGCCGTTGGTCGCAGGTTCGAGTCCTGCTGGGCCCACCACCCATTTCCCCATGGGGCTATCGTCTAGGGGTTAGGACACCGCCCTTTCACGGCGGCAACATGGGTTCGAATCCCATTAGCCCTACCAGAAAA
>JANYIU010000025.1 GCA_025361955.1 Holophagaceae bacterium
GCCCCAGGTGAGATCGAAGATGTTGTCGATGCCGGTGAGGAACATGCAGATGCGTTCGATGCCATAGGTCAGCTCAGCGCTGACGGGTCGGCAGTCCACCCCCGCCACTTGTTGGAAGTAGGTGAACTGGGTGATCTCCATGCCGTCCAGGACTACCTGCCAGCCCACACCCCAGGCGCCCAGGGTCGGGGCTTCCCAGTTGTCTTCCTCGAAGCGCAGATCGTGCTTGGAGAGATCAATGCCCATGGCTTCCAGGGAGGCGATATACATGTCCTGCACCGCTGCAGGGGAAGGCTTGAGGATCACCTGGAACTGGTGGTGCTTGTAAAGGCGGAAAGGATTCTCGCCGTAGCGGCCATCACCGGGGCGGCGCGAGGGTTCGACGTAGCCCACGTTCCAGGGCTTGGGACCCAAGGCGCCAAAGAAGGTCAGGGGATTCATCGTGCCTGCGCCCTTCTCAATGTCATAGGGCTGGCCAACCAGACACCCCTGATCGGCCCAGTAGCGTTGCAGACGGAGAATGAGTTCCTGCACGTGCATGGTCGCTCGCAAGAAAACCAGTATTTTAGCGGCTTTTGGCCTCCTTGGCGAGCCTCTATACCTGGCTCCAGGGCAGCCAGCCCCGCGCCTTAAATCGCTCCGCCCCGCTTCAGTGCCAGGTACCGGTTTACCATGGTCACGGAGAGTTGCTCGGGCAGCACGTCCATGCTGAGCACGCCCTGGGCGTGGATGCGCTCGAAACTCTTGCGCCGTTGGTCCAGGTATTCGTGGACGGCGCCGTGGAGCAGGGCGCTGTCGAAGTCCAACACAGGGTCTTCCAGGGCCTGTTCCAGGGACCGTTCTCGGAGATTGACCAGCAGCACGAGGTGCCGCGCCCGCAGGAGCTTCAGCGCCGGGAGCAGGGTATCGTCCTCTTCGTCCCTCAAGTTGGTCACGAGGATGACCAAGGAGCGCTTCCGGACCCGAGTCATGCAGATGCGAGCGGCGGCCAGATAGTCTGTGGCGAACGTGCTGGGCTGGAGGTCGTAGAGGGTCTGCAGCAGCTCGTTCAGGGCAGTTCTGGTCTTCCGGGGTGGCAGCCACCGCTGGTCACCGGCGAAGGTCAGGAGTCCCGCGGCATCGCCTTCCCGCAGGGCCACGTAGGCGGTAAGAAGCACGGCGGTGAGGGTGTGATCGAAGTGTGAGAGTTCCCCATCCCGGGTCCGCATGCGGCGGCCGCAATCCAGGAGGAAGACGATCTGCTGGTCCCGCTCGTCCTGGTAGTCGCGGCTGATGAGGCGGCGCATGCGGGCCGTGGCTTTCCAGTCGATCTGCCGGAGACTGTCCCCTTCGCGGTAGTCCCGCAGTTGGTGGAATTCCATGCCCTCACCGCGGCGGCGCTTCCGATGGATGCCCAACTGGGCGAGTCGATGGCTGGTGGCCAACTGCGCGTACTTGCGCACGGCGGCGAAATTGGGGAAGACGCGGATAAGGGTTTCAGGGCCGCCGCGGAGATTCCTTTGCCAGAGGTTCAAGGGTGACGTGAGGCGCAGATAGCAGGCCTCGAACCGATGCGCGCCCCGTGCCTTCGGTTTGACCTGGTAGCGCAGATCCGCTGCGATGCCTGGTTCCAGCCTGATTTTCCGCGGCATGCCGTGAGCGTCCAAGGCATTTGGAATGCCGTCGAATACCTCCAGTTTCAGCGGCCAAGCATTACCGTTGGAGATGCGCAGCCGCACCTCGCACCAGACGCCGATGGGCAGTGTCCCGGGGAGCTGACGCACCACATCCATGACCGGCGAGCGCAGCAACAGGATCGCATCCACCAGCACGAAGAAGAGCACACTCCAGCCACCCGCCTGCCAGTGCGACGCCAGCAGTTCCGGCCACACCGACGCCAGGACGGCGAACACCAGCCAGCCAGTCAGCAGAAAAACGCAGGTGCGAGAAGGAGCCATCAGGTTGGCCATTCCAGGAAAGAACAAAGAACACCACCAAGACGGCACCAAGAGCACAAAGCTCTCCTGTCGTTCTTGTCGACGCCAAGCTTTTCTTGGTGTCCTTGTGCTACAAATCTTCGACTTCGTGTTTTATGGACAGAATTTTTGCCGGAATCTTGTCTATCTGCATAAAAATGGCGAGTTATATTTCGTGGGAGAAAGATCAACGCGGAGGCGCGGAGGACAGCGGAGGATCGCGGAGAAGCAGGGCG
>JANYIU010000052.1 GCA_025361955.1 Holophagaceae bacterium
CCGCCCGGCGGCTCCGTATCGGAGGCGACCCTCAGCGCCAAGACGGGGATCGGGAGGACGCCCATCCGGATGGCACTGAAGCGCTTGGAGCACATGGGTCTGGTTACGAGCCTGCCGCGCAAAGGAGTGTTCATACGCCAGATGAAGGTGGAAGATCAACTGGCCATTCTCGAAGTACGGCGACCTGTGGAGAAGATGCTCGCCTTGAAGGCTGTGCGTCTGGCAACCCCTGCACAGCGCGAACTGCTCCGCGACTCAGTAAAAGCCATGGTCCAGTCCGCTGTGGCCGGAGATTTGCATCAATATTTACACTATGACCAAGAATGTGATCAAATTATTTACAAAACATCTCGCAATGTGTTCGCCATCGACTTCGTATCGCTCCTTTACTCCCACTCCCGGAGGTTCTGGGTGGCTAACAGCCAGGCAACGGATTGGGTCAAACTCGCCCAACTCCATTGGGAAATGATGAATGCCATTGCGGATGGCAATGAAGAAAAGACGGCAAGATCATCAGACGATCTCATCGACTATCTTGAAATGACCTGCAGGGCGATCATCGGAGCCTGATGTCGCGCTCTTCTTTGCCAACGCATAGCCATAGCGATTGCAGCGACCCCCTGGGGGGAACTCTAGGTTGGTTGGGTTCTGTCTATAGAAGTCCTGCTTGTGGCAGTGCTATCCAGGCATTGAAGCGCAGCGCACCCATGATTTGTTTTGCCTCGGCATATGGCTTGTATTGAAAAATTTTAGTTTGTAAAAAAAATATGTAGAAAACCCGCTCACCAAGGGGTTATGGTAAATGGATCTCACTTGGATCCAAATGAAACCACAGATCTGAATCCCACTGCACGCCGCTCTCCCAACGGGCGGAATCCTTATGGAGAGCTGCCCCCGTTCCGCTAGGTGGGGGAGTGCATCACAGGCCGGACATGAATGGTTTTCGGTGTCGAAATGAAGCAGATCAGCATATTCAACCATGTCTTAGGTCCTGTCATGAGGGGACCTTCGAGTTCGCACACTGCGGGTGCGTTTCACATCGCCAGCATGGTGCGATCGATGGTCGGTGGCTTACCGCGCAAAGTGGTGTGCAGCTTCGACCCGGGCGGTTCCTATGCCCACACCTACGCCCAGCAAGGGGCCGACCGAGCCTTTGCGATGGGTCTGATCCAGCGTCCACTCACGGACGAGACGTTCTTCCAGGCACTGGAACTGGCCCCAGCAGAGGGGCTGGACCTTCAATTCAATGTGAGACCTATTCCTGGAAACGATCATCCCAACATGGTCCAGATTCATGCTACCGGTGCGGACGGGGTGGACTTGGAACTGCTTGCACGCTCCATCGGGGGCGGCGAGATCGAAATCACCAACCTCCACGGCTGGCCGGTGCTGCTGAATGGATCGGCCTATGTGCTTGCCGTCGAGATGGAACTAACCGTGTTGCCGGAAGTGCAAGGCCGGATCGAAGCGTTGGGGTTTCTGCTGGCTCCCCTCCAGGTTCAGGAAGATGGCACCAGGGCTTTCGTGGTGGCCACGAGCTCAGCGGCCGCTCCTCAGACCTGGATCGATCTCCTTCGTGGCGTGGGTGAGGTTCACCGTGTCCTACAGGCCGACCCCGTGTATTTCGTGCAAAGGGGGACCCAGCTTTACGAAAGCGCTGCCGGGATGGTGGCCGAAGCCGAAGCGCGGAAGCTCTCCCTGGGCGAGATCGCCATCGAATACGAATCCCAGTTGCTGTCAATTGAATCCGGAGCTGCCGTCAGAGAGATGCTGCGACGCTATGGGGTCATGGAGCAAGCCGTGCGCCAAGGGCTTGAGCCGAACTTTGCCGGCATGCAACTCCTCGCGCCGAGCGCAGGGAGCATCTTCCAGGCAGAGGCTGAGGGGCGCCTCAGCCTGGGGGGCCCGCACTTGAGAGCAGCGGCAAGGGCCATGGCAGTGATGCATGTGAACGGTGCCATGGGGGTGGTCTGTGCCGCGCCCACGGGCGGAGCGGCGGGAACCCTGCCGGGGACCCTCGTCACCCTGGCCGAAGAACGACACCTTGACGGAGAGGCCATCGCCCGGGCCCTGTTCGCCGCTGGGGCGGTTGGAACGATCGTGGCGATGCGGGCGACCTTCGCAGCGGAAGTCGCTGGGTGCCAGGTGGAAATCGGCGCCGCTGGCGCCATGGCGGCGGCGGCGGTGGTCGAGGCCATGGGCGGTACCGCGGCCCAGGCCTGCCATGCCGCAGCCATCGCCTTCCAGAATACGATGGGCTCGGTGTGCGACCTTGTGCAGGGTATGGTGGAAATCCCATGTCATACCCGGAACGCGGTGGCTGCAGCCAATGCCTTTCTCTGCGCGGATATCGTGCTGGGCGGCTACTCGAACCCCGTACCCCTTGATGAAACCATCGACGCGGTCTACGCGGTGGGGCTGATGATGCCCTCCGAGCTGAGATGCACGGCCAAAGGGGGTCTGGCGGCCGCCCCTTCGGCTTCCAGCATGAAGCCACAAATCTGCTCCTCGAGGTGCGGGCAATGCTGAGCTGGCTCTCTGATGGTGCGCTTTCCCGGAGGGAGCGATGCAGGTGACTATGAAAGGCATCGGTCTCATGCGGGATTATCTCGGCGAGGCTCCACATATGGTCGAGCTGCCGGAAGCGGCCACCCTCGGCGATCTCCTCGCCCGAATCGAGCTGGACTTCAAAGCGCAGCTCACGGGGAGCATCTGGAACTGGGAGGAACACCGCTTCCGGGGACCCGTCGTGATCGTAGCCGGTCACCGGGTCATCAAAGACCGGACCACACCGCTTCAGGATCAACAGGAAGTCAGCTTTTACAAGGCGCTTGTCGGGGGATGACACCTACAGGGTCAGCCAAAACGTTCCTTCGGAAAGGAGAGACCAGATGGTCGGAAAAATGGCAGGATTCACGGGAAAGCAGCTTCGGGTCCAGCTAAGCGAACAACGCATCTCTGTGGAACCACTCAATGCCACCTATCTTGAGAAATATCTGGGCGGGACAGGTTACGCGGCTGCACTCATGTATGAGGAAATGGCGCCGGGGACGGACCCGCTGGGGCCGGCCAATACCCTGGTTGTGGCCACCGGACCGCTCTGTTCGAACCTGGTCCCGGGCGGTGGCAGTGTCGAGCTGTGCTTCAAGTCTCCGCTCACGGGAGGCTGGGGCGAATCACGCTCCGGGAGCGATTTCGGCCCTGAATTGCGGCGGGCAGGCTTCGATCACGTGATCATCGAGGGGAAGTCCGCGACACCGGTCTACCTGGTCATCGAAGACGACCAGGTAAAACTATGTCCTGCCGCACACCTGGTGGGCAAGCTGGTGGGGGAGAAAATTCGCCTGATCCATCAGGATCTCTCCCATGCCCGATTCTCCGTCGGAGCCATAGGACCCGCAGGTGAAAACCTCGTGAAGTATGCGAGCGTCCAGTTTGATGATCGTGCTGCGGGCAGGTGTGGCGCCGGGGCTGTCATGGGTTCCAAGAACCTCCTTGCCATTGCCGTCTCCGGCAGCGGCAAGGTCGAGGCTGCCGACCCCCACGAGTTGATGGAGGTGCTCAGGGCCACCAATGTGACGATCCGCGAGAATCCAACCTCCAGCGCTTTCCACGAGCACGGAACCATGGGTGACTACGCAGGGAATGACGACAAGGGAGACTTCCCGACCAAGAATTGGCAATCCAATTCGTGGGGGAATGGCGCGGAGCTTTTTGATCGCTATGAAGCCGACAATTTCATCAAGCCTTACCCCTGTTATCGCGGGTGCGGCATTTCCTGCGCCAGGAAGGTGCGGGTTGCGGCAGGCCCATACACCACCCCTGAGCATGGCGGCGCCGAATACGAGTCCATGGCGTGCTTCACGGCCTTCGTCATGAGCGAGGATATCGACGCGGCGGTGCACTGTTCCTATCTCTGCAATCAGTACGGGATCGATACGATTTCGGCAGGAGCGACCATCGCCTTCGCTATGGAATGTGCCGAGCACGGTCTCCTGACCCAGGAAGACCTGGACGGCCTGGACCTGAGCTGGGGCAATGCCGCGGTGCTGCCGGTGCTGCTCCAGAAGATCTC
>JANYIU010000060.1 GCA_025361955.1 Holophagaceae bacterium
GCCCTCACCGCTTTTGTTATATTCCCCAAAAATCGCTTGTCCGCGCACTCGATGGTCAATTCCAGGCCCGCCACCTCCAATCCCGGGGGCTCGATCGTGACCGAGGCATCGCTGGACTCCAGGGTCCCCGCCATTCCTACCTTGATGATCTTCATGAAGCAACCTCCCCTGCTCAATGCCTTCCATTCCCAGCAACAATCCTTGCGACTACCCCAGCGGAATCCTTGGACGCGAGGTAGGCGGCGGTGGCGGGGGGCACGAGCCGCATAGCGGCCTCACGATTCCCCTCGTGAATGTGGCGCCGCACGCGGGATGCGCTCACCGCCTCGCCATCCAGAGCGAGACGGGGAATCTCTACGACTTCGATCCCATGCTTTGGCAGTTCCTCCTGCATGACCCGGTTGTAGCTTGCAGTCACCGGGCAAAAGGGTTCCTCGCCAATGAACCGCCGCGTTGCCCCCAAGGCTGGCGCGATGTGTTGCGCGAAGATGGCGGCGTCCAGCCGCGCGTGGGTCTCGGCGATCCGGCTGGGGCAATCCCTCAGAAAGTAGGAGGGGAAGGTGGCGCAGGAAACGATGTATTCCGTTCCGCGCACCACCGTGACGTTGGAGATCGAAGCAGTCTCTTCCAGTACCAACTGAAGCCGTGTCTCCATGGGAAACACGGAGGCATCTTCGGTGACGACAAACAGGAAGACCCATGAGGAGGATGCGGCTGCGGTCCGGATCAGATGGAGATGACCTCGCGTGATCGGATTGCAGTTCATCACGAGTGCCGAGACAGGGCCCTGGCCGGCATGCACCCGGACCGCTGTGGACAGGCGCCTGAGCGCGCGCCCCCAACGCTGGATGCCATCCCCTTTTTCCAGGAGGACGACCGCCCCCGGAACCTCTCCGATCGCGCGATAGCCCATGGCTGAGAAAAGCTCGATATTCCGGGGCAGCGTAAAGACGAACGGATTGGCGATCCCACGCCTTGCCGCTTCCGTTTCGAGCCGAGAGACCATGGCCGCCGCGATCCCTGCCCCCCGCAGAGCTTCATCCACAGCCAGACACTTGATGACTCTGCCGGAGAGGGAGCCGGTGCCGACCATGGCCCCGTCCACCAGGCAAGCCACGGAGAAGTCGATATCGTCCTCCCACTGCAGGCCTCTCTTCTGCAGGAAAGATGCGATCTCCCGCCGGTCCTCGGGAAGGTATGGCGGGTAGACCCTGGATTCGAACGATGGATAACCTGGCATCGTAATCCAGTAGAAAGGCAGACCTCCAAGAGGTATATAGGACCGGTGCCGTTTCTCGTGTCGGTGTTTGTCCTACAGGCTCCGGATCGCCCTGCTCAGGAATCGCTGACGAGCTTGTGTTTGAAGGCGTAGTGGGTCAGCTGGGCATTGTTCTCCAGACCCGTCTTTTCGAGGATGCGAGCCCGGTAGGTACTGACGGTCTTCACACTGAGGGCCAGTAGTTCTGAGATCTCGCCGATGGTCTTGCCGGAGGCGAGCAGGCGGAAAACCTGGTACTCGCGATCTGAAAGCCGTTTGTGGGGTAGTTCGGAGCCCGCTCCAACCACCTCTTCGAGCATGAGTTCCTGGGCGCGGGCGCTCACGTAGCGCCGGCCCGCGAGCACGGTCTTCACGGCCACGATGAGTTCGGACGGAGCACCGGACTTATTGAGGCAGCCCGAAGCCCCGAGCCGGAAGGCCCTGAGGGCATATTGTTCCTCAGGCTGGATGCTCAGGATCAAGACATGCACCATGGGGTCGGTGTCCTTCAGGTCCCGGACCAGATCAAGACCATCCTTCCCGGGCATGGAGATGTCCAGGAGGATGACGTCGTACTTGTTCTGCCGGGCCATGGCCAAGGTCTTGGGGCCATCTTCCGCCTCGTCCACCTGCGATGCGGGCAGCGTCTCCTCAAGGAGTTGGCGCAGTCCGCGGCGGATGAGGTAGTGGTCGTCGGCAATGAGTATTCGAAGCATCACACCCTTCCCTGGTCTTCGCCCTGCTCCGTGAACGGGATCCGGGCCGTGACGGTGGTCCCTTCCCCGGGGGCTCCCCGCACATATAACGTACCGCCGAAAGCAGTGCACCGCTCCCTCATTCCGATGATCCCGAAGGAATCGTCCGCATCAGCCTGGTTGGGTTCGATGCCCCTGCCATCATCATGGCTTTCCAGCATGATGGCACCGTAGGAGTAGGAGAGCTTGACGACGACATTGGCAGCATCCGAATGCCGCGATACGTTGGTGAGCATTTCCTGTAGTACTCGGAAAAGGGCGGTCGCCAGGCTGCCGGTCACCGCTGGAAGACCCGCGCGGATCTCCACCGAAGCAGTGATCCCGCTTCGGTGTTCGAAGGAACGGACAAACCAGGACACCGCCTCGTCGAACTTCAGGGCATCGAGGGCGATGGGTCGAAGGTTGGTCGCCACGGACTTGACCGCGTTCATCGCCTCGGCAATCGAACCCAGCATCTCCCCCACCCGCTCAGCACGGAGCGCGTCAGGCGCACCCGGATGGGTGAGGACCCAATAGGCCTGCAAATTGAGCGCGGCGAGGTGCTGACCGATCTCGTCGTGCACATCCCGGGCAGCCCCGATGCGTTCCTCCTCCCGGGCTTCCTGGATATGGCGGGAATAGGATCGGAGGATTGCCGTCTTGCGCGCCAGGGCATGCAGCCGATAGACCGTCGCACCGCCCGTAAGCCCGGCCAATCCAAAAAAGGCCACCAGCAAGGAGAGCGGATGCCGCCACAGAGGAGGCCGCACATGAATCGCGAAGGTCGCATCCGAGGCGCTCCAGACCCCGTTGCCATTGGCACCCCGCACGTGGACCGTGAACGTGCCGGGGGGCAGGGGAGGAATGACGGCCCCATGTTGTTCCCCCAAGGGAATCCATTCCTTGCCGAGCCCTTCAATGAGCATGGCGTAACGGTTTCGGCCCGGCGCCAGGAAATCCAGGACCGCCGCTTCGAAACGAATCCCGGTGTTCCGCCAATCCAGATCGACGACCGGAACCTTCCCTGAAGAAGTCTTGAGGGGCACCAGATAAGGACCGCTGGCCCCATAGGCCTCCAGACGGGTGAACACGACTTCCGGCAGTCGGATGTCGGGCCGCACGGCATCCGGTTGAAAGCGGGTGAGCCCCTTGGGTCCGCCCACCCAGAGCGTCCCGTCCCGGGCCTGCAGATAAGCATTTTGGGCGCACTCGGAATCGGCCAGCCCGTCCTCCTCACCGAAGCGGAAAAGTGTGCCTGTCCCGGTTTCGAAGCGAGAAAGGCGTTCGGCCGTGGCCACCCAGATGGAGCCGCTGGTATCTTCCATGATCCCCGTCACCGTATCCCCTGCAAGGCCGTCCTTCTTGGAGGTGTGGGTGAATGCGTGATCGGGTTTGAGGAGCGCCAAGCCCGTCGAACCCGTCCCCACCCAGAGGCGTCGCTGGGAGTCCTCCAACACGGCATTGACGGAGCTGTCCGCCAGTTCCGGGAAGCGCTCGAACTGGCCGGTGGCGGGATCGAGACGGGACAAACCGCCATCCCAGGTCCCGATCCAGAGCCTGCCGTCCGCAGATTCCCGTATGGTTCGCACAGAACTGCCCAGGAGACTGGTCGGATCATCCTCTCGGTACCTGAAATGATCGAAGGCACCCGTCGTGGGATTCCACCGATCCAATCCGCCGCCTTCGGTGCCGATCCAGATGGCGCCCGCTCGATCTTCCAGCAGCGCCCACACGACATCCGATGATATCGAGCCTGGCTCCGACGGTTTCTTGCGGAAAGAACGAAAGCGACCCTGGGCGTCCCGCCGCAGTAGGCCGGAGCCGTCCGTCCCGCACCAGAGCGCGCCTTTCCGGTCCTCGATCACCGAATAGATCCGTTCGTATCCGACTGGCAGCCTTTCCCGTTCCGCCTTCGCTGATCCCGAGCGGATCCGGTATAGCCCCGATCCATCCGTAGCGGCAAGGACATCGCCGGAATGCGTCTCCGCGAGACCCCTTCCCGACTTGATCGCGAACCTGGTAAACCGCTCTGAGCGTGGGTTGTGGGAGAGGATGCCCCCGTCCTTGAGGGTGATCCACACAAGCCCGTTCCGGTCCGTGCCGAGGGCGCGGACCTTGCCCACGGAAGGATCCCGGGAAATGACCCGGGAAACTTTCCCCGAAACATTCAGGATCAGCACACCATCGCTTTCGTAACCGACCCAGAGTCTTCCGAGGGCGTCGAACGAGAGAGCACGGACCGAAGAAGGTCCCGCTGACAGCTCCATCGTCGCCACGGATTCCCCGGGATTGAGCACCTCCACGGCACCGGAGGCCGTTCCGATCCACATGCGGTGGTCTAGCCCAGCCGCTATCGCACGGACAGTGCCGCCACCCTTGGGATGGCCCGCCAGGGCGATGCTGATGAAGCGGCCAGTTGAGGGGTCGTATCGCAACAGTCCTGCGTCTTCGGTGCCGACCAGCACCGATCCATCCGGTTGGACCAGGAGGCAGCGCACCGACGTGAATCGCAGACCCGGGAGCGACTCTATCTGGCTGACGACACCCGAGGTGGGATCGCGATAGGCCAGGCCTCTCTCGCCGGTACCGATCCACAATCCGCCGCGAGGATCCGCTGCCAGGGAGAAGATGCGGTCCGATGGAAGACCCTCTGGACCTGGGGGATTTCGGATGGTTTCGAAGGTATCGGTGCTGGGGTTATAGACCGAAAGACCGCCGCCATCGGTGCCCACCCAGAGTCGACCCCCCGTGTCTTCTTCCAGCGCGAAGATCACGGAGCCCTGCAGGTTCCCCGGAATGTTATCGCCCCATGCCGAAAGGCCCGGTTTGTAGACCGAGAAACCGGTGCCATCGTAGCGGTTGAGGCCCGCGAAGGTGCCGAACCACAGGAAGCCGACCCGATCCTGACGAATGCAGTAGACCGAATTGTTCGACAATCCCTGGTCCATGGTGATTCGCACATACCGCGGCTGGGCGCCCGGCTCACTCGCTGAAGCGGAATGAAAGGAACCCAGTAGCGCAACAACAAGAACCGCCAGGGTGAATTGCCAGAGGACGGGTCGCATCAAGGATTGGAGTATCCAGTCAGCCTTGGTGGAACGTCAAGCGAATCCACGAAAGCCGTTCCAAACGTTGCCTTGGGTGCGTCTGAACTAGGACCGAGCGGCAGGAGTGGAAAAGCATGCAGGCATGAGGGTTTGGACTGGCTCTGGAGCATGGTGGCCTGGGTGAACTTGGTCAGACGCCCTGCCCTCTGACACGCCCGATCCTTTCCAGGTAGCGAACCCGCTACTCTGAAGGGACGGAGAAACTCGTGCGCATCGAATGCATCGCCATCGGGACGGAATTACTCACCACGCTGCGGGTGGACACCAATTCCGTGTGGCTGACCCAGCGACTGGCGGCCCTCGGGTTTGGCTGCAACCGCAAGACCGTGATCGGAGACGGACGCGAGGCGATGAGCGCGCTCTTCCGAGAGGCCTTGGACCGTTCGGATTTGATCGTCTGCACAGGGGGTCTGGGTCCCACTTTCGACGACCTTACCAAGGAGATCTGGGCGGAGGTTCTCAACGACGAACTGATCGAGGACGAGGGGGTCTGGCGGGAGATCCAGGGCTTCTACCTGACGCGCCAGCGCTCCATGCCCGTGACCAACCGCAAGCAGGCCCTGGTCCCCGCCTCCGCAAAGGCCCTGCACAATCCCATGGGCACGGCCCCGGGGATCCTTTGGGAGAACCCGAAGGGTTATCCCGGCAGGCGCATCGTGCTGCTGCCCGGCGTCCCCCGGGAGATGAAGAACCTCTGGGAAACGGAAGTAGAGCCGATCCTTCGCCCCTTGGCGGGGCCCCAGGTCCATACCCTTCGAATGTTGGTGGGTTCCGCTGGCGAAAGTGCCCTGGATATGCGGACGACCCCCTTGCGGGAGAAGCACAGCCACCTGGACTGGACCATCCTTGCGGGCCTGGGCGCCGTGGAACTGGTGGCCCGGAGCATTCACCCAGCGGAGCTTGAGGCCGCCCGCAGTGACTTTGAGCAGGAACTTGGGGCTGACCTGGTCTGCGTTGGCAACAGCTCCTTGGAAGAGAGTGTCCTGGCACTGCTCCGCCAGCGCGGGGAGACCCTCGCCGTGGCCGAAAGCATGACCGGCGGCCTAATCCAGGCCCGACTCACGGGCATTCCCGGAGCCAGCGATGGGTACCGTGGCGGCGCCGTGGTCTACTCCGCATCTGCCAAGAGTTCCCTGGCGAACGTGGATGCCGGACTCATCCAGACCCATGGGACGATCTCTGAAGCCGTGACCCGCGCCCTGGCCGAAGGCATCGCACGGAAACTAGGTACCACCTGGGGGCTCGCCACCACCGGTAATGCCGGTCCTTCTGAGGATAGGGAGGGCCCCGCGCCTGTGGGAACCTGCCTCATGGCGGTCTGGGGACCTGCCGGGACGGCCTTCCAGACCCAATCCTTCCCGGGAATCCGGGTGGATATCCAGGCCCGGACTGCCACCTGGTCCATGGATTTTCTGCGCCGGCAAATCCAGGGGCTTCGCTGACCGAATCGCCGCTCGGCAGCGGTTGCGTTACAGTGCATCCATGATCCAGACCGACTTCACACGCTTCCTGCTTTGGTGCCTCGCTGCCTTCTTGTCGGGTTCCATCCCCTTTGGCCTCATCCTGGTCAAGTTGGCCGGTAAGGGGGATGTCCGGAAATCCGGTTCGGGCAACATCGGAGCCACCAACGTCATGCGGGCCGGGGGCAAGGCCCTGGGCATCGCCACCCTGCTGCTGGATATCGCCAAAGGATTCCTGCCCGTCCTCCTGGCCAAGTCCTTCGGACTCCCAGCCCACCTGCTCGCCTTCGTGGCCTTGGCTGCGGTGCTGGGGCATATGTTCACCCCCTGGCTCAAATTCAAGGGTGGCAAGGGTGTCGCCACGGCCCTGGGGGTCGCCCTGGCCTATCACCCTTTGCTAGTGGTGCCCAGCCTAGTGGCCTTCCTTCTGCTGGTGTTCCTTTCCCGGTACGTGAGCCTGGGCAGCGTCGTCGCGGGTCTCGTGCTGATCCCCTCGGCAGCGGGTGTCTTCGGTCCCAGGTTTTACCTTCAGGCAGCAGCAGGATTCGACAACAGTTGGCCCATCGTGGCCTGGACGATCCTCGCCTTCCTGGTGATCCAGAGGCACAGCGCGAACATCAAGCGCTTGCTCCAAGGCACGGAAGCCAAGCTGTGGGGCGGCCAGAAGGTGTCCAAGGATGCCTAAGCATCCCGATATCGGCATTTTCGGCGCTGGGGCCTGGGGAACGGCACTGGCCATGGTCTGGGGTCGTGAAGGTGTCCAGGTGGCCTTGTGGGGGAGTCCCCCCGAGGCCATCCAGGAGCTGGCCCTGACCCGCTGCCACCCACGATTGCCGCAAGCGGAACTTCCGGCCAGCGTGCGCCCGGTCACTAACCCCACCGAGGCACTGGCAGCCCCAATCTGGGTGAGTGCTCTGCCCACCCAAGTGACCTCTGAGGTCTGGGCAAGCCTGAACCCTCTAGCGAAGCGTCGCCCTGAGCTGCTGATCCACGTCAGCAAGGGCATCCTCCTCGATAGTCACCAGCGTCTTTCCGAGACGCTGGAACCCCTGCTGCGCGTTCCGGTGGGGGTGCTTTCCGGTCCCACCTTCGCGGACGAGGTGGCACTCAACCTCCCTGCCGCCTTGGTCTTGGCG
Organism: Holophagaceae bacterium; assembly: GCA_025361955.1. Classification (GTDB taxonomy): domain Bacteria; phylum Acidobacteriota; class Holophagae; order Holophagales; family Holophagaceae; genus UBA1801. The sequence continues at coordinate 7,696 of JANYIU010000060.1, forward strand.
CTCCCCATGAGCATCGAAGGTGAGCGGGCGAAGCAGCTCCAGACGCTGCTGGCGACCCCCAGGCTCCGGATCTACCTCAGCCGGGACGTCACCGGCGTGGAACTCTGTGGGGCCTTCAAGAACGTGCTGGCCATCGCTGCCGGGCTGGTGGAATCCCTGGGCCTCGGCCACAACGCCAAGGCGGCCCTCATGACCCGGGGCCTAGCTGAAATGGCCCGGCTCGTGGAGCAACTGGGAGGCCGACCTGAGACCGTCACGGGACTGGCAGGCATGGGCGATCTCTTGCTCACCGCCACTGGCCCCCAGAGCCGCAATCGTCGTTTTGGCGCCCTGGTGGGTGCGGGCTGGAGCCCGAAGGCCGCCGCAGCTTCCATGGGGGAGCAGGTGGTGGAAGGTGTCGCCACCACGGACGCGGCCCTGGCCCTGGCCAAGAGCGTGGGCGTGGAACTCCCCATCACCAAGGTCATTTCCCGCCTTCTCCAAGGGGAGGACCCGCACGCAGCCGTCGCGCACCTCATGGCACGGTCCCTGAAATCGGAATGACCTGAAGCCGGTCCTTGCGCGCAGGCATTCACGGAACGAAACTGGCCTTTGCAATCTGGCCGCTCTTCAGGAGGCTGCCATGGAAGTTAGCGTTGCCGCGTTGCCCAGGGAGGGCTTAATCCCCAAGGTCTTCACTGCCGATGGAACTGATTTCTCTCCAGCGATGACCTGGCTGGCGCCTCCTCCTGGAACCAAGAGCTTCGTCGTGATCATGGATGACCCCGATGCTCCCATGGGGCTTTGGACCCACTGGACGCTCTACGATCTTCCAGCCTCCGTCACCTCCCTGAGCGAAAATCTCCCGAAGGCGCCGACCTTACCCAACGGGGCGCATCAGGGTCGGAATACTTGGGGCCGGTGCGGCTACAACGGACCTTCCCCACCCCCTGGGAAACCTCACCGCTACTTCTTCAGAGTCTTGGCAATGGCGGAATATCTGGACCTTCCCGCCGGCGTCCCCCGGGAGGAGTTGGATAGCGCCCTCAAGGGCAAGGTCTTGGCCGAAAGCTCCTTCATGGCCAAGTACGGACGCTGAGGAAGCAACCTTCCGGTTCGTCATGTCACAGCACGAACGCGGTCACAAGGATGACTCCATTCTTCACAAAACGAGCTCTGCTCGAAGGAAATGAGGGCCTGCGTCGGTGATCTTCACCGCCACCCGTTCGCCGAAGGGCGGGAGAATGCCGGCGCCCACGGCCAGATGCACATTCTGCCACTGGCCTGTTCGCGCGAGCCAGTGCCCGCTTTCTGTAGGGCCATGGCTCTCGATCCGGGCCTGCACGATGGAGCCGATCATGCGACGGTGGCTCTGGAGGGTCAGCTCGGTCTGGCGCGCCTGCAAGCGGGACAACCGCTCGGATTTCATCGATGCGGGAATGTCGTCCTGGTAGCGCAGCGCCGGGGTGCCGGGACGGGGCGAATAGACAAAGCTGAAAGAAGCATCGAAGGCCGCCTTGTCCAAGATGCGCAGGGTGTCCTCGAAGTCCTCATCGGTCTCCTGAGGAAAGCCCACGATGAAATCGGTGGAGAGGCGGATGCCTTTGCGGCCTTCACCAAGGTATTCGAGACGTTCCAAGTACTCTTCGGCCGTGTACTGGCGGCCCATCCGCCGGAGGATCCTATCACTTCCACTCTGAATGGGAAGATGCAGAAAGGGCGCGACCTTGGGATTCGTCACCAGGACGTGGGCCAATTCCCGAGTGAAATTCATGGGATGACTGGTGGTGAAGCGGATCCACTCCAGCCCATCGATTTCGGAGATGCGATTGAGTAATTCCGCAAAGGTGCAGCCTCCGGCATAGCTGTTGACATTCTGGCCCAGGAGTTCCACTTCACGGAAGTCGCGGCCGACAAGACCGCGAATCTCAGCCAAAACGTCCGCAAAGGGCCGATGCCGTTCCGGGCCGCGCGTGCTGGGCACCACGCAGTAAGTGCAGGCATGGTCGCAGCCCTCGATGATGGTCACCAGGGCCTTGGCCATGGGCAGGCGCTGGGTGACCTCGGGTGGAAACAGATGATTGTCAGGGTACTCCTGAGTATCGATGAGGCGCTTGCGGCCTGCCAAAGCCTCCTCCACTAGCTTCGGTAACTGCTTCACCGCCATGGTGCCCAGGACGAAATCCACCTGAGGCGCCCGCCTGAATAGCGACTCTTTCTCCTGTTGGGCCAGACAGCCCACCACACCGATGAGGAGCGGCCGCTGCTCCTTCTCTTCGCGAAGACGCCCCAGTTCCGAATAGACCTTGTGGACCGCCTTCTCGCGGATGGAGCAGGTGTTGAGCAATACCAGATCCGCCTCTGCGACGGAGGCTACTGGTTCATGGCCCTCCTGCACGAGGAGCCCCGACAGCTTTTCGCTATCGTGATCGTTCATTTGGCATCCCCAGGTCTCGATATGGAATTTCATGCAGCATCGACTCCAAACCCCTATTCTACCCGCTAGGCAGGCGTGGGTTGCTTTTGAGGTACGGCGGCATTGATGCTGCCAAGGACTTCCGTAGGGAATCGCCTATGGATCAACCAGCTCAATCGTCGAGATCAATCCCGATCCGAGGCGTCTCCAGTGCCAACACGTCCTTCCTCAAATGAATCAGCATCCACAGCCCAGGAATCGCCATGACGGCCGAAAAGATGAAAAATTTTGGCCATCCCATGGCTTCGGTCAGCACCCCCGAGAACGGAGCGACCCACACCCTGCCCACGGCTGAAAGCGCTGATAGCAGTGCGTACTGGGTTGCCGTGAAGCGCTGGTTGCAAAGCGCCATGAGCAGCGCCACCAAAGCTGCCGTACCCATGCCCCCGGTGATGTTTTCCAGGGCGATCACGGTGATCAGCTGGTAGTCGATGTGGGTGGCCTCCTTGAGCAGCACAATCCACCAATTGAAGGCCGGAAGATCAAATCCTCCCCAAGCGCCTTTCAGGGAAACGGCCACCAGCCAAAAACCAAAATTGGAGACAAGCTGCAGCAGGCCAAACCAGAGCAGCGCTCGGTAGAGTCCGATCCGGATCATTAACGCGCCCCCCAATAGCGCGCCCCCGATGGTCAGCCAGATCCCAAGGACCTTGTTCACCACACCGACCTCGGCTGGCGCGAACCCGATGACCTTCAGCAGGAAGGGTGTCAAGAGGGCTCCTGCGAAGGCATCGCCGAGCTTATAGAGGATGATGAGCAAAAGAAAGGTCCCGGCCCGAGGCTGGGAGAAATAGCTTTTCATGGAACGGTTCAGCGTTTCAAATCGAGTCAATCTCGAGGCCCACCATCCCAGGGGAAGCGTGATCCCAATGCCGGTCAACAGAGTTATCAGATCGGCCCACTTCTGATTGGTGGCGATGGTCGCCACCTGAAACAGGCCGTCGAGCCCAGGCTGCACCAGCCGGTTGGTAATCTGATAACCGAGGACTACGGCTAGCACCAGAGCCAGAAATCCAATCAGGTCACGAGAGGCCTTGGTCTTGGGTGCCTGGAGATGTCCAGGAAGCTGCGGTACTAGCAGCAATGACACTGCCGCCACCCCGATCATGATCATGGCCATGATCTGGTAGATGTAGGACCAACTCCAGCCCAAGCCCGTTTTCTGATCCGCCCAGAGGAAAGCGATCCCACCAGAGAGAACCATGGCCAGCCGATAGCCGAATACCGCCAGCGAGGCCCCCATCCCTCGTTCCTTAGCTACCAATAGGTCCGTGCGGTACGCATCGATGGCTACGTCCTGGGACGCGGAAAGGAAGGCCACCAGCACTGCGATCAAGGCAAATACCTGTGCATTGCCTTTCGGTGTGATGCTCGACATCCACCACAGGGCCCCTGCGATCGCCAGCTGAGACAGAATCAACCAACCCCGCCGCCGGCCGAAGAACGGCAGTTCGAAGCGGTCCATAAGGGGTGCCCAGATGAACTTGAAGGTGTAGGGAACTCCGACGAGGCCAAAGAATCCGATGGTGGCGATGGTGATCCCCTCCGCCACGAGCCAGGCCTGCATGGTTGTTCCCACGAGTGCCAAGGGCAAGCCGGAGGCGAACCCAAGAAACAGCACCGCTGCGTAGTGATGGAAGGATTTCATGGAGGCTGGAGTCGTGGTTTCGGCCGCCATGGCTTCATCGCTCATAAGGATCGCTCCAAGACTTCATTGCCTTCGACAATCGCATAAAACCAACGAAAAAGGGCCCCGCAATCGCGGAGCCCTTTCTGTTTTCTGACCTGTGATCACCGACCACTGGTCACGGATGGCTAGTACATGTCTTCCATGCCGCCCATGCCAGGAGCGCCGCCCATGGGCGCGGACTTGGGTTCGGGGATCTCGGCCACGATGGCTTCGGTGGTGAGCATCATGCCGGCCACGGAGGCGGCATTCAGGAGGGCGCTCTTGGTCACCTTGGCGGGATCGATGACGCCGAACTTAACCATGTCACCAAACTCGTTGGTGGCAGCGTTGTAGCCGAAGTTGCCGGTCCCTTCCTTGATGCGGTTGACAATCACGGAACCCTCGACGCCAGCGTTGGCTGCAATCTGCTTGGCGGGTTCCAGGAGGGCCTTCTTCACGATCTCGACACCGGTAAGTTGGTCACCGACCAGCTTCAGAGTATCGAGCTTGGCCAGGGCGCGGATCAGCGCGACACCGCCGCCAGCCACGATGCCGTCTTCCACGGCAGCCTTGGTGGCGTGCATGGCATCTTCGACGCGGGCCTTCTTTTCTTTCATCTCGGTCTCGGAGGCCGCACCAACTTTGATGACGGCGACACCGCCCACCAGCTTGGCCAGACGTTCCTGCAGCTTCTCCTTGTCGTAATCGGAGGTGGAGGATTCGATCTGGGCGCGGATCTGCTTCACACGGCTCTGGACGGCTTCATGCGAACCGGCGCCTTCGACGATGGTGGTGGTCTCCTTGTCGATGATGATCTTCTTGGCGGTGCCGAGATCTTCGATCTTCAGGTTCTCGAGCTTGAGGCCCAGATCCTCGGTGATGGCCTTGCCGCCGGTGAGGACGGCGATGTCTTCCAGCATGGCCTTGCGGCGGTCGCCGAACCCAGGGGCCTTGACGGCCGCGACATTCAGGGTGCCGCGGATCTTGTTCACCACCAGCGTGGCGAGGGCTTCACCGTCCACATCCTCGGCGATGATGAGTAGCGGACGACGGCTGGTGACCACCTGCTCCAGCAAGGGCAGCAAGTCGCGCATGTTGGAGACCTTCTTCTCGAAGGCCAGGATCAGGGGGCTTTCCAGCTCGACCTTCATCTGGTCAGGATTGGTCACGAAGTAGGGGCTGAGGTAGCCGCGGTCGAACTGCATGCCTTCCACGACGTCCATGGTGGTCTCGCGGCCCTTGGCCTCTTCCACTGTGATGACGCCGTCCTTGCCGACCTTAGCCATGGCATCGGCGATGGTCTTGCCGATCTCTTCGTCACCGTTAGCGGAGATGGTGCCGACCTGAGCGATGGCATTGCCTTCGACTGGCTTCTTGATTTCATCAATGGCCTTCACGACCTCGGCTACGGCCAGATCGATGCCTTTCTTGATCTCCATGGTGTTGGCACCGGAAACGACGGCCTTGATGCCTTCCTTGTAGATCGAACGGGCCAGTACGGTGGCGGTGGTGGTGCCATCGCCCGCGATGTCAGAGGTCTTGGAGGCCACTTCGCGGACGAGCTGCGCGCCCATGTTCTCGTGCCTGTCCTTGAGCTCGATTTCCTTGGCGACAGTGACGCCGTCCTTGGTCATGAGCGGGGAACCAAACTTCTTTTCGATGAGGACGTTGCGGCCTTTGGGGCCGAGGGTCACCTGGACCGCGTCGGCCAGTTTGTTCACGCCACGCAGGATCGCCTGGCGGGCATCTTCGGCATAGATGATGGATTTGGCTGCCATTGTATATCTCCTTGTGTGCAGGTTCTGGGATGGCGCCGGACAAGGGCTTGGCCCGCAGCCGGCGCGGGGGTCCGGGGGGACGCAGAGGTCGCGCATCGGACAACCAAGTCGCAAGTCGATCAGACGCGACCGGGCGGTCCCCCCGGAATAGAGATGCTACTTCACGATCGCCAGGATTTCGTCCTCGCGCACGATCACATGGTCGACGTCGTCGATCTTGACTTCGGTCCCGGTGTACTTGCCGATCAGGACCTTGTCGCCCGTCTTCACGGACATGGGAACGCGCTTGCCGTTATCGTCGAACTTGCCTTCACCCACGGCCACGACTAGGGCTTCCATGGGCTTTTCTTTGGCGGTATCCGGGATGATGATGCCGCTCTTTACCGTTTCGGCGGCTTCCGTGCGCTTCAGTACCACACGGTCATACAAGGGGGTGATTTTCATGAAATCCTCCAGTTCAGAGACCCCGTTAGGGGATGGTTGTTAGCACTCAGGGCTAGCGAGTGCTAATTTATCGCTTCTGAATTCCCTGTCAAGCCCCTTTCTCTGAAAATTAGTTCATACCTTAGTGTATAAGACTAAACTTATCTGTTGCATATATTCCCCCTCTTCGATTCTCTTTTCATCTCCTTAACCACCCTAGGTCATTGAGGAGTATCCTTGTCCTCATGAACTTCCTGCCTGTCCTCCTCGAACTCCAGGCCATCCACGACAACCTAACGATCATCCAGCGGGATCTGTCGTCCTTCCCACCCGAGATGGCCAAACTGGACACGGATCTCAAGACTCTGGTCAGGAAAGTGGAAGGCCTCAGCAAGAATCTGGAGGAATCCCGGACGAATCAGGCCGCCCTCTCCAAGGATCTGATCCAGGCTCAGAAATTAGAAGATCTGGCGCGAACCGCCCTGAAAAATTCCACCCAGAAGATTCAGTATACGGCCGCCATCCGGGAATTGGATGAACGGGAACGGCAGAAATCGGCCTTTGCGAAGCCCTTGAAGGATGTTGAGACCCGCATCCAATCCATGGAGATTGAACTCGCGGAGTGCACGGCCTTGAGAGATCAAACCAAGGAAGAGTTCGAAGAGATCCATCGCATTTTCATGGCAGAGCATGAAAACCAGGTGCTCGCTCGGGAGAAAGCCCTTGCCAGAAAAGTCGAACTGGAAGCTAAGCTTGAACCGGTCGAATTGGGTCGGTTCAACCGGTTGATCGTGGGTCGCCATGGACGGGCGGTCGTCATCGTCGAAAACGGCACTTGCACGGGTTGCCGGACCAAGCTCCGGGGACCACTGCTCGCTCAACTGCGTGAGAAATCAATCCTGAACTGTGAATCCTGCTCGCGGATTCTGTATTCTCCTGCGAAGGTATGAATCCACTATCGGACCGGGTTCAAGCGCTCCGGCAACGCATCCAGCGAGCCTGCGAGGCCTGTGGACGGAACTCAGATTCCGTTGAGTTGCTGCCTGTTTCCAAACGCCAGCCACCCCTTTTGATCAGGCATGCGGCGGAACTGGGTTTCCGCACCTTCGGCGAGAACTATGTCCAGGAAGGCATCGGCAAGGCTCAGGAGATGCCGGACCTCCACTTCGTTCTCATTGGTCCGCTCCAGCGGAACAAGGCCAAACCGGCGCTTGAACACTTCCAGGAGATCATGACGATCGACCGCCCTGAGTTGGCCTTGCGATTGCAACAATTGTCCGCGGAACTGGGGCTCGCTCGGCGGGTCTGGGTACAGGTAGACCTATGGGGAGAGACCACAAAATGGGGAGGCTGCTCAGGCTCGGGGATCGATGCGCTGCTCCGGATGCTGGCAGGCGACCCAGGTCTCACTTTGCACGGATTCATGGCGATTCCTCCACCGGGAATACCCCAGGCGTTCTCCGAACTGGCCGCAATGCGCGACACCTGGCAACAGAAGCTGGGACGCTCTCTGCGCCTCTCCATGGGCATGAGTGACGATCTGGAAGAGGCGGTCACAGCAGGATCCGATCAGGTGCGCATTGGCACGGCTTTTTTTGGCGAGCGGGCCTGAGGCGTTCCAGAAGGGGGTTGTATCTAAGGCCGCTGGAGGCATCCACCGATGAGGGCTTGTAGTCCCTTTTTCGTGGGAGAGTGCGCGATGGCCCTTTGGAAAAACCTAACCGTTAGAAAAAAAATAACTTATCCCATTCTGGCGCTGACCGCCGTCCTGGGATTGGGGGCGGTGGTTCTTGCCGGTGCGTTCCTGCAAACCGCCCAGAGCAGGTCATTGCGCATCAAGGGCAACAGCCTGGCCAAGGTGCTGGGTGAATCCGTCGTGATCGACATTCTCAACGACGATCTGGGCTCAACGGTGGGAGCCACGGAAAAAACGCTGAGTCGCGTGAAGAGTGACGAGGATGTCAGTCTCACGGCCGTTGTGGTCATGCAGAATGGCAAGCGTTCGGTCGCCACTCAGTTCAAGCAGGATCCGGGCGATGCCAAGGTCGATGGCTATTCCCTTGCCGACCTCCTGGAAACCAAGAATCAGACCTCGTACGAGAAGATCGGCTACATCATCGAGATCGCCCCGATCGACGTTCTTGGCGCGGATGCAGCCAAGAAGTTCTATCTTCTGGTGGCCTTGAATACGAGCCGGATCAATATGGAAATCCGTAAGAGTCTGGGCTGGATGTTCATGCTCGGTCTCGGCATGGTGCTCGTCGGCTTCGCGGCCGCATTCTTCCTCAGCAGCGCCATCGTGAAGCCCTTGGATAATATCAAACAGCGCATGCGGGACATCTCGGAAGGCGAAGGGGACCTCTCCGCTCGGTTGGAGGTCAGCGGCAAGGATGAGATCGCCCAGCTATCCATCCATTTCAACCGTTTCATAGAGAATATCCAGGGCATCGTCAACCAGGTCATCAGCATCTCCACCACCATCGCCTCGGGTTCCCTCGAGATGACCGCTGGGATGGCGGAAATGGCCTCCACCGCCGATTCGATCGCTCAGACAGCCGAGGATCAGAAGACGAGCGTCAAGCAGGCTAACGAGAGGGTAGGCACCATCGCCCAGTCCTCTCAGGTGATCTATTCCAACGTTACCAATGCCCTGCAGGTCTTCGACCAGGCTCAGAACGCCGCCACGAAGGGCGGTACTGCAGTGGGCGAAGCCGTCAACGGCATGCAAGCCATTCATCAGAATTCCAAGCAGATCGGAAGCATCCTCACCGTCATCACGGAGATCGCCAATCAGACCAATCTCCTCTCCCTCAATGCCGCCATCGAGGCCGCCAAGGCAGGTGAGCATGGCAAGGGATTCGCAGTGGTGGCAGAGGAAGTCCGCAAGCTGGCTGAGCGCTCCGCCCAAGCCGCCAAAGAGATCACCGCCCTCATCCACACCTCCAGCAAGAGCATCGAGGATGGCAGCACGATGGTGAATACAGCCGGATCCGTGCTGAAGAGCATCCAGGAATCCATTACCGCCAGCGGCGAGCGCATCAAGGCCATCGGCAGCCAGAGCCAGCGCCAGAGCCAGGACAGCACCACGGTCGTGGGTGTCATGGGCGATTTGTCCGGTATCGCTGAACAGAACGCCGCCGCCACCGAGGAAATGGCCGCCACCATCCGGGAGACCATACGAACCGTGGATGATCTGAGTCGCGCCGCCGAGAACCTCAGCGCGTTGGTGTCACGATTCAAGGTGTAGGCTAGGCGACACATCAAGGAGCCTCGTTTGGGACTCCTATCCTTGCCGCGGTGATTCGATTCAAAAACCTGGGTCGCTCGATTAATTTGTAGATGCCACAGAGATGAATCACGCCATCCACGGCCCTGAAATAAGTGGTCTTGTGCTCAACATTGTTGCTTTCTGGATTCTTGTACTTGTAATCAACCCATCCTGAACCTTGCTTCTTGGCAATGGCGATGATGTCCTTCCGGAACATTTTGCCATCCAAATCCGGCATCTCGACCATGTTCTTGCCGATCAGTTTGGGATTTTTCGGATGAGGCCAGCACGACACCGTTCAAATCGTAAGCAAACACATAGATCTCACCCTTATCGAAGGTTCCTTTCAAGGTGCTGATTTCAGCAAGAACCTTGTCCTTCCCATTCGCCTTGGCAAACACGATGGCTTTTTCCACAAGCTGCATTGCCTCCTGTTTTCCGTCCGCTACCAGCACGCTACCAGTCAGCACAGCGGTGCAAACAAGGGCTCTTGTCAACATTCGCAGCATGTTCTCCTTCTGTGAATTTTGTTCCTGACGGGGATCACCTGCCCGATCCCTGCGATCAGCCAAGCGGAGTGAGTAGACGCTCAACCCAAGCTGGAACAGCATCCGTAGCCCTGCCTTGGATACATTCCCGGAATGCGGAACTGACCATGGAAGCATCCAGGTTCAGCTCGATGGTCTGAGTTCCAGGCGCCACCATGGAGACAAACCCCGCGGCGGGATAGACATTCCCGGAGGTGCCGATGGCCGCGAAGACGCTGCAGCGTGCGAGGGCTGCACTGATCCGGTTCAGTTTCAGCGGCATCTCCCCGAACCAGACGATATGGGGTCTGAGACAACTGGGTCTGGAACAGGAAGGACACTGGCTATCCTCCAGGATATCGGTCTCCCAGGCGCAAATCTGGCCGCACCGCAGACACCGAGCCTTGAGCAGTTCGCCATGCATGTGGATCAGGTTTTGGCTTCCTGCCCGTTCGTGGAGATCGTCCACATTCTGGGTCACCAGTAAAACCTCGCCTGACCATTCCCGTTCCAGCCGGGCCAGGGCATGGTGAGCCGCGTTGGGTGCCACTTGCCGCAGCTGTCTCCGGCGCTCGTTGTAGAAGCGCTGGACCAAACGGGAGTCCCGCACAAAGGCTTCGGGTGTCGCCACATCCTCTATGCGATGGTCCTCCCACAGCCCGTCTGCGGCGCGAAAGGTGCGCAGCCCCGATTCCGCGGACACCCCGGCCCCCGTCAGGATGACGATGAGGGCGTCTGGTTCCACGGGAGAGTTCATCAAGCCATCCGCTAGAGCTTCAGCCGGTCCAGCTGATCCGACTGGTTCCGCCAGTCTTCCTGGACCTTCACATGCAGTTCCAGGCGCACGGGCCGTTGCAGGAGTTTCTTCAGCTCCCGCTGGGCACTTTGGCGGATATCCCGGATCATCTCGCCTCCACTGCCCAAGAGGATCTTGCGATGGTTGGCCCGTTCCACCAGGATCTGGGCCTGGATGAACGTGCCGCCCTCCTGGAGATCCTCTGGAAAGTCCGCTTGCCCGGACTCGATCCAGCGTTCGATGATCACAGCGACACCGTGGGGGACTTCCTCGCGGGTCTTCCGCAAGATCTTCTCGCGGATAAATTCCGTGGCCATTCCCCGTTCGGTCTGATCCGTGAATGTGTCATCCGTGATTTGCCATTCCCCAGCGGGTGCATCCCGTTCCAGGATGCTCCACAGGGGCTCCAGATTGAGTCCAAGCTTCGCCCCGATGGGCACGATCTCACGGAAAGGCATTAGGTCTTTGTACTCGGCGATCTTCTCCAGAAGTCGTCCCTTGGACAACAAATCGATCTTGTTCAGGAGCAGGTAGATCGGCTGCTGGGCGTGCTGCAAGCGCTTGGCCAGTTCGCGCTCACCGGGTCCCAGGAAGCCATCGGCGTCCACGACCCAGAGGAGCAGATCCGCTTCCAGCATGGCTGTTTCCACATGCTTGAGCATCCGCTGGTTCAGGACGTGCTTCGCCTCGTGAATGCCAGGTGTATCCAGAAACGCCAGTTGCACAGGGCCGCGGTTCACCACGCCCAGAATGCGTCCCCGGGTGGTTTGGGGCGTCTGGCTGACGGCCGCCAGTTTCTCGCCTACGAGGACATTCAGAAGGGTCGACTTACCAGAATTGGGCAGGCCGATGATCGCGACCGCTGCATAGTTAGCCACGATGGATGCTCCGCTTGGCTGACCGGATGAATCGCACCAGATAGGCCACCTCAGCGAGATGCCCCAGTTCCTGCTCGACCCGGTTCAAGGCTTCGTCGCGAAGCAACCCCATATGGAACAGGATCCGGTGGGCACTCGTAAGACCTTCGATGCTTGCCTCGGAGAAACCTTTCCGTCGGAGGCCGATGGTGTTCACTCCAAAGCTCTTGGTATCTCGGGCACCCACGGTCTTCATGAATGGCAGGACGTCCATGGTCGCCACGGTGTAACCGCCCATGAAGGCGTGGTCGCCCACGCGGCAGAACTGATGAACGGCTGAAAAGGCGCCGATGGTGCAGCCATCGCCCACCTCGACATGACCCGCCAAGGTGCCGTTGTTCGCGAAGATGTTGTTGTTGCCGACATGGCAATCGTGGCCGATGTGGGAGCCCACCATGAATAGGCTGTCGTCACCGACGGTGGTGAGGCCGCCGCCCCCTTCCGTGCCCCGATGAAAAGTGCTGCTTTCACGGATCACGTTCCGGTGGCCCACTTGCAGTCGTGTTGGGGCGCCCTTGTATTTGAGATCCTGCGGCCCCATCCCCAGGGTGACGTGGGGGTGGAGGTCATTGTCCTCTCCGATTTCCGTGTGGGGACCGATGACGACGTGGCTGCGCAACAGCGTCCGGGCGCCGATCCTGGAGTTGCCCTCCACGACGCAGAAGGGACCGATCACTACACCCTCGGCCAGTTGTGCTTCCTTGCTGATGACTGAGGAAGGATGGACCTCAACACTCATTTTGATTCTCCCTCTGCAAGGTCCATCAACATGGACATGAATACGGCTTCGGCCACCTTCTGACCATCCACGAAAGCCTCGCCGCGCATCTTGCAGATCTTTGGCTTCATGCTGAGCACCTTGATCTCCATGATCATCTGGTCGCCGGGCAAGACCGGTTTGCGAAACTTCACACCATCGATGCCCATGAAGTAGATGACCTTCTTGGCGCGCTCCTCATACTGCTGCATGATGAGACAGCCACCCGTCTGGGCCATGGCTTCCACGATCAGGACGCCAGGGAAAACTGGCCGTTTCGGGAAGTGACCTTGAAAGAAAATTTCGCTCATCGAAATGTTCTTCAGCCCTCGGATCCACTGACCCAGCTCATAGTCCAGGATCCGGTCGACCAAGAGGATCGGGTAGCGATGAGGCAGCAGGTCCATGATCCCTTGTATATCGATGACCTTGGGTGCTGAGGGGCTGGGTTCAGGCATGAAAATCTCCAGAAGGGCCATTTTCGCATGGCCCCGCGATTCTGTCCCAGCGGCGTTCCCAACTTCATGCACAGGAAAGGCTTCCCCACCAAGAATTCTCAGGAAAATAGAGCTTCCCGGATCCTGGCATGGAAACCTAAGCATTCATGCAAATGCAGTCATGAGTGAACGCCGGCTGTAAAAGCAAGGGCCGGAGGAAATGCCCCGGCCCTTGCGCTGATCACGGTCCTTCAAGCCCAGCGGAACTCCGCGGTGAAATGACGAAGGTATCTGCTCTGCTTGGTGATGCGGACACCGCGGACCAGATGGGCCTTGATCTTCACTTCAGCGATGGCTTCGGCGGCGAAATCGAAATGGGACTGGGTGTACATGCGGCGCGGGAAGGCGAGGCGCACCAGCTCCATGCTGTGGTAGGTCTCCGTGCCATCCTCCAGGTGCTTGCCGAACATCACGGAGCCGATTTCGACCCCACGGATGCCGCCTTCCAGATAGAGGGCGTTGCAGAGCGACCAGGCGGGATACTGATCCAGGGGCATGTCGGGCAGCACGGTCTTGGCATCGATGTAGACGGCATGACCGCCCGTGGGCTTTACGAAGCCGATGCCCGCAGCTTCCAACTTCTCGCCAAGGTACTCCGCCGTGCGCAATCGGTAGCGGAGGTAGTCCTCATCCAGACCCTCCACCAAGCCGACGGCCAAGGCCTCCAGATCGCGGCCCGCAAGGCCGCCGTAGGTGGGAAAACCCTCGGTCAGGATCAGGATCTCCCGCACGCTGTCCAGCCACTTGTCAGAGCGCAAGACGATGAAGCCGCCAATGTTCACCATGCCGTCCTTTTTGGCGCTCATCATGGCACCGTCAGCGTAGGAGAACAGCTCCTGGCAGATCTCCTTGATGGTCTTGTTCTGGTAGCCGTCCTCGCGCATCTTGATGAACATGGCGTTCTCGGCGAAGCGGCAGACGTCCATGATGAAGGGCTTACCGAACTTCTTCAGGAGCTGGGAGTAGGCGCGGATGTTGGCCATGGATACCGGCTGACCGCCGCCGGTGTTGTTGGTGACGGTGATCATGCCGAAGGGGATGCGGTCAGCGTGCTGTTTCAGGGTGTCTTCCACGCGGCCCAAGTCGATGTTGCCCTTGAAGGGATAGACCAGGGAAGGTTGCAGGCCCTCGGGAATCACCAGATCCACGGCTTCGACGCCATTGAATTCCAGATTGGCGCGGGTGGTGTCGAAGTGGCAGTTATTGGGGACCAGATCACCCTTCTTGCACACGGCGGTGAAGAGCACCTTCTCAGCGGCTCGGCCTTGGTGCGTTGGGATGAAGTGTGCCATCCCGGTGATGTCCTGGATGACGGCTTCCAGGCGGAAAAAGCTGCGGGCCCCCGCATAGGATTCGTCGCCAAGCATGATGGCCGCCCACTGGGCCGAGCTCATGGCACCGGTACCGGAATCCGTGAGCCAGTCGAGCAGAACATCCTCGGCCCGGAGTTTGAAGACGTTCAGCTTAGCTTCCTCGAGCAATTTCCCCCGCTGCTCACGGGTCGTCATCTTGATGGGTTCGACAGACTTGATGCGGAAGGGTTCAATCATGGTCTTGGGCATGGATAGCCTCGTTATGAGTTCGGCTGGAAAGGAGAAAAGATCACCACAGAGGACACAGAGGAGGAAAAGAGAGAGCAGAAAGGAATGATCTTTCTCTGTGTCCTCTGTGGTTCAGATTTTTTGCTTGAGCAGGTCGGATCTACCGCTCCCTTGCAACGCAGGCAGACCGGGCTTCGTGCTCGGCCCTTCGCTGTTTCATGCGGCATCCAGGGATCATCGAAACCTCAATGACTGCAACCATCCTTTCAACTTCACCAAGTGATCAAGGTCACGTCATCTTCAGTGCGCTTTGCGCAGTTCCTCGGAGCGGTCCATCCGTCTGGCCTGGATGAAGCGGTGCAGCGTGTCCCGGACTTGGTCAGTCATGGGGCCAAGAACAAGTCCCAGGCGCAAGGGCAGGGGCTCGTTCTCCACCATTTCCGCGTGCCGAACTTCCCCTGGGGATCGAATGAGATCGCCGCCAGGCAGTCGGGTCTCGACCTCGACTATCGTCTTGAGGGGAATCGACAGTTTCTCCGTAAACCCAAGCCCCATGCCTGTTTCCGTAAGGTTAAGCAGATGGGCTTGGAGTCGCCGGCCGCCAAATTCGACGGTCGCGTGGAGAGGAGGAAGATCCGGTGTGGCCACCCGCACGTCGTGCCGCCGGTGGGTCTGAATGACCTGGGAGGGCCAAGCCACACGCAGGACCGGCGGAAACAGGGTGTCTCCTTCGGCGAAGATGATGGGTTCCATTAGGGAGGTGCAGAAAGAAATCACCTCGTCTCCCAGCAGGATTGAAAGAATCACCTCGGTCCCCGGGGGCGGGAACTGCTCCCGGCGTTTGACTCCCATCAGCTGAATCGCCTTGCCCGACTCCAGGCCTCGAACCTGCAGATCTCCCAGCATCCGCGGGCTGCCCACCGCGCGGATGCTGGCATGGGCACAATCTTCCTTGGCCCGATAGAGGAGTGCTTCCAGTTCGGGGCCACTCAAACCATTTTTCTGAGCCATGGGTGTGTCCTTCAGTTTCCGTGATGCAAGCGTTCAGCGAGGTTAGGGTGAAGGCCAGCCAATAGGATGGCCTTGGCGGCGCCAACGTGATCGTAGTCGAGGCGGTAGAGCTTCAGGCGCTTCCGTTTCGTGTCGTAGCTAATGAAAGAGAGCCGGGGATCCCGGTCCCGGGGCTGACCCACGGAACCTGGATTGATGAGGTACCGGCAACCCTCTTTGATGGGAAACCACTCGCCTGGTTCCAGGTGGATCCCTGCCAGGATTTGCGCCCTCTCATCCAGCATGTAAGCGCCTGGGAGGTGCGTATGCCCAAAGAAGCACACTTGAGCGGAGAATCCATCGAAGGCGTGCAGGGCGTCCTGGGGGTGCAGCAGGTAGGCGTCCTCGTCAAGGGGCGAGCCGTGGGAGATTTGATAGTCCTCGCCTACCCACAAAGGGCCCACGGGAAGTTCCTGGAGGAACCGCAAGTGTTCCCGGGTGAGCTTCTCCCGGGTCCAGGTCGCGGCCATTCGCGCTGGAAGACTGAAGCTGTCGTCGGCGTTCTCGAAGGCGCATGCCCGGTCATGGTTGCCCCGGACCATGAACTTCGGCTTCAAGAGTTGGATGCGATCAAGCACTTGATTGGGCTGGGCCCCGTAACCCACCATGTCTCCGAGCAAGACAAACCGATCAATGGCCCGCCGACGGGCATAGCGCAGCACCACCCTGAGGGCCTGCAGATTGGCGTGAATGTCAGAAAGGATGAGGTCCATGACGGTGATTTCGAAGAGTGTGGCACATTCGCTCAGGCTCCCAGCCTGCGGAACGATCACCCCAGAGATGAGCCTTGGATGATGCAGGAGTATTGCCTTGGGATAGACAGCTGCCAAGATTATCCCGCATCCATTCGCGAGTGCCGCACTATTTGTACAGCCAATGGACTGGAAGTTTGCCAGGCAACAGCACTATGAACCCGAGCCTTGCTTCAGCGCGTCGGCCACCTGGCCAGGAGTGCGGCCCAGGGGGAGGACCATGGGGGCTGCCAGCCATTGGGGCATACGGATTCGCCACCGAGCCAGGAATGTCTCGCGTTCCTGAGCCAGGGGCCTAGCTGGGTCCTGAGCCACTCGCTGCCAAATCTGATCTGGATTCTCGGCGATCCAGAGAACAGCGAATCCGGCGGCCCCCGCGGCGTCCCGGACGGCTTCGATCTCCCAGGCACCGGCCCCCAAAGCCAGCACTGCAGGGGCTTTAAAAGCTGCACACGTAATTTCGGTTTCCATACTTCGAAAAGCAGGCTCACCGTCCTCGGAGAATATTCTTGCAATAGACTTGCCCGCCGCCTGAACGATGGCTTCATCCAGATCTTTCACTAGCAAGCGGAGGTGATCTCCAAGCTGACGAGCCAGGGTGGATTTCCCGCAGCCACTACCTCCGATCAGGGCCACTCCCTGCCCGATCCGAAAGGGCGGGCGGAACCTCCAGCGCAGGCATTGAGCCTGCCAGAGGAGCTCTGAAGGATTCGAAGCGCGCGCGATCTCTCGCGCCATGGCGAGGGATTCAGCCCCCGCCTGATAGCAGCTGCCTGCTTCCGCCAGCGTCAGCCCACCGATGGCTACTGGCATGATTCCCCGGTGTCTGAGGATCAAGCAGCCTTGCCGAAGCCCTTCGAATCCAATGGGCTCGGCCTGGTCGCCCTCGGTCGCGGTGAGCGGGCCGATAAAGGCATGGTCACACGCGGGATCGATCGAGTTCCATGCCTCGCTCCCGTGGGGTGAGGTTCCGAAAGCCAGCCCTGGTGGGCGTCGTACTCCTGAGGGGGGCATGCCTATACGGTCCCAATGCAGACCCCAGGGACGCAGCCCTTCCTGGATTGCCTGAAGCGCTAACTCAGGCTGATCTTTGACGCATATGGCGGGCCACCCACCATTCTCCCAGGAAGCCTGCAACGCGATTTTCAGTTCCTCCCATTGGGCTTTCCCATCCAAAGGCTCTCCATTGAACTGCACCAGAGGAAACCCCGCCGCCCCAAAGCGGCGAATCTGCTCCGCGAGCTTCGAGCCCAAACGCGCGTCGGTTGCGGGATAGAGAGGAGGAAGATTCAGCAAAAGCCACTCCTATTGACCTCAAGAGAAAACGCAATTTTTTTTGCCGCAGCCAACAGTCAAATGAAGGATAGGGAAAAGCAGCCAGGATGCAGAAGCTTTAAGCCAAGAAACCAACGAAAGGTGAGATGTTTTTACCTGTATCCTCTGCATCCCTGTTCTCAGAGCTTTCCCTTTATTTCACTCCGATACGCGAAGATTCGATTTTTCCATGGCGAACTGTAAACGCACCAGTTTGGCATAGTGCCCGCTCTGGTCCATGAGTTCGTCGTGGGTTCCCCGTTCCGCGATCCGACCCTGATCCATGACCCAGATCTCATCGGCATCCTTGATGGTGCTGAGCCTGTGCGCGATGGTGAAGGTCGTCAGCCGGTGGCTCACGCGCTCGATCACACGCTGGATCTTGTGTTCCGTCTCGCTATCGATATTCGCAGTAGCCTCATCCAGGAGCAGGATCCGGGGTTCTTCGTAGAGCATTCGCGCGAAGGCGACCAGTTGCCGTTCGCCCGCTGAGAGTTTCTGGCCCCGCTCTCCAACTTGGGTCTGGGTTCCCAAAGGCAGGCGATCCACTAGATCCTGAAGCTGGCTTTGCTCCAAGGCCGAGGTCAGGCGTTTCGCGTCATGCTCGCGCCCCAGAACGATGTTCTCTTCCAAAGTTCCCGAGAAAATAAAGACATCCTGGAGCACCAGGCCGAAAAGTCCGCGCAATTCCTTTAGCTTCAGACGGCGAATATCAGTGTTATCGACGGTGATGGTTCCTTCGGGAACATCGTAGAAACGCATCAGGAGATTGATTAGGGTGCTCTTTCCAGCGCCGGTATGCCCCACGACCGCGATGCGTTGTCCCTTTGGAATGCTCCCTGAAAGGTGTTCGATTACCCGACGCCCGCCCTCGTCATAGGCGAAGGAGATCTCATCAAATCGGATCTGGTGTTGGAACACGGGCATGATCGCGCCAGCAGCTTCCCGGATCTCATCCTCGTTGTCGAGGAGCCTGAAGATGCGCTCACTGGAGGCCATGGCCGTTTGCATGATGTTGTAGCGCTCAGCCAGCTCCCGGATGGGCCTGAAAAAACGGCTGGACTGCTGGATGAAAGCCAGCAGCAAGCCAAGGGTCAAGGTGCCAGCCTGGAGCTTGAATCCCGCGAAAAGAATCAGCGCCGCCAGCGTGGCGGAGGTGATGAATTCCACCACCGGGAAGAACACCGCATAGGCAAGAATCGTCCGCAGGAAGGCCGAAAGGTATTTCTGATTCAAGTCACTGAACATCTGGCGGCTCTTGTGTTCCTGAGCGTTCATCTGGACCAAGCTCATGCCCGAGAGCTGTTCCTGGAGATAGGCCTGAATCGCGGCGTAGCGGCCCTGAGTTTCACGGAAGGCGTCGCTTGCGTGGCGCCGAAAGATCTCCGTGGCTACGAGCAGGAAGGGCATGATGCCAAGCGCCACGGCCGCAAGCCCGGCGTGCTTGGTGAACATCCAGATCACGATGGCCAGCAGCGACAGAGCATCGCCCACGATGGCCACGAAGCCCGAGGAGAACATCTCGTTCAGGTTCTGGACATCGCTGATGACCCGGGTCATCAGGCGGCCCACGGGATTCCGATGAAAGAAGTGCGTGGATCGCCTCATCAAGTGGGAGAAGAGCTGCATGCGCAGATCCAGCATGGCCATCTGTCCCACCCAGGCGAGCAGGGCGTACCTCACGAACGCGACGATGAAACCCAGCACCAGCAATCCGAAGAAGGTCGCGATCAATGGCCCGGAGCCGCGCAGGCTGCCCGTGGTGATGTAGCGATCAATGAGCCGGAGGGTGAATTCGGAGGGCATCACCTCCAGAAAGGCTCCTGCGACCATGAGCGCCAGCAGGGCTAAAAGCCCAAGCCAGTATGGTTTCAGGTAGCCCACGAGCCGCAGCAACAGGGTGTGCCTCATGGGATGAGCACCCACCTGATCGCTCTGAAAGAAGGTGCTGGACGCGTCCGCCATGGCCCCATTGTGGCATCATGAAACCATCCGCACGCGGACCTATTCAGACCACCGGGAGCTCGCCCCCGTTTTCAGAGGAAACCAATCATGATGCGTTGCGCCGTTTTCATCGACGGGAATAACATCTTCCACTCCGCTCGGCAGCTGGGTTTCGAAGTGGATTACACGCGCTTGCTTGCGGTGCTTCTGGGCAAGGACCGGGAACTCCTTCGGGCCTTCTTCTATACAGGTGTGGATGAGGGCGCCGATCGTCAGCGGGGCTTCCTGCACTGGATGCGACGGAACGGTTTCCGGGTGGTCCAGAAACCGGTCAAACTTGAACGGGATGGCACGCGGCGGGCGCGCCTGGAGGTGGAGATCACCACCGATATGCTCGCCTACGCGGAAAAGGTGGATCTGGTGATCCTGGTGAGCGGGGATGAGGATTTCGCCTACCCGCTCAACGCCTTGAGCCAGAAGGGCATCCGGGTCGAAGTCGCGGGATTCCGGAGCGCCATGGCCAACAAGGTCATGGATGCGGCCGATCGCTACATCGAGCTGGATCAGCTCGCGGAGCGATTCCGGAAAGAGGTTGGAAGCGATGAAGAAGAGGAATTCCGGGAACGGTTGTGAACATGAAAAGGTATCAGTCGGCCCGGCTAGCCATGCCCGAAGGCTTTGCCACTGAGGTGATCGTCCAGGAGCACTTGGACGCCGATCGCCTGCCGGTCGGGCACTGGACGCTCATCGGTGATGAGAATGTCCGGAGCCACTGGACGCGCGAACACCTGCCAGAACCCCCCGGCACACTTTGGGTAGCTACCAGCGAAACCACCAAATGCCTGGAATCGCTGGTGCCTTGGTTGGAGACGTGGGCCTCTCTTCCTCTCCATCGCGACGCAACCCTCGTGGCGGTCGGCGGTGGCGTGCTCACCGATATGGCGGGTCTCGCGGCTGCACTGTTCCTGCGGGGCGTGACCTGGCACTGTTGGCCCACCACCTTGCTCGCCCAAGTGGATGCAGGTTTGGGCGGCAAGACCGCGGTGAACTTGTCCTCGGGGAAAAACCTGGCCGGGGCCTTCCATCCCCCGGAACGCATGGTGGTCTGCACGGATTTCCGGTCGACCTTGACCAAACGTCACCAGGAATCCGGGGCATGGGAACTTTTCAAACACGCCCTGATCGAAGGGGATCTTGAGTGGGCGGAACTGCTGCTGGCTTGCAAAGACCCAGGGATTGGGGACCTCAAGCGTTCCCTGCTCCAGAAGGGGGGCATCGTTCATCGAGATCTCAGGGAAACGAATGAGAGGAGGCTTTTGAACCTGGGTCATACCCTGGGCCATGCCCTGGAATCCGCCTCCCGGTTCGAACTGCTGCACGGAGAAGCTGTGGGTCTGGGCACACTGGCCGCCTGCCTGTTAGCGGAAACCCAAGGACTTCCCGTTTTCCCCCAGGAGTTCCTGCACCGGTTCGCGGAACGACTTCGGCCTCTGGCAGACCGTATACCGGCCTGGGAGGCATGTCTTCCTCTTCTCCGCAGGGATAAAAAGGCTCTGGTGGAATCCAAGGAG
>JANYIU010000068.1 GCA_025361955.1 Holophagaceae bacterium
TCAGGTGTTTCCTGGATGTCCAACGTGCTGCCCAAACTCCCATCCCGCAGTGAATCCGTGCTCAAGACCCTCATCGAGGCCTACTTGGTGGACGGGGAGCCTGTGGGTTCACGGCTCATTGCCAAGCGGTTCCCGGAATCCATTTCCTCCGCCACCATTCGAAACGTCTTGGCTGACCTGGAGGACGCGGCCTTGGTGGCTCAGCCACACACGAGCGCGGGCCGAATCCCCACGGAGAAGGCCTACCGCTACTATGTGGACCGCTGGGTGCAGCCCAGCCCTCCCGCACCCGAACTTGGGGCACAGTTGTCGGCCACCTTCGAGGGGCTTGACCAGGACCCGGATGTCTGGCTTCGACATGCCTCGAAAGTTCTGGCGGAGGTCATGGGCGGTGTCTGCCTGGCCCTGCCCTTCCACTTCACCCACAGCCGGTTGATGCGCCTGGAGTTCGTGCCGCTGGGCGGCAGAAGGCTGGTGGCGGTCTGGATCGGCAGCGCGGGTGAGGTGGAGCATCAGGTGATGGACAATCCTTGGGGGTTCACCGCCGAAACCCTCACGGAACTCGGGAACTTCGCGACGGCACACTTTCAGGGCAGCACCCTGCTGGATATGCGGCGGCACCTCCTAAAAACTTTGCAGGTTCAGGCCGACGAAGTCCACCAACTCCGCGCGCGTCTCGCGGATTTGGCCGCACACATGACCGACGCCTCCGAGCGGGGAAATCCTCCGGTGGTAGTGGCAGGTCTGGGCGAAATGGGGCGGATGCCCGAATTCGAGGATTCCCACCGGTTCCGGGATCTGGTCCAGGCCTTCGAGGAGCGCCAGCGGTTGGCCCGCCTCCTGAACGCCTTCGCAGAGACCTCGATCCGGGAAGTGAAACTTTTGCTGGGTTCGGAGAACCCCTACCTGCAAGATATGCCACTCGCTACGGCCATGCGGACCGTATCGCTGCCAGGGGATGAGAACATCACCTTCGCCTTGGTAGGTCCCCTGCGGATGAACTATGTCAGGCTGCTGGGGGGCTTATCCTGGTGGTCCAACGAAATCAATCGGCGTATCCCCCGGTCTGTTTGAGGCCGCCCCTGAAACCCTCCACCCTTGACTGCCATGATTGAACAATCGAATTCCTTTTCCAACCATCCCGATGACGATGCCAGCCTGCGTGAGCACGACCTCACCGTCGATCTCACCCTGGATGAATCCGAAGCCGTCGACGATCTCCAGGCACTCGCCGATGAAGCGGCTAAAGAACTCCCAGAAACCCCCATGTACAAAGCATCTGTTCCGAGTGATGAGCTCTCGACTCTGTTCAATGAAGAGCTGGAGCGGACCGTGCTAAAAGCCCGGGATCGCATCCAGGAGTTGGAGAAACGGGAAGCCGAGAACCTGGATAAGCACCATCGTCTCCTCGCGGATTTCTCTAACTACCGCAACCGCACGGCTCGGGACATCCAGATGGCCGTGGATTTGTCCGAACGGAAGCTTTTGCTCGAAATCCTGCCGGTGCTTGACAACTTTGAACGTTGCATTAACTCCAATTATCAGAATGTCGAAGACTTCCGGAGCGGAGTCGCGCTCATCCAAAAGCAATTCATGGACGCACTCCGCCGCGTGGGGGTGGAAAGTCTGAAGCTCAACTTGGGCGATCCCTTCGACGCATTGCATGCGGAAGCCCTCTCCACAACCAACGATCCCAAGCTTCCAGACGGCTCAGTGGCGGCATTGTACGAGCAGGGTTTCACCCTCCGGGAACAGCTCCTCCGAGCCGCACGGGTTGTGGTCAACCGCCGTCCCAGTGAGGAATCCATTAATTAATAGGGACCATTATGGAATTTACTTTCAGGTTCTTGGCACAAGGCTCAAACATCCAAAAATCATTCGCACCTTCGGAGTCCCCCTATGGCCGGTAAACTCATCGGCATCGATCTCGGCACCACCAATAGCTGTGCCTGCGTGATGGAGTCCGGCGAGCGCCGGGTGATTCCCAATCGTGAAGGCAGCCGCACCACCCCATCCGTGGTCGCATTCACGGAAAAGGGCGATGTCCTGGTCGGGCACATCGCCAAGCGCCAGGCGGTGACGAACCCTCAGCGCACCTTGTTCGCGGTGAAGCGATTGATCGGCCAGAAGTTTGATTCTCCGCGCGTGCAGGAGGCCATGGCTCACCTGCCCTTCCCGGTGGTGAAGGCGCCCAACGGCGATGCCTGGCTCGGTGTCGGGGACCGTGACTACGCGCCCCCTGAAATCGCAGCCATCGTGCTCCGGTCTCTCAAGCTAAGCGCGGAAGCCTATTTGCACGAAGAAATCGTGGATGCAGTGATCACGGTTCCCGCCTACTTCGATGATGCCCAGCGACAGGCCACCAAAGATGCGGGCCGCATTGCCGGCCTTAACGTGGTTCGCATCATCAACGAGCCCACGGCCGCCGCGCTGGCCTACGGCCTCGAGAAGAAGGGACGCCGGGAAACCCTCGCCATCTACGACCTCGGCGGTGGCACCTTCGACTTCACGTTGATGGAGATGAATGACGGCGTCTTCGAGGTGCTATCCACCAGCGGCGACACCTTCCTGGGCGGCGAGGATTTTGATCAGACGATCCTGCTGTGGCTCGTGGAAAAATTCCGCAACAACACCGGCCTCGATCTGACCAAGGATCGGATGGCGCTGCAGCGTTTGAAGGAGGCCTCCGAGAAGGCCAAGTGCGAACTCTCCACCCTTGATCGCGTGGAGATCCGGCTGCCCTTCATCGCCCAGGGCCCCACGGGCCCTCAGCATTTGGAAGCCACCCTCACCCGGGAGGAACTGGAAGCCATGGTCCACACCCTGGTGGAACGGACCATGCTCCCCATCCAGGACGCCCTGACTGAGGCTAGAAAACAGGCAGCGGATGTGAACGAGATCATCCTGGTGGGCGGCCAGACCCGGATGCCCCTGGTGCAGCAGTTCGTGAAGGACTTTTTCAAGAAGGAGCCCAACCGCGAGATCAACCCAGACGAAGTGGTGGCCGCAGGGGCTTCCATCCAGGGCGCCGTGCTGACCGGAGAGGTGAAGGATCTGGTGCTGCTGGATGTCACTCCCCTCTCCCTGGGCATTGAGACCCAGGGCGGTGGTTTCGTGAAAATCATCCAGCGCAACATGACCATCCCCTGCCGGGACAGTCGCGTCTTCACCACGGTCACGGACAATCAGTCCCGGGTCGAAGTCCACGTGCTCCAGGGGGAGCGGGAGCTCTCGGAACACAACCGCAGCCTGGGCCGGTTCGACCTCATCAACCTGCCATCGCTGCCCAAGGGCGTTCCGCAGATCGAGGTTGCCTTCGATATCGACTCGAACGGCATCGTCAAGGTGAGTGCCAAGGATCTGATGACAGGCCTGGAACAAAGCATGGCGATCCGCCCCAGCTCGGGGCTCTCTGAACTGGAGATCCAGGGCATGATCCGCGAGGCAGCGAGCAATGCCGATGCTGATGTGCGCCGCCGCGACGAGCTGAAGTACATCGCCTCCGCCGATGGCCTCCTGTTCTCCTGCGACAAGAGTTTTGCCGAATGCGGCAAGTTCATGCCCGACAGTGAGCAGGCCATGGTCCGCGAGACGCTGAACGCCGCCCGGCAGGCGGTGGCTGCCAAGGACCTCAATGGCGTGAAGGCTTGCGAAGCCAAGCTGCTGGAGGTCCAGAAGCTGCTTACCAATGCCGTTCTGGCCGCCAGCGAAGCCATGATGTCGTCCCTGGATGGGGGGGACCTCAACAGCCCACCCAATCCGAACAAGGGCTTGATGTAACCAAGGAGCCACCGCGCCCCTGGCCTGATATCCTAGGGTCATGACTGGAAAGCGTGACTACTACGAGATACTGGGCGTGGGCCGTGAGGCACCGCTGGACGAGATCAAGAAGGCCTACCGCAAGCTGGCCATGGAATACCACCCGGACCGCAATCCTGGCAACAAGGAAGCCGAGGAGAAATTCAAGGAGGCTGCTGAGGCCTACGCCATCCTCTCGGACGCCGACAAGCGACCGAACTACGATCAGTTCGGGCATGCCGGTATGGGAGGTGCCGGGGGCGGAGGCTTCCAGTTCGATCCCAACCAGTTCGCCGATTTCCAAGACATCTTCGGCAGCTTTTTCGGAGGCGGTATTTTTTCCGATCTCTTTGGGATGGGCGGAGGGCGCCGCCGGGGCGGCGGAGAGCGCGGGGCGGACCTGCAGTACTCCCTTCGCTTGGATTTCAAGGATGCCGTCTTCGGGATTGATGCCAAGGAACTGGAGATCCCGCGACAGGATACCTGCGAGTCCTGCAAGGGCTCAGGTTGCGCCTCCGGCACCAGCCCCCAGAGCTGCCCTCAATGCCGAGGCCAGGGTCAGGTGGCCATGCGCCAGGGCTTTCTGCAGATGTACGTCACCTGTCCCCGCTGCGAAGGCCGGGGTCAATACATCCCTAGCCCCTGCGGCACTTGCAAGGGAAATGGCCGCATGCACCGGCGCACCAAGGTGAAATTCAAGATCCCCGCTGGGATCGATCGGGGCCAGCGGCTCCGCTTGGAGGGCGAGGGGGAAGCAGGCCGCTCAGGAGGGTCCGCGGGAGATCTCTACATCGTTTTCGATATCGAGAACGACCCGATCTACGAACGGGACGGGTTCGATCTGCATCGCAAACTGGAAGTTCCATGGCCCCTGTTGGTTTTGGGTGGGGATTATCCGGTCGAAACCCTCTACGGGGACGAGAAGATCCGCCTGTCCGCGGGCACCCCGGCTGACAAGATCGTGAAGGTCCAGAACGCTGGCATTCCGCGGCTCAGGGCAACGGGCCGGGGCGACCTCTACCTCCACCTGCGGGTGGCAGTCCCCCAGAAACTCTCCAATGAGCAGGAAGAGTTGGTGCGGAGCCTGCATGCCACCATGGCTCCCAACGGCCATAAATCCAAGACGGAAGATGGATTCCTTGCTAAAGTCTTTGGGACAGAAAAAAACAAGAAGAAAAAAAAGTGAGCCGCCTCTTTCTGCTGACGGTCGCTTCCGGGACCTGACCAAGGAGTTGCCATGCGCCGACTGACTCTGTTGCTTGCCCTTCCAACCTTGTTCCTCGCCGCGGAACCAGCTGCCCGCGAGATGCGCCTGACGACTCCCGATAACTATGTCCTTGCGGGAACCTTGACGGTGCCAGAAGGTCGCGGCAGACATCCGGTGGTGATCCTGGCCCATCAATTCCGTTCCGATCGCACGGGCTGGGCGCCGCTGGTCCAGAAGCTCAACGCGCGCGGGGTCGCCACCCTCGCCCTGGACCTGCGAGGCCATGGACAGAGCACCCAGCAGGGCGGAGCCGCGGCGACCATCCCTTCGACCTACCTGACGGCCTCCGAGGCCATGGGGTTCGATCAGATTCCCGGCGATCTCGCCCTGGCGGCGACCTGGCTCCGAAAACAGCAGGGCATCGATGGTCGGCACCTGGGCTTGGCGGGCTCCAGCGAGGGGGCGTTCGCTGCCCTGCTCGCCTCAAACAAGATCAAACCTACGGCCATGCTGGCCCTGAGCCCATTGGGAGCAGAGGCGTTCGGACCGGGGGCCCGGGCTCGCATGGTCGCCGCCGCCACCCGAGCCCACGCGGCCCTGATGGCCTTTGTCGCCACCGAAGATAAGGAAACCGAAGAGAACCTCGCGCCGCTGCGCCCCATCTACGGCTCCAATATCCGCACCTTCGAGGGGAATCAGCGTGGTTTCGAGTACCTCGAAAACCACAGCGATGTCATCGCAGTCTTCTTCGCGGAATATTTGCTGCACCCACACACGGGCCAGGCGACGGACAAGCCCCTGCAGGCGGCAAGGAACACCTCAGCCACCGTGCTGACTCCCAGCAATCCTTGATTGCCACGGCCGCGCTCAGCGGTAGCTGACCTTGCCCTCTCCCCGCGCCAACGCACCCAATACCCAAGCCGATTCGCCTGCGGCCTGCAGATCTGCCAGCACTCGCTCGGCGTTCTCTTGCCGCGCAACCAGGACCATTCCCACGCCAAGATTGAAGGAACGGCGGGCGTCCTCGATGGGCATCTGGGCCTTCTCTGTCAGAAACTGGAACAGGGCCGGCACCTCCCAGCTGCTCGTGTCAATAACAGCATCCAAGTGCTTGGGCAGTACCCGAGGCAGATTGTCCGTCAGTCCGCCGCCCGTGATATGGGCCATGGCCACCAATTGCTGGGCTTGCACCAGCGGTAGGAGCTGGGGGAGGTAGCTGCGATGCACCGCCAGGAGAGCTTCTGCCACGGTCCTGCCGGTGCCAGGCAGCTCATCGGTGACCTTCAGCTTCTCGATGTCGAAGCAGACCTTCCGGGCTAGGGAATAACCGTTCGTGTGCAGTCCCGAGCTGGGGAGACCTAGGAGCACGTCGCCTTCGGCCATGGCATCCAAGCGTGGCAGGAGATCTCCTTCGTCCACCAAGCCCACGATGGAACCTGCCACATCCACCTCGCCTTCGGCGTACACGCCCGGCATCTCCGCCAGCTCGCCGCCGATCAGGGCGGCGCCGGAGGCCTGGCAGGCCTTGGCCATGCCCTGGACGATCTGCTCGATGACCTCGGGCTCCAGTTGCTGGGCCGCGATGTAGTCCAGGAAGAACAGGGGCCGGGCGCCCTGCACCAGGATGTCGTTGATGCAGTGGTTCACCAGATCCTGGCCCACGGTGTCCCAGATGCCGGCCCGGCGCGCCACTTTCATCTTGGTGCCCACGCCATCCATGCTGCTCACGAGGATGGGCTTGGCTTCGGGGAACCGCGCGTCGAAGAGACCGCCGAAGAGGCCGATGTCGCTGCGGACCCCGGGGGTCTTGGTGGCCTTCACGAGGGGCTTGATGCGACGGAGCGCCTCGTCCTGGCGGTTGATGTCCACGCCGCTGGACGCGTAGCTCACCTTCTCGGTCATGGTCCCTCCAGAAGTTTTCATGATCCCACAGGGATTCCTTGGTCCCTCGCCAAACCTGGGGCCGGAATCGGCCTATCCTGGAAGTGTCATGGATCCTCTTGCCGTTTCTGCCTTCAGTCCCCTCACCTTGAGTGCGGCCAGTGCCCTGCGTCCCCTGCCAGGCGCCGCGACCGGCAATACCTCCACGCCCACCACCCTGGCGATCCAGGATCTGGCCCAGGGCCTGTTCCAGCGGAACCTCCAGGCGGCCACCCTCTCCGCCTTGACGGAACCGGCCGCCGGGAGCGCCGGCCTGGCCGCAGAAGCCACCGGTTCCCTGTTGGCGGCCCTGACCGCCCCCCAGGCCCCTGCGGACACCACGGCCACGCCCGACGCCACGACGGCGCCGGCAGTGGTGCAGATTGCCGATGCCTCCAGCGCGCCGACCTCGGCCCCGCCAACCACCCTTCCTGGCGATGTGTCGGCCAATCAAAGCCTCAACGCCGTCAACTTGAGCCAGGATTTCGCCCTGGAGGCGGCCCTGCGTTTCGGGGCCGGCGTCGCCTCCCAGGTGGCCCCCACGCTGCAGGCGAGCGGGCCGGGGGCGGGCCTGGTGCGGGACGCGGCCGCGGTGCCGCGCCTGGGAAACCTCCAATCGCGCCCGGGCGGTCCCGGTCCCGAGGCCTTCGCCCAACGGCAGGCCTCGGTCCAGCGCGCCGCGCGAACCTATTCCGCCATCCCGGCCACCCAGGGGTTCGGCGGCGCGGGGCAGATGGACGTCCTGGCCTAAGCAGACAGCCAGGGGCGTAGACTCGGAACCATGACCGCTTCGTCCGCCCTTACCTTTGACCACGCCGCCTCTGAGGCTGCCGTCCGGGACCTGTTGTGCAGCTTCGGACTCGATCCCGCTGCGCCCGAGTTGCAGGACACGCCCGCCCGGGTGGCGGAATTCTGGACCGAGCGCCTGGCGGGCTATGGCGTGGATCTGGCCGCGGAACTGAGGCCCCTGGCGGGCGATCTGGCCCCGGTGCCGGTCATCCTGGAGCGCATCCCCTTCGTGAGTACCTGCGAGCACCACCTAGCCCCCTTCGAAGGCCATGCCACCGTCGGCTACCTGCCAGGTACGGGCGGCACCGTGGGCCTCAGCAAGCTGGTGCGCGTGGTGCAGGCCTATGCCTGGCGCCTGCAGGTGCAGGA
>JANYIU010000083.1 GCA_025361955.1 Holophagaceae bacterium
GGTCGCGGGCAATGTGGCCCTCGGCACCGGGTCGCATTTTGAAGGCATCCTGCTTTGCAAGACCGATGTAACGCTGCTGACCCGAGCGACGATGAACGGCCGAATCTTGTCTCAGACCGCGGCCGTTTTGCAGAAAGCCACCGTGACCGCGCCCGCTTTCTAGCATAAATCCAGTTTAGCCCCTGACCTTCGCGAGCTAGAGTCACCACAGAGTTCTATACTTTCAATCGTGCCTATAAAAACAACCCCCGCCTATGTTTGACGGGGGCTTTGTCTGGTGGTTCCTCTGGGACTCGAACCCAGGACCCTCTGATTAAGAGTCAGATGCTCTAACCAGCTGAGCTAAGGAACCGACTCGGAATTGCTAGTGTAACAAGCGGAGTGGAGGAATCAAGCGTAAAAACGGGTCATGGGGCCTCCATGGTTTCCACCCAGATGACTTCGCACGCGCCATCTCCGGAATCAGTCCGGGACAGGGAACTTGCCCACTTCCACTGATCGCGCCCTTCGGCTCGGATGAGTTGCCCTCTGAGATGAACGACCTGGCCGACCCGGAGCGAGAGCAGCTGCCGCTTCACCCAGGGATTCGCGGGGATCATGTGCATGTTGGCGCTGTGGGAGGTGATCTCCTCCGCCGGGATGGGAAAAGTCGGCGTCGTCCAGTAATACCAGCGACTGTCCTGCCAAATCTTGACTTGATCCAATACCGAAGAATCGGACATGCGACCCCAGCCCATGGCTAGATCGACCGGGGAAAGCTCTGCCGCCCGGTCGAACCGATAGCGTTCTATGGCCAGCACCCGCGCATGGAGCTCGAAGGTCGCCAGGGAGACTAGCTGGTGATCGTGAAACACCCAGGCTGCCGTGGCTACCGGTGGTCCCTGGATCGGTTCTTCCGGTGCAAGGATCCCCGGAGGCGGATGCAGGGGACTCGTCACCCACGCGTGGATGCCGCCCAGGGCCAGGGCTAGCAGCACAAGGACAAGCCAGAACTTCGCTTTCAGCCACTCCAGCAGCTCTTCCCAGTCGGGCAGGATCATCACATCAGAACGTCGAGAGCTTCATGGCCGCGCGGACTTCCGTCATGGTTTCCTGAGCCACCACCCGGGCCCGATTACTGCCATCGCGCAGCACGTCCTTGAGAGTGTCGGGTTGCGCCAGATTCGCCTCGATCTTTTCTCGCAAGGGCTCGATACGGGCGATGATGGCTTCCGCCACCTTCTTCTTGCAGTCGAAACAACCGATGCCAGCGCTCCGGCACTCGACGTTGACCAGCTCGCAAGTGGCCGCAGCCGAGAACAGTTTGTGAAACGCATAGGTGTTGCAGATGTCCGGATTGCCTGGATCGCTGCGGCGAATACGGGCAGAGTCCGAGGCCATCTGGCGCGTGCATTTCTGCAGGATGACAGCCGGCGTATCGCGCAGATAGATGCCGTTGTCATAGGTCTTGGACATCTTGCGGCCGTCCAGCCCCGGCACCCGGGCGGCATGGGTGAGCACGGCCTGGGGTTCGGGGAAGAGCTCCACACCGTAGAGGAAGTGGAAGCGCCGCGCAATCTCGCGCGTGAGTTCCAGGTGGAAGAGCTGATCCTCGCCCACAGGAACCTTGTGGGCCTTGTAAATGAGGATGTCCGCAGCCTGGAGGACGGGGTAGCCCAGGAAGCCGTACGAACCCAGATCCGCCTCAGAATTCTGCAGCTTCTCTTTGTAGGTCGGCACCCGCTCCACCCAGGAGAGTGGCGTGATCATGCTGAAGAGCAGGTGCAACTCCGCGTGTTCCTTCACCTGGGACTGGGCAAAGAGCACGGAACGCTGGGGGTCCAGCCCCGCGGCCAGGAAGCTCGCAGCCACTTCCATGACCGCCGGCTCGATGGAACCCGGGTCATCGAAGCGGGAGGTATAGGCGTGCCAGTCCGCGATCATGTAGAAGGTCTGGTACTGATCTTGGAGCTTCACATAATTCTCGAGAGCCCCGACGAGATTGCCGAGGTGCAGAGATCCAGAGGGCTGGACACCAGAAAGAACGCGCTCCATGGTTCAGGCTCCGAGGATGAAGTTCGCAATGGGCGTGAGCATGGAATAGGCCAGACTCAGCGCGGGAGAAATGATATAGCCCAGCATTCCCGAGAACGCGAGGACGAGAATCACGATAAACATAAATGGCTGATAGCGGTCCAGCTTGGGAGTCCAGGAGTTTGGCACGATGCCTCTCAAGATCCCTGCTCCATCAAGCGGTCCCAAAGGCAACAAGTTGAAGAGGGCCAGCAGCAAGTTGATCATCACCAGCCGCCCCAGCAGCACCAGGAACAACGTCTGAACATTGCCCACTCCTGCGGATTTCAAAGTATCCACCACATTGCTGCCCCAATCGAAGGCGGCCACTTCGAATAGGCGCACGCGGCTGAAAACATCCGGCGTGGTGGCTCTCACGAACAGCGCCAAGACCGGGAAGAACACCACCGCCTGGATCAGATTGGAGAGCGGGCCAGCACTGGCGACCATGGCGAAGCCTGCCCGCATGCTGAAGCGGCGCGTGAGTTTGCGACCGTCCACAGGCACGGGCTTGGCCCAGCCGATGAAGGGGAGTCCGGTGAACATTCCCAGGAGAGGAAACAGGAACGTGCCGATCGGATCCATGTGGGCGAGGGGATTCAACGTCATCCGTCCCATTCGGGCGGCGGTATCGTCCTCCAGCCAGTACGCCGCAGTCGCATGCGAGGCCTCATGGATGCAAAGGCTGAACAGCAGCGCGACATAACTGATCAGGATGGTGGGGACGGAAATGTGATTGAACACTTGGGCTCCAGAGAACTTCCAGGATAACCGATTGTCCTTGGCTGCCCTGAACTGAGTCGCGTGGCGCTCCCGAGGGAACGCACTCGGCTCAGATCACGATCTTCTCCACGTTCAGGTCTCCTTCCCGGAATCGTCCCCAGCGCAAAGGATGGCAATCGACGCTCTGGTAGTTCCCGGTGAGCACCAGCTCCGCCAAGCCGATGCCCACGGCCGGACTTTCCATGGCGCCGTGGCCGCTGTAGCCCACCTGGAGCAGCAGGCCGGGGTGGTTCTCGTGCCAGCCGACGATGGCATTGTGATCCGGGGCGGTGGTGTCGTAGAGGCTAGCCCAGCCGCTCTTGAGCTTGCACACGGCGGTGCTCGGGATGCGCTCCTGCATGACCTGATTCACCTCTTCGATGTAATACTGCGGCTCGAACGTGGTATCGAAGCTGTCGGGCGCATCACCCTTGGCCTTGCCGATCATGAGGTGGCCGCTCTCGTGCTTGAAGTAGATGCCCTGATCGATGATGGTGAGCGGAATAGCCTGCCAGCGCGGGTCTTGGTCAGGGAAGTCGGTGATGAACATCATGCGCTTCTGGCTGATGATGGGCATGAGATCGGCTTCCGGCAGCCCCGAGCGCTGCAGCAGCTCGTTGGTCCAGGGGCCTGAGCAGAGCGCCACGATGCCCGCTGCCACAGTCTCCTCCGGACCATGGGCAGCCTTCAGGCGGAGGCCGGTGGCCCGTCCCGAAACGTCGAAGGTCACCGCCTGCACTTCCGTCTTGAGCTGGAGCACCAGCTGTTGAGCGAAGTCGTTGCGGGCCCGTTCGAAATAAGCAACGGCCGCCTGGGAGGGGTCGAAGCTCCCGCAGTCCTGGCCAAGCACGCCCCCCACGATGGCTTCGAAGCCCAGGTATTCGCACACATCCGGATCGATATGGGCCACACCGCACTGCAACCCAGGGATGCGCGTTTCGATCTGGGCCGGGTC
Source organism: Holophagaceae bacterium (assembly GCA_025361955.1). Classification (GTDB taxonomy): domain Bacteria; phylum Acidobacteriota; class Holophagae; order Holophagales; family Holophagaceae; genus UBA1801. The sequence goes on from JANYIU010000083.1 coordinate 3,770, forward strand.
CAAAAGTTCAAAGTTGACGCCATTGGCAGCCCAAATCTCGGCAGCCTGGGGGATCTTCGCCCAGGACTTGGCATAGTAGGTGACCAGGTAGCCGCATTGGTGGAAGCCGATGGCCACCCCCATCTCGTCCTGGAAGCCCTTGAGGATCCCGATGGCTTTGGTGCAGAGCTGCTGGTTGATGGGAGTCGTCCAGAGATTGCGGAAGCCTCCTGCCGAGAAGGCGGTGGGACCTGTGGCCACGGCATCCCCCCGGTCCACCACCAGGATGGAGCCCGTGAAGCCTTGTTTCCGCAGGTTGTAGACCAGGGAGCCGCCGCCGATGCCCGCGCCCACCACGACCAGATCAAAACGCTTCAAGATCGCCTCCATGCAAACCCCCCAAGTCTGAGGGTTTGCCAGCCCTCCGTCAGTGACGGACGGCACCCGCACGATAAACCCAAAACACTGTCATTTCCGTAACGGCGCCTAAAACCTGAAGGCTGGGTCTGTTTTGAATTCTCCCCTCCCTGAAGGAAGGTGATTCCACGGCTCACGCCGCAGGTTTCCTGCTTCGCCGGGCGGCTGACGCCTTCCCTCCACAGGCTTCTGCCGCCATCCCGGCGGCAGGGAGGCCGCTTCCGGCCTCCAGGATGTTCTTCGCGGCGTTGTGGTCCGCGTTC
>JANYIU010000105.1 GCA_025361955.1 Holophagaceae bacterium
CCGGAGAGAGCGGTGGAAGAAAGCGCGTTGCGCGCGATCAAGGAGCACGCGTCGCCCACCACTCGGGAGAGGATGGAATCGGGTGTTTCGTGGAGGAGGTCAACCTCCCCTGAAATGATGTCGAGAAGGTTCCCTTCGAGGTCGCAGAGTCCCACATGGAGGTGCGTCTGGCCAAGGTCGACGCCCATGACGTAGCCCGCCGATTCGGCGACCTTGAGCATACGGCGCTTGCCGCCCGGTCTCGCTTCCTCGCGGATGAGGCCCACGGACACGAGGCGCTCGACGTAACCGGACACGGTGGACTTGGCCAAGCCGGTCTTGCGGACGATGTCCGCAGGGAAGAGCGGGCCCTGGTCCCGGATGATCTTGAAGATGCTTCCGGCCGTCGTCGACAGTCCTGGGGCGGCTCCGTCTGCAGGTTCCATCACGATGCAGCCTTTCCTATTCGAACGGGTACTGCAACTCCGCGGCGGCCCGGGAAGGAAACGGCCATGCAAGGCGCAGGTTGCCGCCCCCTTCCCGGTTTTGCCACCGCGTTTTTCGTCCTTGTTCAGGCCGAAACCCCTTCTCCGCTTAAAATACGGCGTCGGGAACGTAGTAGGCCTTTGCGTTGTCTTTCGTGATGAGCTCGGAATTGAGGATGATGCGGATTGGGAGCTTTTTCTGATAGAACCCCTCGAAGACACGGCCGCGGAGGCCGATCACGGAGAGGGAGACGGCCGTCGCGACGACATCTGGTGGATAGGTCGCATCAGCGCGGACAATCGGGTTGCTGCCATCCATGATCCTCTTGACCATGCCCTTGGAAGCGGCGCCGCCGAACATGATCTTAATGTCCTTGCGACCCGACTCCTTATAGGCCTGGAGGGCGCCTTCAAGCATGTCGTCGTCGGCTGTGTAGACGGCGCTGATCTGGGGGTATTTCTGGAGGTAGTTCTCCATGACGGCGAGGGCCTTTTCCTTGTTCCACATGCCAGGCTGGGAGTCGAGGACCTTGATCCCCGAATACTTGGCGGCGACATCCTTGGCGGTCTTGGTGCGGAGGTCGGAAATGACGCTCGGGATGCCCTCGATGAGGACGATATTGCCCTTGTAGCCTAGATCCTTGCAGATCCATTCCATGGAGTTGCGGGCATAGGCTTCGTCGTCGTTGGAGAGGTAGACGTCATAGGCGGGCTTGGTGATGCCGCGGTCGAGGACGACCACGTAGATGCCCTTGGCATAAGCCTTTTCGACCACCGGGGTGATGGAGGAGTCGAACGGGAAGATCACCAGACCGTTGACGCCCTGGACCACGAGATCCTCGATGTCGGCGGCCTGCTTGCTGACATCGCCAGCCGTGCGGAAGAGGAACTTGACATTGGGGTCCTTCTTCTGCCAGTCGCTGATGGCCTTCTTGGCCCACCAGTTCGCGCCACCCATCCAGCCGTGATCGGCCGTCGGCATGGTGACGCCGACGATGAGCTTCTTGGTCGCAGCGGCGGTCTGCGCGAAGGCGCTACCGCCAAGGGCGACGAGGAAGAGGAGAAGAGCAACGAATCTTTTCATCTGAAAACCTCCTTGGAAATTCGGCCCGCTAGGGGGCCGTGGATTACACTGTCAGGCCTTCCGGCGCTGGATGAGGACGGCCCCGATGATCACGAGCCCCTTCACCGTGCCCTGAAGGTAGGGGGAAACGCCCACCATGTTGAGCATATTGTTGATGACCCCGAGGATGATGGCGCCGACCACCGTGCCCCAGATCGTGCCAGAGCCACCTGCCATGGCCGTGCCGCCGATGATGACCGCAGCGATGGCGTCGAGTTCATAGTTCACTCCGAGGGTGGACGTGCCCACCGCGTTGAAGCGCATTGATATGAGCACGGCCGTCACGCCTACCGTGAGGCCGATCACCACGTAGGTGAGCAAGCGGACCTTGTCTACATTGATGGCGGAATAGAGGGCCACCCGCTGGTTCGAGCCCACCGCCCGCACGTAACGGCCATACCGCGTCCGGCCGAGGAGAAGGGAGAAAAAGGCGGCGAAGGCCGCCATGATCCAGACCGGCACCGGTACGAAAGCGATAGAGGCAGAGCCGATCTGCGAGTAGAGGGTATTGGTGGAAGTGAACTCTCCCGCATCGCCGAGGTAGAGCGAGAGGGAGCGGAAGATGGCCATCGTGCCAAGGGTCACGATGAAAGGTGCGATCCGGCCCTTGGTGACCATGAGCCCGTTGAGAACCCCGCCCAGCGATCCCGCGGCAAGGGCCACGAGCACAGCCGCTAGGACGCCGACCCACTCGGGTTTGCCCGCCGCGCCCAAGGCGTTCATTGTAAGAACCCCGATGGCGCCCGCGAAGGCGGCCAGGGAACCGACCGACAGATCGATGCCGCCCGCGATGATGACAAAGGTCATGCCAAGGGCGATGATGCCGGTATACGATATTTGCCGCAAAATATTGAGGATGTTCTGGGGCTGGAGAAAGTGGGGACTCAGGACCGCCGAGACGAGCACGAGGATCCCTAGGGCGATGAGGCTCCCGTAGCGCTCTGCGCTGAATTTGTTCCGAGTCCTGCTGTTGGCCATTGCCTAGACTCCTTCCCGGATGCCGGTGGCGAGGTACATGATTTCCTCTTCATTGACTGCGGCGCCTTCCAGGAAACCTGCGGCGCGGCCTTCCCGCATCACGAGGACGCGGCGGCACATGCCGATGACCTCTTCGAGCTCGGAGGAAATGAAGATGATGGCGATGCCCTTGGCCGCGAGGTCGGCGATGAGACGGTAGATATCGCGCTTGGCGCCCACGTCGACTCCGCGCGTGGGCTCGTCCACAATGAGGACCTTGGGCTCGGGGTCCAGACTTTTGGCGAGGGAGACCTTCTGTTGGTTGCCACCCGAGAGTTCCTCAAGGCACTGGTCCGTGGAGGTAGCCTTGATCGAGAACAGACCCTTCCAGCGCTCGGCGCTCGCTGCCTCGCCCTTGCGGTCCACGATGCCAAGGAGACCCCTGCTGTAGCGAGGCAGGGAGACGAGGGTGGCATTCTCCGCGATGGTGAAGGGAACCATGACGCCTGAGCCTTGCCGGTCCTCCGAGAGATAGCCTATGCCGGCCGCGACGGCGTCCATGGGCCGATGGGAGCGAAGTTCCTTCCCGGCCACGGCTATCCTGCCCGTGGCGCGGCGGACGCCCATCACCGCTTCGGCGACCTCGGTGCGGCCCGCGCCCATGAGGCCCGCGAGACCGAGGATCTCGCCCGCCCGGATGGAGAACGAGATGTTTTCGAAGGCGTTGGGTGAGGAGAGGCCTTCGACCTCGAAGAGGACGGGAGCTTCGGCAGAGGGCTCCGCCAGCTTCGGGAAGACATCCGAGAGTTCCCTGCCCACCATGCGCCGGGCCATCTCCTCAAGACTCAGGGTGGCAACGGGGGCCACATGGACCAGCTCACCATCGCGAAGGACGGCCACCCGGTCACAGATTTCCGCGATTTCCCATAGCTTGTGGGAGATGTAGACCAGCGCGATGCCGCGGGACCGGAGGTCACGCATGACGCGAAAGAGGCTGTCAATTTCGATCTTGGTGAGGACCGTGGTGGGCTCGTCCAGGATGAGGACGCGCGCCTCGTGGACGAGCGCCTTGCAGATCTCGACGAGCTGCTTCTGGGCCGCCGAAAGCTCCACGATGCGGGCATCGGGATCGATGGCCGCGGAAAGTTCGGAGAGGAGCTCCCGAGTCCGGTCACGCATCGCGGCCCGATCCAGGAGACCGCCCGGTCCCTTGATCTCGTCGCCGAGATAGACGTTTTCGGAGACCGAGAGGTCAGGGCAGAGGTTGAATTCCTGGGGCACGATGGAAACGCCCGCCGCCTTCGCGTCCGAGGGGTTGCGGAAGCTGGTTGACTTGCCATCGATGAAAAGGGCTCCCGCCGTCGGCTGGTAGATGCCCGACAGGATCTTCATGAGGGTCGACTTGCCCGCGCCGTTCTCCCCAATGAGACCCAGCGTCTCGCCCGCCTGGAGTTCGATGGAAATGTCTTTGAGGACCGTGACCGCGGAAAAATCCTTACGGATCTTTTCGGTCCTTACCACGGCCTCAGGCATCCATACTCCCGCAAAGGCAATCACATTCCCGTTCGGTCAACGCGCTGGCAAGTCGCAAGGCCAAGCATCGACTGAACTCTACGAGCAAGATCCGGCTGTTTCGTTCAACTGTCAAGCCATAAAGTTCTAAATTAAAATTATTTGTTCGAATTTCGAACTACTTTCACGAACCCGCAGCGTCGCCCACTCATTATTTCATTTCCGGAGCCATCAGGGGCCTGAGCCTCGCGGGATGGCAAACCGATCAGAGGCTGATGCCCTCGGAGCGACGGCGGATGATCGGTCTGGGATGATCCGATGAATGGGGAGCGTGGTGAGGATCGGCACGCGTGCCTTCCAGTGGCGATGATGCCGACCCCAACCCGAAGCTGATCCGTTTGAAGACAGCCATCAGCCTTTCTCCCTGCTGGGATCCAGCAACCAAGAATAGAGATGGCCCGCATTGCGTTCTCAACGGGAAGGGTCGCTCGTCCCGCGGGATAGTTTCCTGCAAACGGGTGCCGATCACCACTCCGCTGTGAGTCGAAATCTTCCCGGGCAGCACCGTAAGGTGTTCGCTTCATGGCTCACCCCGTTCCCAGCCGTATCACCTAATCAGGATTCAAAATGTCTAGTCCTACTGGATCGTCAACAGTTCCGCTCGAATTTTGCAAACCACAGACCCAGACGCGCCGATTAACGGTTTCCCCCGCAGGGATCAACCCTTCCATCCGCTTCGCCAAATCAGGTGTTGAGATGGGTAATGCGGCGGTATTTTCAACATTTAACCAAAATTTAGGCGAACTCCCACACCCTTGTGGCTGTCGTCTAATACTTAGGCCGCAGCATGTGATTGACTCTGGCCTTCTTGATCTTTGGACCCTTGCTTGCCTTGCGTTCTGCCAAGGCACCTCCACCACCAATCGTTGAGAGAACGGTGCCGCATCGGGCACGTCGTCTTGCTCACTCTCTTAAACGGGATATCGCCACCGTGGGCACCTGGCCTACGATAGGATTCACCAATGGCGTTGACGTCACCCATAACCACGCTAACCCTCGGGCAAGATGCACCCATGCCGAATCGGTCTTCTGCAGCACCATCTTCCACCCTGCCACCACCGAGCCGCCCCCGGGGTTTCTTCGGCGCGATTTTCGGCAGCAGGCCGATTACACCGCTAACTTGTCGTTCAACTCGGACGCTGTCTCCACTGGCAACCTGCTTCTCCACCCGTTCGGATTTCTCATCCCCCCAGTGCGCCGCAGTCAGCACCGCCAGTAAACTCCATACGTTGAGCCGCAATCCAAAGGCGTGAGGTAAACATCGTGTTCAACAAAGTTTCACTGATTATCGAAGAAATTTTCATCACGGCACTATTTGGATATTTGGCTTTTCAAATTATCCGCGCGTATTTCATTCACTTGGCGGAAAAGCATCCATCCATCAAACGCTTTCTTACCAAATTTCATCTCGACGATGCGCCCTGACCCAGCGTTCAACCCGGGCGCTGCCTCCACCGGCAACTTCCTCCGCTACTCGTTCCACTTTCTCGTCTCCAGCCAGCGCGCCGCAGTCGACACCGCCGCTTTACTCCATACGCCAGGCCGCACAATGGCCGTTTCGCATCCGCTTAAAATATGAATTGGAGGTACAGAATGTCGGGGGGTTTGACTATCCGAGCCTGCACAGAGAAAGACAAGTCGGCATTTGTACGGCTCAACCTAGCGTTCATGCAAGAAGTCATGGCCTCAATTCCCTTCTGGGCAGGATTGAACCAACCTTCCGCTGAAGAGATGGGGCGCATCTTTCTTGAAGCGATCACCATGCCGGAAAATATTCAGATCTTCATCGCTGAATTGAATGGTGAAATTGTAGGATATGCGAACACTTGGACAGTCTACAGCATCTGGTCTGGCGGAAAGGCCATGACTGTAGATGATTTGTACGTCTCATCTCTATATCGAAAGAGTGGCGTTGGTGAAAAGATCATGGAATATCTGATTTGTTATGCTGAAACCCATAGCTGCAAAAGAATCCAACTCCATGCTGAACCAGAAAATCACAAAGCTCATGGTCTGTACAAAAAATTGAAATTCAAAGAAGAGGAAATGGTGTTTTTTATGAAACCACTTTAATAGCAATTCTTGCTATTCGGTCTCTTCATCACTGCTCTAGCAGCGCCCTAACCTCATGCATAAGGCCTCTCCCATTAATCTGTGAATCCCGGTCTCCAATCTGACAAACAACTGCGGCATTCTTTAGAATCGCGCTACCGAAAGGAACCAAGTGGCAAAGACAAATGCTCAGATTGAAAAGCGAAAACGAGAAACCGAAAAGAGGAAGAAAACGGAAAAAGTCATTCGCAAGCTGGCCGCAGATATCCCTGATGACCATGCTGACAAGGGAGCAATTTCACCCAACACCAAAGGAGAGAAGCCTTCTGCTCAGAGCAATCTCCTGCCCAACCCTGCTGTCAAATGCCTGAGATGCGATGGCACGGGCCGTCTGACAAGTGATTGCAACGTCTGTAGCGGTCGCGGGACAATGGCTATACGTTGTCGGAAATGTGCTGGAACCGGAACCTATACCCAAGAAGCTGGCCCATGTGCTCGCTGTAAGGCAACAGGCCTACTCGTAGACGGCATGGTATGTCCCCGTTGCAAGGGACATAAGACCCAGATGGCATTTTCTACTACCTGCTCTCAGTGCTCCGGTCTTGGTACTTTCAACGCGCCATGCAAGAACTGCGGGGGCAGTCTCCACTATGAAATAAATTGCAGTAATTGCAGCGGGACAGGCTATTTCCAACAAAAATAGCCGCTGAAAACATGGATGTTTCGGCTTATCCAGCATGACGGTTCGGTCCTACCGAGTACTTGTCCCGGAGGAACGCTGTCGGCACTGGGGGTTTTTTACCAGGTCAACCCGCAAGCTGTCCTGGCAGCCGATGCCCCAATGCTTCAGTGCCCCACAATCTACCGAGTCGCCCGTTCGCAATCGCGCAAGGGTCGGGTCCAACTCCCCTCGTTAGGCTACGTTTGCGTTGCCGATGCGTAGGATATCCCACTCCTCGACTCTCCGAACGGTCAAGAGCAATGGCTCGCGCGTCGAGCTGTAGCTGGTCATCCTTTACGCTTGATGGGATCCTCTCCTGGCGGCGATGCATAGACAAATATTTATTCTTCGTGAGAAATATTTTTCTTGACTCTAACTCCCCCACCTTCACACTGTACTCCGGATTACACACTGGGCAGTTCTCAACCTATTTTACCTGATGCAAAGCCGAAGCTAGCTGGATTGCCCCCTCTCGCACCCCATTGGTGGGACGATCTTGGGCTGCTTTGTGCGGAATTGAACCGAGTGCCTGAAGTCTGGAGACACCCCATGCAAAAAACCCATACCGCTTTTCTTTCTGACGCACAGCTAAAAGAGGAGTTCAACCGCTGCGAGAACTGCGCGGAGAAACCCTGCCAGGAGGCTTGCCCTGCGGACTGCTCGCCGGCCGACTTCATCCTGGCCGCCAGGATCGGGCTCCCTGCGGACTACAAGCGATCCGCTTCCCTGATCATGGGCCACAACCCCCTTGGCGGGATCTGCGGCGCTGTATGCCCGGACTTTCACTGCATGAAGGCCTGCTCCCACCGCCTCTTTGACCATCCGGTCAACATCCCGGCCGTCCAGGCCACCATCATCCAGAAGGCCAAGGATCTGGGCGTGATGCCCACCCTCAACCAGCCCAAACCCAACGGCAGGAAGGTGGCCGTGGTGGGTGGCGGCCCCGCGGGCCTCGCGGCGGCGGCCATGCTGGCTCAGAAGGGTTTCACGGCCGAGATTTTCGAGCGGGATTCCAAGCCGGGCGGCATGTGCAACCTGATTCCCGATCACCGGCTGGACAAGCAGGTGCTTCGGTCCGATATCGAGTGGCTCCAAGGCCAGACCGGCGCCAAGATCCACCTTTCCAGCCCCGTAGAGAAGCCTTCCGCGCTGCTTAAAAAGGGGTTCGAGGCCGTGGTGGTTGCCACGGGCCTGGACGCCCCCTACAAGCTCGGCATCCCGGGCGAAGACAAGGCCCTGGACTGGATCGCCTTCCTGAACCAGCCGGGTGACCTCAAGGGCAAGCGCGTGGCCGTCCTTGGGGGCGGTGCCGTGGCCGTGGATTGCGCAGCGGTGGCCCGCACGCAGGGCGCCACCGTGGAGATGTTCTGCCTGGAAACCTTGCACGAGATGCCCCTGACCGCCACCGAGCGCCAGGAATTGTTGGACGAAGGCATCGCCGTCACGGGCCGCACCAAGTGCATCGAGATCGCCGTTGAGGGTGGGCGCGTGAAGGGCCTGAAGACCAGTCGCGTGTTCCTGCCCGAAGGCAAGCCCTTCCATCCGCGCAACATGGTGGATGAGGCCGGCGCGGGGGTCTACACCCTGGCCTTCGACGTGGTGGTCATCGCCATCGGCGCCCGGGCTGCCATGGCCAGGGAAGAGAGCCAAGGCGTCTTCTATGCGGGCGATCTGGCCAACGGTCCCACCACCGTAGTGGAAGCCTCTGCCGCTGGGAAGAACATCGCTCTCGTCGTGGCAGCCTTCCTGATGAAGCAACCGGCTCCGGTGATCGACAAACCCACCAAGAGCCGCACGGCCCTGCCTGGCCACATTCTCCGGCCGATTTCCCTGGCGACGGAATTCTTCGGCCGCAAGCTCCGCTCTCCCTTCCTGCTCAGCGCCGCGCCACCGAGCGACGGCTACGAGCAGATGAAGCTGGCCTACGAGGCTGGCTGGGCGGGCGGTGTCATGAAGACTTGCTTCGATGGCGTGCCCATCCACATGCCCAGTGAATACATGTTCCAGATCACCAAGGACACCTACGCGAACTGCGACAACGTCAGCGGCCACTCCATGGACCGCGTCTGTGACGAGGTCCGGCGGCTGATCAAGGAGTATCCGGATCGCCTCACCATGGCGAGCACCGGCGGCCCGGTCACCGGCGATGACGCCCACGACAAGGCTGGGTGGCAGGCCAATACCTTGAAGCTGGAAGCCTGCGGGGTCATGGGCATTGAGTACAGCCTCTCCTGCCCCCAGGGCGGCGACGGCACCAAGGGCGACATCGTGAGCCAAGACGCGGAACTCACCGCGAAGATCATCGACTGGGTTCTGGAAGTCTCCAACCCCGAAATCCCGAAGCTCTTCAAACTCACCGCCGCGGTCACGGCCATCTATCCGATCATGGCCGCCATCAAGGAGGTCTTTGCCAAGTACCCGAACAAGAAGGCTGGCGTCACCCTGGCCAATTCCTTCCCCAGCATGGCCTTCCGCAAGGGTGACAAGCAAACCTGGGAGGAGGGCATCGTCCTGGGCCTCTCCGGCGAAGGCGTCACCCAGATCAGCAATCTGACCCTGGCCAACGTCGCGAAGATGGGCATGCACATCAGCGGCAACGGCGGTCCCATGAACTACAAGGCCGCCGCGGATTTCCTGGCTCTGGGCGTGCAGACCGTCCAGTTTTGCACCATCGTCATGAAGGAAGGCTATGGGGTCATCGACGACCTGGAAATGGGTCTCAGCCATCTGCTGGAGGCTCGCGGCATCGGTAGCGTCAAGGAACTCATTGGCTACGCCCTGCCCAGCCCGATCACCGGCTTCATGGAACTGACCCCTTTGAAGAAGGTCAGCGCCGTGGTGGCAGACCTCTGCGAGCACTGCGGCAACTGCACGCGCTGCCCGTACCTGGCCATCAGCCTCAACGCCGACAAGGTGCCGGTCACAGATGCGTCCAAGTGCATCGGCTGCTCAATCTGCGCGCAGAAGTGCTTCTCGGGCGCGCTCTACATGAAGGTGCGGACGCCAGAAGAACTTGCTCTGCTCTGTGAAGTTTAAAACCGAACCACACGCGCAGAGGTGAGTGGAGCCAAGAGCAAAAGCCTGTTTCCTTGTCCTCTGCGAACCTCTGTCTCTTCCGCATGACTCTGTAAGTGAATTCCCCTTTAGCTCTCTGCACCCTATGTCTCTCTTGGAGCCACCATGCGGACCCTTATTCAGAATGGAACCATCATCACCTTCGGCAAGGCCTGCCAAGTGCTCGAAGACCACGCCCTGCTCCTGGAGGGCGATCGCATCACCCGCATCGCACCGAAGTCGGCGATCCAAGGGCCTTTCGACCGCGTGCTGGACGCCAAGGGCAAGGTGGTCATGCCCGGGCTCATCAATGCCCATATGCATTTCTATTCCACGCTGGTGCGGGGACTTGGCAAGGCTGCGCCAAGCTGTAATTTCCAGGAGGTGCTCGAAAACCTCTGGTGGCGCCTGGACAAGAAGCTGAGCCTCGACGACACCTATTACAGCGCGAAGGTGATGCTGGTGGAGGCCATCAAGAAGGGCACCACCACCCTCATCGACCATCATGCGAGCCCCGGCGCCGTGCGCGGTTCCCTGGACCTCATCGCCAAGGCGGTGAAGGAAACGGGGCTCCGCGCGAGTCTTTGCTACGAGCTTTCCGACCGCGATGGGGACCAGGTGACGGAGGCAGGTTTGGAAGAGAACACCGCCTTCGCGCGCCGCTGCAAACAGGAGAACGATCCTCAGCTCCGCGCCCATTTCGGTCTCCATGCCGCCTTCACCATCAGCGACAAGACCATGGCGCGAGCGTCCGAACTGGGTCACAGCCTGGGCGTCGGGTTCCACGTCCACGTCGCTGAAGCGGCCTCCGATGTGGCCCACAACGTCAAGCGCTACGGCCAGCGGGTCGTGGAGCGCCTGGATGCCCACGGCATCCTGGGCGAGAAGACCATGGCCGCCCACTGCGTGCATATCGATCAGAGCGAGGTCGAAACCCTGGCGCGTACCCGCACCATGGTTGCGACCAATACCCAGAGCAATCTCAACAACGCCGTCGGAGTCGTCGACCTGGTGCGCCTGCAGAGCGCGGGCGTCCTCGCCGGTCTCGGCACCGATGCCATGACGGTCTCCATGCTGGAAGAGACCCGCGTCGCCCTGTGGGCTCAGCACCTGCGCGCCAACAATCCCAGCTGTGCCTTCATGGAAGTGGCCGGTGCCCTCACCGCGAACAATCCCGAGATCGCCAGCCGCGTCTGGGGTTTCCCCATCGGTGAATTGAAGGAAGGGGCCGCCGCCGATGTAATCCTGATGGACTACCTGCCGCCCACGCCCTTGGATAGCGGAACCGTGCTGGGTCACCTCATCTTCGGCATCAGCCAGGCCGTGGTGGACACCACCATCTGCGGCGGCCGGATCCTCATGGAAGGTCGCAAGCTCGCCATCGATCTGGACGAGGTCGAGATGGCCAAGCGGTCCCGAGCACTGGCTGTAAAGCTCTGGGACCGTTTCTGATCGCGCCAAATTGACCCCTCAGGAAGAGATGCAAGAGCCTATAGTGCAGGGGGCTTAGTCTCGATGAATGGAGCTTTTTCTCATGACCAGACTGTTGGTCCGGAATATCCACACGCTGGTGACCATGGTTGCCGGCGAGCCCCCGCTCCACGCGGTCGATGTGTTGATCGAGGACGGCAAGATCGCCGCGATCGGCACGCTTGGCACCCCGGATCCCCAGCCGGACCGGGTCATTGATGGCGCCCATTGCGTGGCCTACCCGGGATTCATCAATACCCATCACCACCTCTACCAGACCCTGACGCGCAACATTCCGAAGGTGCAGAACGCCAAATTGTTCGACTGGCTCATTGGCCTCTACGAGGTCTGGCGGGAACTCGGACCCGAGGCGGTGGAAGTGAGCACTCGCGTGGGCCTGGGCGAGCTGCTCTTGTCCGGCTGCACGACCACCACCGATCATTTCTACGTCTTCCCCCAAAGCGCTCCCACCGAATTCCTCGATATCGAAATCGACACTGCCCGCGCAATGGGCATGCGCTTCCATCCCACGCGCGGCAGCATGAGCCGGGGACGTTCAGCCGGGGGCCTGCCCCCGGATGATGTCGTCCAGAAACCCGACGCAATCCTCCGGGACTGTGAACGGCTGATCGCCAAATACCATGACCCCCAACCGTTCTCCATGTGCCGCATCGTGTTGGCGCCCTGTTCGCCCTTCTCCGTCACCACCGAGCTGTTGGCGGAAACCGCAGTGTTCGCCCGGGAGAAAAAGGTCTTCCTCCATACCCACCTTTGCGAGACCCAGGACGAAGAGGACTTCTGCCTGCAGACCCTGGGCCTGCGACCGCTCGACTACATGGAGAAGACGGGCTGGGTGGGACCCGATGTCTGGTACGCCCATGGCATCTATTTCAGCGATGAGGAAATCCAGCGGCTGGCCGAAACACAGACTGGGATCGCGCACTGTCCGGTATCCAATCTGCGCCTCGGGTCGGGCATCTGCAAGGTGCCCCAACTGCTGGCGGCAGGCGTCCGGGTCGGACTGGCGGTGGATGGCAGCGCCAGCAATGATTCGTCCAATTTCCTCCGGGAGATGCAGGTGGCCTTGTTGATCCACCGGGTAGGTACCGGCGTTGAAGCCATGCCCCCCCAGCAGGTGCTGCAGCTCGCCACCACGGGCGGTGCCAGCATTCTCGGCCAGCCCGAGATCGGTCAGCTCAAGGTCGGCTCGGCGGCGGATATGGCGCTGTTCCGGCTGGACCGGATCGAGTTCGCTGGAGCCATGGCGGATCCAGCCTCTGCGGTGCTGTTCTGCGGTGCCGGTCCGAGAGCGGAGTATACGCTGGTGGCAGGACGGGTGGTCGTGGAGAAGGGTCACTTGGTGGACGTGGATGAAGCAGCCCTGTGCCACCGTGCCAATCGCATCGCCGAGAAGATGCTGGCCGCCGCCGAGAACAAGCTGGGTTTTTCGTATCGATAGAGCCGTGGGAGACGCCATGAAACTGAACGAATTCATCATTCCCGAAGACCTCAAGTCGGCGCAGTCTGCCCTGGAAAAACTCGGCGAGAAGGGGTTTGCCGTTGCGGGTGGCACGAGCTTGCACTTCCTGGGTATCGTCGAGAAAACGGCCGTGGATATCTCCCATTTGGGGCTTTCAGGCATCCAGAAGCAGGGCGGAGCCTATCTCATCGGGGCCACCACCAGCCTGGGCGATCTGATGAAATTCAAAGACCAGGGCTGGGTCCTGGACCAGGTCGCGCTGCATACTTCCACGCAACAGATCCGCAACATCTCCACGCTCGGAGGCAATATCGTCCGAGTCTTTCCATGGAATGACTTCCCGGTCGCCTTGCTCGCGCTGGATGCCACCCTCTACATCGAAGGCGTTGCGGAAAAGGCCTATTCGTCAGACGACTATTTCAATGGCCAACCGATCCGCCTGTTCCAACCAGGCCAGCTCTTGACCAGGGTCGAAGTCCCCGTCCTAAAACCAGGACAGGGTTTCGGCTATCACAAGGAGGTCCGGCTCCACGCCGGCTTCAGCCTCATGACCGCGGCAGCCGTCATCACTGTGAAGTCAGGCAGGATCGACGGAATCCGGGTGGCCGCCAGCGCGGGAATCGCTCTCCCGGCCCGGCTGACCTTGGTTGAAGCAGCCTTGGGCGGCCAGGCTGCCGATGCCGCCTCGCTCCAGCAGGCTGTGGCAAACGGAACGGCCGCGCTTGCCTGGAAGGGCAAGGAGGGCATGTCTGACGAATACGCCGCACATCTGGGCCGGGTCGTGCTCATGGATGTACTGTCCGCCGCTCTGCTGCAGGCGCAAGGAGAATGACCATGAAAAACACACGGCACCTCAGCTTCTCTGTGAATGGTGAAGCGAAGGAGTTCCTGGTTGCTCCTGATGAAAAACTTCTCGATCTGCTGCGACGGGAAGGGCTGACGGGAACCAAACATGGCTGCGGCACGGGCTCGTGTGGTTCCTGCACCGTGATCATGGATGGCAAAACCGTCTATTCCTGCATCCTGTATGCCTTTCAGGCCGAGGGGCGCGCCATCGAGACCATCGAAGGTGTCGGTGATTTCGACAATCCCCATCCCCTGCAGACCGCCTTGGTCGAGGAAGGGGCTGTGCAATGCGGATTCTGCATTCCAGGGATCGTCCTTTCGGCCAAGGCACTGCTCGCCGAAATTCCCCAACCCACCGATGCGGAACTCAAGGTGTACATGGATGGCAATCTTTGCCGCTGCACAGGCTACGAAAAGATCGAGGTCGCCCTGCACAAGGTGATCGCCGCTGGCTCCTGCGGAGGTGCGAAGTGAACGTGAAGGATCTGAAAGTCGTCAACAAGTCGGTCGTCAAGATCGATTCCATGTCCCTGGCCCTTGGCAAACCCTCCTACGTGGCTGACTTCAAACCAGCGGACACGCTCTACGTGAAGATGTTGTGGAGCCCCCACGCCCACGCCCGGATCGTCTCCATCGACATCAGCGCAGCGGAAAAAATGCCCGGTGTGAAGGCGGTCCTGTATCACGGCAACGTCCCCCGGGTGGCGCACTGCACAGCGGGTCAGGGCTATCCCGAACCTTCGCCCTACGACACCTTCATGTTCGACACCAAGGTCCGCTACGTGGGCGATCGAGTTGCTGCCGTGGCTGCCGAGACCTTGGAGCAGGCGGAGGCTGCCCTCAAGGCGATCAAGGTCGAGTACGAGGTGCTGAAACCCGTGCTCTCCATTGATGAAGCCTTCGCGGAAGGCGCTCCCATCATCCATGATGAGCCAGACGCCACGATTCCCATCCCCGTGCCCTACGAACCGCTGAAGAACCTCGTGGCCCACATCAGTATGGAAGTGGGCAGCCTTGACAAGGGCCTGGCCGAAGCCGACTTCCAGTTCGACCGCACCTATGAAACCCAGTACGCCCAGCACACCCCGATCGAGGCCTACGTCGCCCAGGCCTACCTCGACCCCCGCGGACGCATCGTCATCGTCACCAGCACCCAGGTGCCGTTCCACTGCCGACGCATCGTCGCGCAATGCCTGCAGATTCCGGTCCAGCAGATCCGCGTCATCAAACCCCGCATCGGCGGGGGTTTCGGCAGCAAGCAGGAAGTGCTGCTGGAAGATGTGGTTGCCATGCTGACCCTGCGCACCAAGCGCCCAGTCTTCTGGGAGTTCACCCGGGAGGAGAATTTCCGCACCGGCCGCACCCGGCATCCCATCCGGATCCGCTTGCGCATGGGTGTCAAGAAGGACGGTCGCATCACCGCCTTCGGCATGGAAGCGACTTCCAACACGGGTGCCTACGGCGGCCACGGCCTCACCGTCATCGGCTGCTGCGGGAGCAAGGTGCTGCCCCTCTATCGCGCGGACAACATTGCTTTCCTTGGCAAGGTCGCCTACACCAACATGCCGGTGAGTGGCGCCTACCGTGGCTTTGGGGCCACCCAGGCATTCTTCGCGGCGGAAAGCCTGATGGATGAAATGGCCGAAGCCATTGGCATGGACCCCGTGGAATTCCGCAAGCTGAACCACATCCGCTCGGGTGAGGGCTCTCCCGTATTTGAGGCCTTGGGTGAAGGCAAGAAAGGCGTGCCGATGACCATCGGCAGTTGCGCCCTGGCGGATTGCATTGCAATTGGCGCCAAAGAAATCGACTGGAGCAGGCGCACTCCCTGGCGGTCGAAAACGGGCCGCTACCGCCGTGGGCTGGGCATGTGCTGCTTGATGCAGGGCTCCAGCGTGCCCGAGGTGGACATGGGCGCGGCCAGCATCAAGATGAACGAAGACGGCTCCTTCAATCTGCTCATCGGCGCGACCGACCTTGGCACCGGCAGCGACACGGTGCTGGGCCAGATCGCAGCGGAGGCGATCGGGACGACCATCGACAAGATGATCGTCTATTCCTCGGACACGGACTTTACCCCCTTCGATGTGGGCGCGTACGCCTCCAGCACCACCTACCTGAGTGGCGAAGCTGCGCGCAAGGCCGGGGCCAAGGTCAAGCTGCAGATCCTGAATACCGCCGCCGAGATGCTCCACCTGCCGGTCAGTGAACTGGACACCGCAGAGGGCTGGGCGTTCAGCCAGGATGGCCAGCACAAACTCTCGTTCTCGGAGATTTCGCTCTACTCGCTGTATCAGAAGAATCAATACCAGATCATGGACACGGCTTCGCACATCACGCATAAGTCACCCCCGCCGTTCTCGGCCCACTATGTCGAGATCGAAGTGGACACTTGGACGGGCGCCGTGCAGGTCCTGAACTACGTCGCGGCCGTGGACTGTGGTACCGCCATCAACCCCAAACTGGCAGAGGGGCAGACCGAAGGCGGCGTGCTCAACGGGATCAGCTATGCCCTGACCGAGGAATACCTGTTCAATGCCAAGGGCAAGATGATCAACGCCAATCTCACCGATTACCACATCTTCTCCATGCGGGACAAACCCCCCATCAAGGCCATTCTGGTGCCCAGTTACGAGGAAACCGGACCGTACGGAGCCAAGAGCGTCTCCGAGATCTGCATCAACGGGGCCATGCCTGCGATTGCCAACGCGATCCACAATGCCACCGGCGCAAGGCTCTACACGACGCCGTTCACGCCCGAAAAGGTGTGGCGGGCGATCCAGGCGCTGTGACGTAGAACAGGTGGCCTGGGAGCAGAGCTGCAAAGCTGCTTTCAGGCCACTGCTCCAGAAGGGTTCAGGGAATGCAGAGTCGGGTGAGGAATCTCATGGGTATGATGACGGGGTGCTTCGGTAGCCCCGGATATTCGCGGAAACGCGCCAGAATTGCCCAACTGAAATCCGATTTAGAGAGATGCTTGCATGAACATTCGGGTGATCATCTACGGATCCCTACTGAGGCCAGAAGGGCAACATGATTTCGTAAGAGAAATGGCGGAGGGAGCGACCGTCAGGAATCTCATCGTGGCTCTTGGCTACCAACCCCAGCATGTGCCGACCATCCTCACCACCGTCAATGGGATGCAGGCCTCGCACAACATGAGGCTCAAGGAAGGGGATGAAATCGTACTGTCGGTGATGATCGGCGGCGGCTGAAGACCTCCGGAACGGACGGGACTGCGGTCATGCGTTTGCAAAGCAGTTCCGGTCTGAAGGATTGCCGAGGGACCGTAAATATTTTTATCTCTTAGAGAAAAAAATTTCTTGACTCCTCTGTGCTTTTTCATAAGATGTAGTCGTAATTATACTAAGTTCCTAGCTTTCACTTTGACCACGACCTGACTCGACCTTCGTGGTGTCCTTCCCGCTCCAAGCCATTCACACTAGAACTTGGAGGCGGCTTCTCAATTGAAGTCATCCCTGACCCAACTCGAGATTCTGTCGCCGAAGTTGGGTCTCTGTGGGCCTAAGCCTGGGCTGGCTGTATATCCCTGCTGATGATCTTCTCGGAAAGCGCAATGCAAACCCCATCCACGGAAACGCCACGGCTCGCGGTCAAAGGGATACGCAAGGCCTATCCGGCGGTAGTCGCCAACGACGCTGTCAGTCTCTCGGTCATGCCCGGCGAGATCCATGCGGTACTGGGCGAGAACGGCGCCGGTAAGTCCACATTGATGAAGCTCATCTACGGCGTGACCCATCCCGATGCGGGCGAGATCCGCTGGGAAGGCAAGCTCGTCACGATCAAGAATCCCGCCCAAGCCCGTGAAATGGGCATCGGCATGGTATTCCAGCATTTTTCCCTCTTTGAGACCCTGACGGTGGTCCAGAACGTCGCCTTGGCCCTGCCAGGGAAGTTTGATCTGGTGGCCCTGGCCAAGCGCATCGAGGAGGTTTCCGAACGCTACGGCCTGCCGGTGGATCCGCGGCGTCTCGTGCATGCCCTTTCCGTGGGCGAACGCCAACGGGTGGAGATTGTCCGCTGTCTATTGTCGGATCCGCGTTTGCTGATCCTGGACGAACCCACCTCCGTGCTGACGCCCCAGGCTGTCCGAAAGCTGTTCGAGACACTGCGAAAGCTGGCTGCCGAAGGTCGCAGCATTCTCTACATCAGCCACAAATTGGATGAGATCCAGGAACTCTGCCATACCGCTACAGTACTGCGAGGAGGCAAGGTCATCGGCACCTGCAAACCCGCCGAGGAGACCCCGGCCACCATGGCCCGCATGATGATCGGTGAGGATCTGCCGGTCTGTCAGCATGGCGATGACTCCACCCATGGTGAGGTCCGATTGAAGCTTGAAGGGCTGTCGCGCGTGGCTGAGGATCCCTTCGGAACCGACCTCAAGGACATCAACCTGGAAGTCAGGAGTGGCGAAATCGTGGGCATCGCTGGAGTCAGCGGGAACGGCCAGCAGGAGCTCCTGTTGGCGATCTCCGGAGAAGAGCCCGGCGCCAGCAAACGCGGCGTCCAAATTTGCGGCGTTCCAGCGGGGCGCATGCACTCCGGCCGCCGTCGCGGTCTGGGTATGTGTTTCGTCCCCGAAGATCGCCTGGGCCGAGGTGCGGTGCCCCGCCTGACGCTCACCGAGAACACCCTGCTCACGGCCCATCGCCACGGCATGCTGAACCATGGCCTGATCCGATTCAAAACGGCCCGGCGTTTCGCGGAGGCTTGCATCACCCGCTTCGATGTCAAATGCGGTGGCTCGGAATCGGAAGCCAAGTCGCTTTCGGGCGGCAATCTCCAGAAATTCATCGTCGGTCGGGAGATCATGCAGAACCCCAAGGTGCTAGTACTCGCTCAGCCGACCTGGGGCGTGGACGTTGGCGCCGCCTCCTTCATCCGCCGCACGCTGGTCGAGTTGCGCAACCAGGGGACAGCCATTCTGGTGATTTCCGAGGAGCTGGAGGAGCTGTTTGAGATCGCGGACCGCATCGTGGTCATCGCCAAGGGCAAGTTGTCACCCATCAAGGCGACTTCGCAAACCGGCGTGGAGGAGATCGGCATCTGGATGAGCGGCCTGTGGCCGGGCGCCGAGGCACGCAAGAAAGATTCCCATGTGGCTTAAGTTCGAAGCGCGCACGGAACCGTCCCTCCTGATGCGTTATCTGTCGCCGGTATTGGCTGTCTTCCTGATGCTGATATGCGGCCTGGTGCTCTTCTCGGTGCTGGGGAAGAACCCCATGGAAGGCTTCAAGGTCTTCTTCCTCAATCCCGTCAAGGACACCTATGGCATGGCGGAGCTGCTGCTCAAAGCGACGCCCCTGATGCTCTGCGCTGTGGGACTTTCGGTGGGGTTCCGGGCCAACATCTGGAACATCGGGGCCGAAGGCCAACTGCTCATCGGCGCCTTGGCGGGTGGTTGGGTCGCCTTGCATTTCGAGCACAGCACCAGCCCATTGCTGCTCCCCGCCATGATCCTGGCAGGCGCCCTCGGAGGCATGCTCTGGGCCGCCATTCCCGCCTTCCTGCGCACCCGCTTCAACGCCAACGAGATTCTCACCAGCCTGATGCTGGTCTACATCGCCCAGCTGGTCGTGTCCTGGCTTGTGCATGGTCCCTGGAAGGACCCAGACGGCTTCAACTTCCCTCAGACCAAGCAGTTCCAGGTCCATGCCATGCTCCCCCTGCTCAAGGCGGGCACCCGTCTCAACGCGGCGTTCCTGGTCGGCATCGGCGGGCTCGTGGTGGGCTGGGTGTTCATGAACCGCAGTTTTCTCGGCTACCAGATGAAGGTGGCTGGCCAGGCCGAGAATGCCAGCCGCTATGCGGGCTTTTCAGCCAAGCGTACGGTCTGGTTTGGAATGCTGGCGGGGGGGTGCATGGCCGGCATCGCAGGCCTCGCCGAGGTGGCTGGCCCGATCGGCCAGCTCACCGAACACATCTCACCGGGCTACGGATTCGCCGCGATGATCGTCGCCTTCCTGGGACGCCTCAACCCCATCGGCATCTTCTTCTCGAGCCTCCTGATGGCGCTCTTGTACCTGGGCGGTGAGCAGGCCCAGCAATACCTGAACCTGCCGTCTTCCATCTCCAATGTCTTCCAGGGAATGCTGCTGTTCTTCCTGCTCGGTTCGGATGTGTTCGTCTATTTCCGGCCGCGATTCGCTCGTCGGAACAAGTGAGATTCCCATGGACCAGAGCCTTTTCACCTCGATTCTCTTCGCCACGGTGGTCGCCGGAACGCCCTTGATCATCACCGCCCTGGGCGAGTTGGTCACCGAGAAGTCCGGTGTGCTCAACCTTGGCCCCGAAGGCATGATGTCAGTGGGCGCCGTCGCCGCCTTTGCCGTGACGCACCATACCGGCAATCCCTGGCTGGGCATCCTGGCGGGTATGGTCGCAGGAATGCTGATGTCCCTTCTGTTCGCCTTCATGGCCCTGACTCTGATGGCCAATCAAGTGGCCTCCGGACTGGCCCTCTCCATTTTCGGGGTCGGGCTCTCGGCCTTCATCGGCAAGTCCTATGAATCCGTGGCGCTCCCCAGCATCGTCCCCATGCGCATCCCTCTGCTCGCTGACATCCCCTACATCGGACCGGCCCTTTTCCAGCAGCAAGCACTGGTCTATTTCTCCTGGATCTTGATTGGCTTGGTGGCGTGGTTCCTTTACAAGAGTAAGGTCGGGCTGATTTTGCGCGCGGTGGGAGAATCCCCGGTCTCGGCCCATGAAATCGGCCATCCGGTCATCCTCATCCGGTATTTGGCGACCCTCTTCGGCGGCGCGATGGCGGGCGTGGGCGGCGCCTTCCTGTCCGTCTTCTACACCCCCATGTGGGTGGAGGGCATGGTCGCGGGGCGGGGCTGGATTTCGCTGGCCCTCGTGGTCTTCGCCACCTGGCGGCCGATGCGCGTCATGATCGGCGCCTACCTCTTCGGTGGGGCCATGATCACCCAGATGTTCGTGCAGGGATCGGGTCTCAAGCTTTCCATCCCCGCCCAGTTCCTGTCCTCCCTGCCCTATGTGGCAACCATTGTGGTGCTGGTGCTGATCTCGCGTAATCTGAAGACCATCCGACTCAACTCTCCAGCCTCCTTAGGCCAGCCTTTCCTGCCGGATGCTTAGACCATCCCTTTGTCTCTTCCCGCCGCCCATGGACGGCCCTTCTCAACTCACTTGGAGGTACTTGGAATGAATACACGGAAATCCGTTGCAACCATCCTCGGTGGAGCCGTCCTGCTTGCCGCCACGAGCCTACTGGCGCAGGCCCCGGTCAAGGTCGGCTTCGTCTACGTTAGCCCCATTGGGGATGCAGGCTGGACCTACCAGCACGACCTGGGCCGCAAGCAAATGGAAGCCGCGCTCAGTGGCAAGGTGACCACCCAGTTCGTCGAGAACGTGCCCGAAGGCGCCGACGCCGAACGCGTCATCCGCGAAATGGCTCAGAGCGGCTGCAAGGTCGTCTTCACCACGTCCTTCGGCTACATGAACCCCACCCTCAAGGTGGCCCCGACCTATCCCAACACCGTCTTCATGCACGCCACGGGCTACAAGACCGCCGTGAATGTCGGCCAGTACAACGCCCGTTTCTATGAAGGCCGCTACTTGAACGGCGTCATCGCCGGCAAGATGACCAAGTCCAACATCGCCGGCTACGTCGCCGCCTTCCCTATCCCCGAAGTGTTGCAGGGCATCAACGCCTTCACCCAGGGCATGAAGAGCGTCAATCCCAAGGCCGAAGTGCGGGTGATCTGGGTCAACTCCTGGTTCGATCCCGGCAAGGAGCGCGAAGCTGCGCTGACCCTCATCTCCCAGGGTGCTGATATGGTCACCCACCACACCGATTCCACTGCTGTCGTGCAGGCCGCCGAAGAGAAGGGTGTCTATTCCTTCTCCTATCACTCCGACATGTCGAAGTACGGCCCCAAGACCCAGCTCAGCGGCACCACCCACATTTGGGGCGAGTTCTACATCAAGACCATAAAAGATGTCATGGCCGGCACCTGGAAGCCCACCAGTATCTGGGGCGGCATCAAGGATGGCATGATCAAGATCGCTCCGATGAACGCGGCTGTGCCCAAGGATGTCAAGGCGCTGGTCACCAAGCTTGAGGGTGAGATCCGCAGCGGCAAGCGTCATCCCTTCGTCGGGCCCGTGGTGGACCAGGACGGCAAGACCCGCGTTCCCGCCGGCCAGGTCATGAAGGACGAAGAGCTCACCAAAATGGACTACTACGTCCAAGGCGTCGACTCCAAACTGCCCAAGAGCTGACCCGAGCCTCTAGCACTAGCGCAAGCTGCAATGCCCGAAGCATAATGATTTAAGACAGGATGGACAGGATGATTCAGCTTTTCATCCTGTCCATCCTGTTTTGCATTCTCATCTTGTTCTTTTGCCGCCTGGAAAGGGATTGACGATGCATTCAGAGGCGACTCTTCTCATCAGGAACGCCGACCTGCTGGTGACCATGGACGACCACCGCCGGGAGCTCCCTGGCGGTGGTTTGTTCGTGCGGGGCAACCGCATCGTCCAGGTCGGTGCCTCGAAAGACCTGCCGGAGACGGCCGACCAGATCATCGATGCCTCGGGCTGCGTCGTTCTACCCGGGCTGATCAACACTCACCACCACATGTATCAGTCGCTGACCCGCTGCGTACCGGGGGCCCAGGACTGCGAGCTGTTCGACTGGCTGCAGCGGCTCTATCCCATCTGGGCGGGCCTCACCCCGGAGATGATCAATGTCTCCACGCAGACCGCCATGGCGGAGTTGATCCTCTCGGGCTGCACGACGTCCTCAGACCATCTCTACATCTATCCCAACGGCTGCCGTCTGGAGGACAGCATCGAGGCAGCTCAGCAGATTGGCATGCGTTTCCATGCCTGTCGAGGCAGCATGAGCGTGGGGGAATCGAAGGGCGGCCTGCCGCCGGATCGCGTGGTCGAGAGCGAGCAGGCCATCCTGGCGGATTCGCAGCGGTTGATTGAAACCTGGCACGACGCGAACGACGGAGCCATGCTGCGGATCGCCCTTGCCCCTTGTTCGCCCTTCTCTGTTTCCCAGGACCTGATGCGGGAATCCGCAGCCATGGCGCGAAGCTACGGCGTCGGCCTGCACACCCACCTGGCCGAGACCCTCAGGGATGTGGCCTACAGCCAGGAACGCTTCGGCCGCACCCCCGCCCAATACGCCGAAGAGTTGGGCTGGACCGGGCGCGGAACCTGGCACGCCCACTGTGTCTGCCTGGATGATCACGGCATTGGCCTGTTCGCGCTCACGCATACAGGCGTGGCCCATTGTCCGTCTTCGAACATGCGGCTGGGTTCCGGCATCGCTCCCATCCGGAAGATGCGCGCCGCCGGAGTGCCTGTGGGCCTTGGCGTGGACGGTTCCGCCTCCAACGATGCCGGTCACCTGCTGGCGGAAGCCAGACAAGCGCTGCTCCTCGCGCGAGTCTTGGGGAATCCCGGAGGCATGACCGCCCGTGAAGCCCTGGAGATCGCCACCCGAGGGGGAGCTGAGGCTCTGAGCCGTGACGACATCGGCCAACTCGCCCCAGGCAAGTGCGCCGATATCGCCGCCTTCAACCTCCAGGGCATCGATCACGCGGGAGCCCTGCATGATCCTCTGGCCGCCTTGGTGTTCTGTGCCCCGACGAAGGTCTCGCTTGCAGTGATCAATGGCCGTGTCATCGCGCGTGACGGGCAGCTACTTGCCATCGATCTGCCGGTGCTCCTGGAACGGCATAACCGCTTGGCACGCACCCTGCTCAGCGGCAACTGAAGCAGGTCA
>JANYIU010000129.1 GCA_025361955.1 Holophagaceae bacterium
CTTTGGTTCCGCATGATTTGCAAAATTTATAACTGTCTTCAATTAGTGCCCCGCATTCATGGCAAAACACGATATCTCCTATTTTGTGTGTTAGTGAGAAGAATTTAATTTGCAAGAATCAACACATAGCATGACGAATTACTGAAACCCGTGACGCTTGTAATTTAGCATACTACAAGGTTAATTGCAGAGAATGAAGGCAGGGCGAACTGGGTAGTGCGGCCTAACGACTCGGCTTGACCGGCGCTGCCGACCAAGCACGGAGAGAAGTGGAAAGGAACTCAAACGGCGGCAGACTGGATTTGCCAGCGGAGGCAGCGTCCGAGTTGAAGCAATGGTTAGGCAGCAGCATTGAACCAAGGCCGTAAGAAAGTGGAGCGATGTTGAGTAAACGGCGGGAGAACATTCAGTTTGAACGACGGGCGACGAGAACACCACTGCAACTGCAGAACGGCACGAAGACCTGGTTGAGCGCGACCTGAGCGAGTTCGAAAGAACGAGGGAAGAGCGTTTTGCTTTTGGCTTTGGAGAAGGAAGACGATAACGGCCTTGAACGGCGGAATGGCTTTGCGGTGCGATGCGGCCTAACTATGTATTAGACGACACGCGCCAGGGGGTGGGGCGCAGCCTAATGGGGGATTTGGGGGGTGGGGTGAGGTGCAGGGCATGTCGGTGCGGGCGGATTAGGCGAACTGGGTGAGAACTTGACGGACGAATAAAAAGCGATAACATTGGAGATATATAAAAAAAGACATTCCTGCAGGTCGGCGGGTCGTGATTAGGCGAATTCATCCTAGAGCCAGGTGGGCCATGACACAAGTGATTAGGCGTAGCGGATTAGTTCAAAGTATTCAGGGAGCAGCGATGCCCCAGAATCCTCGTCTCTTGGATCAATTGCGCGGGGCGATCCGGATCCGGCATTACAGTCTCCGCACGGAAGATGTCTACGTCGCCTGGGTTAGACGATTCATTCTTTTCCATGGGAAGCGCCATCCCATGGAAATGGGTGCCCACGAGGTCGAAACCTTTCTCTCTCATCTCGCCCAGGAACGGCAAGTCTCCGCTGCAACCCAGAATCAGGCCAAGGCCGCCATTCTCTTCCTATACAAGCATGTACTCAATATCGAACTTCCCTGGCTCGACGAGGTGGTTCAGGCCAAGAACTCGCCGCGACTGCCCGTTGTTTTGACCCTGAGTGAGGTGCGTCAGTTGCTGGATCAGATGAAGGGTACGTCTGGGTTGGTGGCTCGGCTTCTGTTCGGTTCGGGTATGCGCCTGTTGGAGGGGTTGCGCCTCCGGGTGAAGGATCTCGATTTCGGGCGACACGAGGTCATCGTGCGTGAGGGCAAGGGCAACAAGGATCGGGTCACCATGTTGCCGGAATCCCTGGAATCAGTGCTCAGGACGCACCTGGAGCGGGTCAAGACGCTGCACCAAAAGGACGTCGCGGAGGGGTTTGGTCAGGTCTTTCTCCCCACTGCCTTGGCGGTGAAATACACGAATGCGGCCACCAGCTGGGGTTGGCAATGGGTGTTCCCATCAGCTTCCCGCTCCATCGATCCGCGAACGGGCATCGAACGGCGCCATCACTTGGTTCCTGAAAGCATCCAGCGCGCAGTTCGGCAGGCGGCCCGCACGGCGGAATTTGCTAAGCCCGTCACGCCCCATGTGCTGCGCCATTCCTTCGCAACCCATCTCCTCCAAGCCGGGTATGACATCCGTACGGTGCAGGAGCTACTCGGCCACGCAAATGTGGAAACGACTATGATCTACACCCACGTCCTGAACCGGGGAGGACGCGGTGTTGCAAGTCCGTTGGATCAGCTCTGATGCGGTGGCAGTCGCGTGTCCCTGATGCCTCGACGACCGGATTTAAAACGATTCGGCCATCTATGCCATTGCCGCTCGGTGGTCCAAAACCACGCGCTGAAAAGGGGAAAGGGAGCACCAAAAGAGGTGCTCCCTTTCATTCTTTGGTTGGCACGAGTGGTTTCGAACCAGGTTCGCTGGCGCTCACCACCACGGCACTGGCTGCGCACGGGAATCCGCTGCAGCGGACCGCTCAGCACGCATGCGTGCTTCGCTTTCCCTACCTGCGCGCCATTGCCGCTCGGTGGTCCGAAACCACGCGCTGAGAAGGGGAAAGGGAGCACCAAAAGAGGTGCTCCCTTTCATTTTGTGGTTGGCACGAGTGGTTTCGAACCACCGACCCCTACCGTGTCAAGGTAGTGCTCTACCACTGAGCTACGCGCCAATGCGAGCACTCATTTTGACTCGTGCGGGTGCTTTTGTCGAGGGTGGATTCGGGGCTTTTGCGGAGTCAGCACTCCGCTACGGCTCCTTATGCTGTCGCGTGCTCACTCCACGGTCACGGACTTGGCGAGGTTCCGGGGTTGGTCCACGTCGCAGCCGCGGATGACGGCGATGTGATAGGCCAGCAATTGAAGCGGCACGACATAAAGCATCGGCGCCAGCCAGGGGTGAACATTGGGGAGTTCCATCACATCCTGAGCGATTGTGTCCAGGCCCTTGTCTCCTTCGGTCACCAGGGCCAGAATACGGCCGTCGCGGGCGGCGGCTTCCTGCAGGTTCGACAGGGTCTTGTCGCGATGGGCATCCTTGGGCATGAGCGCCACGATGGGGAGATGCTGGTCAATGAGGGCAATGGGACCATGCTTCATCTCGCCAGCTGGGTAGCCTTCGGCGTGGATATAGGAGATCTCCTTGAGTTTGAGGGCGCCTTCCAGAGCGATGGGATAGAGGGGGCCCCGGCCCAGGAAGAGGAAATCGGAGGCTTCGTTCCATTCACGGGCCCATTTGATGATCTGGGGCTCCAGGCTGGCGGTGCGCTCCATGACCGCTGGGAGTTCCCGCAATCCCTGGAGGAGTTCCGTGCGGAGTTTCGGATCCAGTGTGCCTTTTGCTTCTCCCAATCGCAGAGCCAAGAGCAGCAGGACCGCCAACTGGGTCGTGAAGGCCTTGGTGGAGGCTACACCGATCTCAGGGCCTGCATGGGTGAGGATCGTGGCTTCGGTTTGCCGGGTGGCTGTGGAGCCCTGGACGTTGCAGATGACCAAGGTTCGGGCCCCTCGGCTGGCAGCCTCCTTCATGGCCGCGAGGGTATCCGCCGTCTCACCGCTCTGGGTGAGCCCCACGGCCAGGGTGTTGGGCCCGACCACCGGATTCCGGTAGCGATACTCGGAGCCGTAGTCCACATCCACGCTGATCCGGGCGAGATTCTCGATATAGAACTTTCCCACAATACCCGCATGCAGGCTCGTGCCACAGGCCAGGATCAGGATCCGATCGAAGCTGCGCAGTTCTATATCGGAGAAGGGTAATTCCAGGGGAATGGCATCGCCATCGATAGGTAGACGATTGAGGAGCGTATTGGAGAGAGCCAGGGGTTGTTCGAAGATCTCTTTTTGCATGAAGTGCTTGAACCGACCTTTTTCGGCGGCGACGGGATCGAAGGGAATGATATGGACTGGGCGATCCACGGGGCTTCCATCCAGTTTGAAGAGGTGGACCTCCTGACGGGTCATTTCCGCCAGATCACCATCCTCTAGGTAGATCACTCGGCGGGTGTGGCGAAGCAGAGGCACGACATCCGAGGCCAGGAACTGCTCGTTTTCGCCGAGCCCGATCACCAGGGGTGGGCCACTGCGGGCCACCAGGATCCGTCCGGGATCGTCGGCGTGCATGCAGGCGATGGCGTAGATACCGCGCATGCGTCCGACCGCCTGGCGGAAGGCTTCCAGGAAAGTCAACCCAGTCTTCATGAGATGCGAGACCATCACAGGAAAGCATTCTGTGTCCGTTTCCGTGATGAACTTGAACCCTGCCGCAGTGAGTTCCTGGCGCAATTCCAAAAAGTTCTCGAAAATGCCATTGTGGACGGCCACGACCTTGCCATCGGGGCTGCGATGGGGATGGGCATTCTCTTCCGTGGGCCGACCATGGGTGGCCCAGCGGGTATGCCCGATGCCCGTTGCAGTGACATCGTTCAGGTCCAGCTTGGTCTGCAAGTTCATCAGTTTCCCGGAGGCCCGGGTCACCCGGAACGCCCCGTCACCGGGCGCCAACGCGATCCCAGCACTGTCGTAGCCGCGATATTCAAGGCTTTTCAAGCCCTCCAGGAGCAGCATGACTGCAGGCTGGTGACCGATGTATCCGACGATTCCGCACATGGGGGCCTTTCTTTGGATGATTTAGAAGATAGACGCGCGAAGACGTATTGACAATGTGGTAAGAAATAGACGATCCGTAGCCCTTTACTCGCCACAGGGCGTGGTGGTCGTGACACAGTATTTCCCGGCTTGCTCTTATGATTCCGCTCAAGCCGAAGGTTGCTATGGGAACCGCGAAATAGAAAGATCAGCGCAAAGAATTTTGCAGCTTTGCTTTCGCGTCTTTTGGCGATTTCGCGGATGCCCTTTTGCTGGGGATGACCTAACGCAGAATTCGGCTCAAACCAGGCTGCGGATCCTCGTGGCGGCGCTTTCGATCTCGGTGATTCGGAAGGCGAAGTTACCATCCACCACCACCACTTCTCCCTTGGCGATAACCTTGCTGTTCACCAGGAGTTCGACCGGGGCATCAGCGGCGCGGTTGAGTTCCAGGATGGAGCCGGGAGTGAGCTTCAGGAGTTCGCCGAGCTGCATCTCCGTCTGGCCCATGCGGACCATGACTGGCAGTTCGATATCCAGCAGCAGGTCCAGGTTCCCGGTGTCCACAGGGGTGGAGGCCATGGTCGCAGGGGCACGGGTAGCCATGGCGGGTGGAGCAGCCGCGACGGCGGCTGATGTCGCTGGGATGGGCGTTGGGGGCGGAGCGGCGGGCTCACCCAGACCCAGCTTGCGCTTGATCTGCTGCACCAGCAGGTCCGGGATCAGGATATGGATCGAGGTGGATAGGCCCTCCTGGGTGGTGGCCAGGGGCAGGTCGTGGAAGGGACCGGGGCCCAGGAGTGCCTCGAGGGCACTCGCGCTGGGGGAATCCTCAGACAAGATCTCGACATTGGAGATGGAGAGGGTTTCCCCGGCCTGATCCGACAGCGTCTGGTTGGCGCTGCCCATGATCTGGTTGAAGGTTTCCGAGAGGGCGTCCCGGGAATCGCCCGCCAGTTCGTTGGCCGAGGCACCGTCACCCCCCAGCATGAGGTCCACCAGCATCGTGCCTTCCTTGAGGGGAAGGGCGAAGAGCAAGGTGCCTGACAGGCCCTTGGTGTAGTGGGCTTTCACATAGACGGTTGGGCCCGAGTGCAGCTTGGCGATGCCCTCGTGGTCAATGGCGGCGCCGGTCTTGGCGGTGATGGAGAACTCCCGGCCGGTGAGCATGGAGAATACCGAGCCCATGCTTTCGGCAAAGCTGCCACCTACCTTCTGGTCCAGTTCCTGAGTCGCGGGATCCATCTCATCCCTCCTGTTTCGTGGAAGTCAGTTGGAAGACCCGCTTCTGGTTCACGTTCAGGGCCACATAGCCCTGGTAGCGAGGGATACCGTCCACGGCGAGATCCAGGACGGCATCGAAGCGTTTGGTAAGCGGCACGATGTCCCCAGGCTGCAGGGCCAGAATGTCCGCAAGCCGCAGATTGGTCCCCCGGATCTCGGCGCAGGCCGTCATGGGGCACTTCTTGAGGCTCTCGATGAGCAGGCGTGCCTCCTCGAAGTTGACCGATTTCTTGTACCCGGTATACATCTCCTGATCGAACTTGCTGGCCACGGGCTCCAGGATGATGGAGGGGATGGCCAAATTGATCATGCCCACCACGGAGCCCATCTTCACTTCGAAGACCACCAATAAGACGACCTCGTTGGGGGCCACGATCTGGATGAGTTGGGGACTGGTCTCCCGGGCCTGGATCTTGAAGTCCAGCTCGATGATGCCTTTCCAGGACTCCCGGAGATCGTCCAGAATGAGTTTGAGAATGCCGTCGAAGATGGACTGTTCGATATCCGTCATGGTCCGCATGGACTTCAGGGGCTCACCGGGACCGCCCAGCATCTTGTCGATGATGGGGAACACGAGCTGGGGATTCACTTCCAGGGCGAAGGCGCCCTCCAGGGGGCGGATGCTGATGGCATTGAAGCAGGTGGGATCAGGCACGGAGAGCAGGAACTCCTGATAGCTGAGCTGCTCCACGGACACCAGGTTCACCTCCGTGATGGTCCGCAGGTAAGCCGAGAGCGAACTCGAGAAGTTCCGGGCGAAACGGTCGTGCATGAAGTGCAGGGAACGCATCTGTTCCCGGCTCACCCGGTCCGGGCGGCGGAAGTTGTAGAGACCGACCTTCTTCTGCAGCTGGGCTTTTTTTGCCCTCTGGGCGGGAGTCATCGGGGCCGGCCGTTCAAACGCAGCGGGGCCGGGCGCGGGCGCCTTAGTCCCCTTGGCGTGGGACTTCAGTAGCGCATCGACCTCTTCCTGGCTAAGGATCTTGGCCATTTATCCCTCGATCCGACGTTCTTTGAGCTTGCCCCGGAGCCGGAGCATCGACTTGGTATGCAATTGCGATACCCGACTTTCGGTGATGTTCAGAAGGGTGCCGATTTCCTTCATGGTCAGCTCGTCAAAGTAATAGAGCTGGACCACGAAGCGCTCCTTGGTGGGGAGCTTGTCCACGGCATCCTTGAGGAGGGTCTGGAGTTCGTGCGCCTGGAGCACCACCTGAGGGTCCTCCGCATCCGGGTCCGGCACGAAGCTGATGAGGCTCTCGCCTTCTCCGTCTTCGCCCGCGTCCATGAAGGTGCCCAGCGTCACGCCCTTCAGTTCGTCCAAGGACTTGTTGAGGTCCTCCAGGGACAATTCGAGGGCAGCGGCCACTTCCTCATCCGTGGCGGCCCGGCCGAATTGCTGCTCCAACCGATGGTAGGCATTCTCGATGTCCTTCTTTTTCCGACGGAGACTGCGGGGCACCCAGTCCAGGTCCCGGAGACCGTCCAGGATGGCGCCTCGGATGCGCTGTTCGGCGTACGTCTTGAATTTGACATTGCGGTCGGGCTCGAACTTCTTGACGGCGTCCATCAGGCCCAGGATGCCGGAGTGGATGAGATCGTCCAACTCCACGTGGGCTGGCAGCCGCGAGGAGATGCGAATGGCAATGAACTTGACCAGCGGCAGGCATTCTGTTATGAGAAATTCATGGTCCCGGAAATCTGGCTCCTCCGGGGTAGTGCCTTCGGACACCACGACTTCTGGTGGGGCAGGCAAGGGTGCGGTCGCGGCAAGTTTGGAGACTTTCCCGTAGGCTGCCACAGCGGCCGATCCTACCCCAGGTTTCAGGGCCGGGGTCGCAGCCTTCGCGGGCACGAGGGAAGTTCCCGTGGCTTTGGCTGCGCTGGATGGGTCCTTCTTGCCGACCGGACTCATGACTCCTCGAGACTCAACTGTTTCCAGAATGAAGCAAAACTGCCTTTTTGTAAGGGCACTTTCTTCTTCAGAAGGTCGGCGATGCTCCGGAAGGCCAGGGCGGCGGGAGAGCGGGGGAAGACGTCCACAACCCCGCGCTGTTGGCGAACGGCCTGAAGCAGGAAGGGATCCGCTGGGATCAGGCCGAGCACTTGCAGTTCACGGCCCAGGAAGCGCAGGGTGGCCGCCTGGAGCTGTTCGATGGTTTCCTCCGCCTCCGTTTCGCTTTGGGCATTGTTGACGAGCAGCCAAATGGGTTTCTTCGGATCGCGCAGATGCACCACCTTCACCATGGCGTAGGCATCCACCAGAGACGTGGGTTCGGGGGTGGTGACCAAGAGGATTTCCTGAGCGGCCATGAGGAGCTTCAGGACAGAATCGTGGATACCTGCGGCTGTATCGATCAGGAGCCAATCCTGATTTTCCGAAACGCGCTGCAGGCCCTGGACCAGGCGCAGCTCCGAGGCCGCGTCCAGCTGGGTCATTTCCTGGATGCCGCTGGAGGCGGGGATAACCTTGATGCCGTTGGGGCCATCGAGCAGGATCTCCTCCAGCAGCTTTTCGCCACGCAGGACATGTTCCAGGGTATGGGTGGGGGTCAGGCCCAGCAAAATGTCGATATTGGCCAAGCCGAAGTCCGCATCCAGCACCACGACGCGCTGGCCGATGTTGGCGAGGGACATGGCCAGGCCAGCCACGACATTGGTCTTGCCCACCCCGCCCTTGCCGGACGTGATGGCCATGACGCGGGAATGGAAGAGCGTGCTTTCCGGGAGCTCGGCGCGCGCGAGGGTCCTGAGCTTGGAGGCCTGGTCAGTCATACGCCCACCACTTGGGGAACGGGAAGGATGAGATCCGCCACCCGGCGGCTGGTGGCCAGCTCAAGATCCTGGGGCACTTCCTGGCCCGTGCCCAGGTAGCTGAGAGGTTTCTTCACCCGCACCAGAGTCGACAGGATCGGCCCATAGGTGGAGGTCTCATCCAGCTTGGTGAAGATCAGGCGGCTGGGTTTCAGGGGTTCGAAACGCTGAGCGATGTCCGCCATGTCGCGCGGCTTGGTGGTGGCGGAAAGCACCAGATGGGTTTCCACTTCAGGCAATTCGTCCAGGAAGCGACGCAGCTGTCCGAGCACCTCGCTGTCCTTGGGGCTGTGGCCCGGGGTATCGATGAGCACGAGGGTGCGATCCTGATAGAAGCGCAGGGCGCTGCGGAGATCCTCCACGGTGAGGGCCACGTGAATGGGCACCTGCAGGATCTGGGCGTACTGCTGCAGCTGGTCCACCGCTGCCATCCGGAAGGTGTCCAGGGTGACCAGGGCCACCCGCTGTTTCAGCTCCAGCTTCGCGTAGGCCGCCAGCTTGGCGATGGTGGTGGTCTTGCCGACCCCGGTTGGGCCGACCAGGGCCGCCACGCGAGTCTTGCCAGGCTCGAGTTGGATGGGCGAGGCCACCGGAATGAAATCCGCGATGACCCGGCGCATGAAGAGCCGCGCCTTCTCCGAGTCCACGGCCTCCTCGCCGCCCTGATCCAGCAGGGCTCGCTGGGTGTACTCGCAGAGCCGCATGGCGATCATGGGATCCAAATCGTTGGCCACCAGGCCGCCGTAGAGCTCCAACAGTCTGGCGGGCAGATGCAGCTGGGCCGAAGGCATGCCCTGTTTCTGAATCCGGTTCAACAGGGCCTTCAACTGATCCAGCTCGTGCAGGATGGTGGAATTCCGGGACTCCTGATCCTTCAAAGCCTCCACAGCACCTTTGATTTCCAGGAGTTCCCGGCGCAGGGGCTGGAGATCCAGGGGCGGCGGAGGGGCTTGGGGGGGTCGTGGCTCCTTGGGCCGGAGCGCGGGTTCCGGCGCACGGCCCGCCAGAGATTGTCTCAGTCCGTAGGTTGGCTTGGTGCCGTTCATGGGGGGGGGCGACACCGGCGCATTCTCGTCCACGGCCGCGGTCACCTCGATCATGGCTGCTTCCACCATGCCCAAAGCCCCTCTCTTCTGTTTGGTGCGCGTGGAGAGGATGAAGGCCTCCTCCCCCATCTCCCGCTTGACGATGTTCAAGGCTTCCTGCATGGAAGCGGCTTCGAAGGTCTTCACGCGCATGGATCACCAGGAAAAGAAGGAACCGCAAATGACGCGAATGAACGCGAATTGAAAAGCCAAAGCAGATCCTTACCCGCATTCGCGAAAATTCGCGCCATTCGCGGTTTCATGTTTTTCTTTTGCCGTTTCATGACACCGTCCCGAGATTGACGACCCGGATGTCCAGAGGGATCTCGCTGTGGCTCAGGACGACTAGGTGGGGCAGGGCCCGCTCCAGGAGGCGGCGGAGGTGGGGGCGGACCACCGGGTTGGTGAGCAGCACAGGCTGGGCCCCAGGGAGCAGGGCCGTGACGCTGTTGGCGATGCGCGTGAGCAGTTCCTGGATGCGGGCGGGATCCATGGCCAGGAAGCTGCCGCGGTCGGAGGTTTCAATGCCGTTCTGGATGGTATGTTCGAGCTGGGGATCCAGCACCAGCACGCCCAGTTCGTTATTCTCGCTGAGGTGGGGGCCGGTGAGGGCGCGGCCCAGATGCTGTCGCACATACTCCGTAAGCATGATGGGATCGCGGGTGATGGGGGCGGCATCGGCTGCCGCCTCCAGGATCCGTCCCAGGTCCCGAACGGACACCCGCTCCCGGAGGAGATTCTGCAGGATCCTGACCAGGATCCCCATGGGCACGAGGCTGGGAACGATCTCTTCGACCAGCTTGGGTGAGCTCTCCTTCAGTGTTTCCAACAGCTGCTGGAGTTCGGGCCGGCCTAGGAGTTCAGGGGCATGCTGCTTGATCATCTCGGAGAGGTGGGTCGTGATGACCGTGGCGCCATCCACCACGGTATAGCCCAGGAGCTGGGCATGATCCCGCTGGGTTCCCTGGATCCAGTAGGCGGGAAGACCGAAGGCGGGTTCCGTGGTGGCCGTCCCGGCGATTTCTTCAGTGGCGGTGCCTGGATTCATGGCCAGATACTGGCCTGGCAGGATCTCGCCTCGACCGATTTCTTCGCCCCGGAGCTGCATGCGGTAAGTGTTGGCGGGTAGCTGGAGATTGTCGCGGATGCGAATGGGCGGCACCACGATGCCCATTTCTTGGGCCATCTGGCGGCGGACTGCCTTGATGCGCTCCAGCACCGTGCCCCCTTGATTGGCGTCCAGGAGCGGAATCAGGCCATAACCCACCTCCAAGCCCAATGCGTCCACCTTGAGCAGGCTTTCCACCTTTTCCGGGCCGTCGACGGGCTTGAGCTTGTCCTTGGTTTCGGCCAGGTTCGTTTCTTCCTTGCGCATGATGCCGAACTTGAAGGTGGCGTAGGCCAGGAGGGTGAACAGGATGCCCATCACCCAGAAGGGCAGCATGGGCATGCCGGGGATGATGCCGAAGATGAATAGGACGCTTGCGGCGATGCCCAGGGGCCGCCAGTCCATGCCCAACTGGCCCACCACTTCTGTGCCCAGATCCAGGGACTTGGAGCCGCTGCGAGTGGTGAGGATGGCGCCGCCCACCGAGATGAGCAGGCTGGGGATGGCCGTCACGAGACCATCGCCCACGGTCAGGAGGGTGAAGGTCTGCAGGGCGGTGAGGATCGGCATGTCGTACTGGATGATGCCGATGATGACGCCGCCCACGATGTTCACGGCGAGGATGATGAGGGAGGCGATGGCGTCCCGGGTGGTGAACTTGATGGCACCGTCCATCGCTCCGTAGAAGTTGGCTTCCTCCGAGATTTCCCGGCGCCGTTTGCGGGCCTCGGTCTCGTCGATGTAGCCCGCATTCAAATCCGCGTCGATGGCCATCTGCTTGCCAGGCATGGCGTCCAAGGTGAACCGGGCGGTCACTTCTGCGATGCGTCCGGCGCCGTGATTGATGACGATGAACTGGATCGCCAGCAGGATCAGGAAGACCACCAAGCCGATGATGTAGCTGCCGCCCACCACGAACTGCCCGAAGGCCCGGATCATGTGGCCGGCGGCGTCAGGACCCTGGTCGCCCGCATACAGCAGGATCCGCCGGGTCGCCGCCACGTTCAACGACAGCCGGAACAGGGTGATCATTAACAACACCGAAGGATAGGCGCTGAAGTCCTGGGGGCGGTTGACATACATGCCCACGATCAGGATCACCAGAGACATGGTGATGTTGAAGACGATCAGTATGTCCAGGACGATGCCAGGCACCGGGACGATCATCACGATCATCACAATGAGGATGAAAATGGGCGCAGCTAGATCCACCCGGCGAGCCAGGCGAGCCATGAACGGCATGATACGGTCGAGGAAGGTCAGCATTCTGACACCCACAGGGCGGGGGGCGAAAGGGATGCCAGGAGCAGGCTTCTGCACCGTATGAGCGGGGCATTTCGAGAAAGCTCCGGCATCCAAGAGGTTCAGAAGCCACATCGGCTCGGTTGGATTTGGAGTGTTTATGCGTCCCGTTTTGCTTGCCCTACCCCTAAGCCTTCTCCCGGTTCTGGCCGGACAACCCCTGGCCTACAAGGATGGAGCCACGGCATTGGCGGGCTATCTGGCCAGACCCGCCCAGCTCAAGGGGCTGGCTCCCGGGGTGGTGATCATCCACCAGTGGATGGGGGTCACGGACCACGAGAAGCGAACCGCTGACGAACTGGCAAAGTTGGGCTACACGGCTCTGGCCGCCGACATCTATGGCGAGGGGGTGCGCCCCGCGAATGCTGAGGAAGCCGGGGTCCTGGCAGGGGCCTACAAGAACGACCGGAACCTCTACCAAAGGCGGATCCGGGTGGCTCTGGAGGTGCTCAAAGCCCAGAAGGGGGTGGATCCTGAGCGACTGGCGGTAATCGGCTTCTGCTTTGGGGGTACGGGGGCTTTGGAGGCCGCCCGGGGGGGTCTGCCGGTGAAGGGTGTCGTGTCCTTCCACGGTGGCTTGGACATCCCGGCCGAGCGACCGGTCCAGCCCATCACCGCCAAGGTCCTGGTCTGCCATGGGGCCGACGATCCCTTCACCTCCAAGGATGTGCCCGGCTTCCAGGACGAGATGCGGAAGGCCAAGGCTGATTTCACCTTCATCTCCTATGCAGGCGCCGTGCACTCCTTCACCCAGAAGGAAGCCGGCAACGATCCTTCCAAGGGCGCGGCCTACCAGGAGGCCGCAGCCAGGCGAAGTTGGCAACACATGAAAGATTTCTTCCATGAGATTTTTTGAACTCTCACCAAAAGCGGCTGGGGATTCCACACACTTGCAAGAAACTATTCGAGCGCTCCGAGCATCCGAACCTATGTTACCAACGCACTCATCCCATCCAAGGAGCCAGAAATGAGCACCATGAAGACCATCCTCAACCGCAAGGGCAACAGTTTCTGGTTCATCGAGCCCGAGGCCACCGTCCAGCAGGCCGTCAACCGCCTTAACGAGAAAAAGATTGGCGCCCTCATCGTCATGGATGACGAACGTCTGGTTGGTGTTTTCTCGGAGCGGGACCTAGTGCGTCTCGTGGCCACCCAGGGACCCGCGAGCCTCGATCTGACCATTGGTGAGGTGATGACCACGCAGGTCTTCGGTGTGAAGCCCAGCACCACGGTGGACGAATGCATGGCGCTGATGTCCGACAAGGGCATCCGCCACGTGCCCGTGTTGGATGGCAAGGTCGTGCTAGGGGTGGTCTCGAATCGGGATGTGGTTTACGAGGCCATTTCTAATCGGGAGAGCCTGCTCAGCGGCATGGAAGTGCTCATCGCCAACCACGAGTTCCCCACCTAGGATTTGCTGTAGCGACCGGCCAGGAGCCACGCACGCGTGGCTCCTGGTGTTTAGTCGACGGGACTGGCTGGAGGGTCAGATCGGTTCGACTTCCGTCGCGGCAGCCAGCAACGCTCAGTGGCGCTCCAAGAGCGCAACTGCAGCGCCTTGCATTCAGCTCATCCCAACAGCGATTCGATCTTTTCTTTAAGGGTGTCTGGCGTGAACGGCTTCACCACGTAGTTGTTGACGCCGGCTTGGAGGGCCTGGACGATATCCTCCTTGGCCGCGTTGGTGGTGACCATCAGGATTGGAATGCTTGCATTCTGGCCGCGTACGGTTTGGACGAACTCCAACCCATCCATCTCGGGCATGTTCCAGTCGGTAATGATCATCTCGACGCCGCCCAGTTTCAGTTTTTCCAGACCGGCTTTGCCATGCTCGGCTTCCACCACATCTGAATACCCAATGCGACCAAGGGTATTGATGATGATGCGGCGCATCGTCGAGGAGTCGTCCACGATGAGGATTTTCAAAGGAGTCTCCTTTCCGGGTTCCTGGCCAAAGGTGTCCCAAGGATAGCTCTATTTTAGCTCCATCGCGTCCTGTATTCTCACTGCGGTGCGCGCTGGCCTGCCCTCGGGTCGGTGTGCGGTGGCTTCAGGCTTTTCGCGCCGCATGAAAGGCTGCCAGTGCGTCGGGGAAGGGCGCCAGAGATCGCTCGAAGATGCCGAGGGAGTAGGCGATGGTGAGCCCGTAGTTGGTCATGGGGACACCCGCCTGCTGGCAGCGGTGCAGGCGGCTGTGCAGCTCTTTGCGATTCCCCGTGCAATTGCCACAGTGCACCACGAGCTTGTAGGGGCTCAGGTCCTGGGGAAAGTCCCGGCCCTGGACATGGGCGAACTCTACCCTGGCGCCCACGTATTGGGTGAGCCAGCGCGGGATCTTCACTCGGCCGATGTCCTCGCCCACGGGGTGGTGGCTGCAGGTCTCGGCGATGAGCACCGTATCTCCTCCCTTGAGTTTCTCGATGCCGAGGGTGCCGCGCACCTGTTCCGTCAGGTTTCCCTGGAAGCGGGCCATGAGGATCGAGAAGGAGGTCATGGGGATGCCCTTGGGAACGTCCGCGGCTACCTTCAGGAAGGCCTGGGAATCCGTCACGACGAGGGCCGGGGGCGTCTTCAATCGATCGAGAGCGTTCTTCAACTCCCGCTCTTGGACCACCAGGGCCATGGATTCAGCGTCCAGGAGATCGCGGATGGTCATGACCTGGGGCAGGATCAGACGACCCTTTGGAGCTTCCTTGTCGATGGGGACCACCAGGACCGCCACTTCCCCGGGGGGCACCAAATCCGACACCAGCCGCCGGTTTTCGAAAAAATCCGCAGGGGCCAGTTTGAGCAGGCCTTCCCGGAGCTCGGCAAGACCCGCGCCCGTCAGGGAGGACACCGCGACGGGCAGGGCGTCCAAACTTTCCATTTGGCTTCGCTCCGCTGGGGAAGCCAGCTTGAGGTCCATCTTATTGAAGGCCACCAGAACCGGCACTTTCCGGCTTTTGAGCTCGGTCAGGAGCATCTGTTCGAAAGCGCCCCAAGCCCCGGCTTCCGTCACGATCACGCCAAGATCGACGCGCTCCAGTACCGCTCGGGTGCGCGCGATGCGCAGTTCGCCCAGGGCGCCTTCATCGTCCACGCCAGCGGTGTCAACGAATTGCACGGGGCCCAGGGGCAGCAGTTCCATGGGCTTCTCCACGGGATCCGTGGTCGTGCCTGCCTGGGCTGACACGATGGAGACTTGCTGGCGCGTGATGGCGTTGAGGAGCGACGATTTGCCAACGTTCCGGCGACCGAAGAGGCCGATATGGAGGCGGAGGGATTTGGGTGTTGCTTGCATCACGTGCGTCCGAAAGCGAAGAACCCCCACTCTTCGAGCCGCTGAGGGAGTTCGGTGGAGTCGCGGAGGATGCTGAACTTGACACCAGCTCTTGCTGCATGGTTTCCGGAACTGAACCACAGCGCTTTGATGCCACCGGCATTGGCTGCGGTCACATCCCCCCGGTCGAAGAAAATCCAGTCACACATTCCACATCCGCCAAATAAGTGCCTGCACCAGGATAGACGGGAAGCGGCTCAAATCGGAGGGGCTTGATGCACACGTTGGGAATTTGGCCCATACTTCCAGGTATCCATTCGCTTCGATCATTGTCAGGAACCGAAATGACCAACCCCCAGGACCCTGCCAACCCGTTGCGATCTGCCCTGAATAACTTGAAAAACCGTATCGCGCCGGAAAAGGAAATCAAGCGGAAATGGAAAGACGACACGGGAGAGCTTACGGCGGATGATTACCCCGCTCTGAGCCTCCCGGTGGAGAAGAGGAAGGCCGCTCTCCATGCCGCTCACCAGGCCGCTCACCAGGCCGCTCCCGAGAGTGAATCCGTGGACGCCCGTTTGCGGAGTCTGGTCCAGGACGGACAGCTGCGGAAGCTGGATGCGGGGCAAATCGGTCAGGTCTTCCTGGAGCTGCTCCAAGGAGCATTCCTGGATGCTTTCATTCAAACCATCGATCAGGTTCACGTGGCCCTGGAATCCCCGGCACCGGATGATCGACGCTGGGCGCTGGAGAGCGTGCGAGCGCTGATTTCACTGGAAGACCTGAGCCTGATTCCTTCTGGCACCCTGCCACTGCTGATCGATCGGGTCGGACGGGTGTTGGTGAAGGAGGAGCGCGTGGAATTGCGGGCTGCCGCCCTGGATGTCACGGCCGCGCTGCTCGGTATCGAGGCCGTTCAGGGGGACTTGGAGAGCGTTCACGCTCACCTCGCCTGGTTGGAGCGGACGGCCCGGGGGCGGGGCGCCGAGTACGCCGGGCTCATCCTGGCCTCTCGCCAGCTGGCCCTGCCTCCTCTCACGCTGCTTTTCCAGGAGGGGCATGCCGTCCTGGAGAGCCGGGTGCTGCCTATTTTCCGGTTCCTTGGAGAAGCCGGGGCGCGCACGCTGATGCTGCTGCTGGACGAGGAACCGAACCGGCAGCACCGGAACCGGATCCTCGAACTTTTGAAATTGCTCGGCCCCTTGAGCATCCCAGCGCTCAAGGAGGGTTTGGTGGCGGGCTCCTGGCAATTGGTTCGCAACGCTTTGAATCTGGTGGGCGAACTGGAAGAGGCCCAGGCGTTTGAATATGTCGTTCCCTGTCTGGACCATGCCGACCCCAGGGTGGTTCGTTCGGCCATCAGGGCGTCATGGAAGACCGGTAGGGCCCGCGCGGAACGCTATCTGCTCGATCTGCTGCCCGGCGCGGACGCCGAAACCCAGGCCGAAGTCCTGCAGGGTCTCGGCCAAATCGGCACCGCTGCAGCGGTTCCCGCCATCGGCAAGCTGGCTGCGGAGGCGAAAGCGGCTCAGCGGATCAAGGCCATAGAGACCCTGGCCCTCATCAAGTGTCCGGAAGCCATTCCTGTCCTCGCCGCCCAGCTCAAACGCAAGGGGCTTATCTTCAAGACTTCCGAACCGATACGGGTCCGTCTCGCGGCGTTTCATGCCCTCCTATCCATCGGCACTCAGGATGCCCGTCGGGTCCTGGACCTAGTCCTTAAAGATGAACCCAAAGGGCCAGACCTGGAGGCGCTACAGAAGGCCGCGGCCAGTCGGAACGGGTGGATCTGAGGGTCAGCGCGATCCCAACCGGTTCACGGCCTCGGCGCTGGTAAGTTCCAGGAACTGTTGGGCGGTGAAAAGACCTTCCTGGAGGCCCTGTTCTTTGATGCTCCGGCTCTGGGCTCGGGCAATGAGGCCGCAGGTGCCTTCATAACCCAGTAAGGGCAGCAGCGCGGTGGCAGCGGCGGTGCCGTTCTCCACCTGCTGACGGCATCTCTCCTCGTTGGCTTCGAGTCCATCCACACAGTGCCTGCGCAGGATCTCGCAAGCCCTGGCCAGGAGGTCGAAGCTCTCCAAGAGGCTGTGGGCGACCAAGGGCATGAAGGGCTGCAGTTCAAGGCTCCCCAGGGAGACCGCGAAGGAGAGCGCGTGATCGTGGGCGATGGCAAGGATGGCGGCCTGGGTCACGGCCTCGGGAATCACGGGATTCACCTTACCCGGCATGATGCTGCTGCCGGCCTGCCGCGCGGGCAGCCTGATTTCACCCAGGCCAGCTTCGGGGCCACTGGAGAGCAGGCGCAGATCGCCACTGATCTTGATGAGGTTGGTGGCCAGGGCCTTGAGCAGCCCGGAAACTTCCACGAAGACATCGGCGTTCTGCGTGGCTTCCACCAGGTTTTCGGCCCGCGCGAGGCCAAGGCCGGTGATCTCGCGCAGCTCATCCACGACGCGAAAGATGTACTCTCTGGGCGCAGCGAGGCCCGTGCCGACGGCGGTCCCGCCCAGGTTCACCACCCGCAGGCGCTCCTCGCACTTGGCCAGTCGCCAGCGATCCCGGTTCAGCGCCTCAGCGTAGGCGCCCATTTCCCGTCCCAGCGTCAAGAGCACGGCATCCTGCAGCTCGGTGCGGCCCACCTTCACCACGTGGGCGAAGGCCTTCTCCTGGGTCTGGAAGGACTCCTGCAGCGCCAGGACCTGGTGTTCCAGCTCCTTCAAGCCCCAGATGGCAGCGATGCGCAGAGCCGTGGGGTAGGTGTCATTGGTACTCTGGTGGCGGTTCAAGTCGTCCAGGGGAGAGACCCGAGCATAGGTTCCATGCACTTCTCCCAGGAGTTCCAGCGCCCGGTTGGCGAGCACCTCGTTGACGTTCATGTTGGTGCTGGTACCGGCTCCGCCTTGGAGTGCGTCCACGCGGATGTCCGCAGTCAGCGCCCCATCCAACAGTTCCCGGCAGGCCTGCTCCATCGCGTCTGCCTTGGCCTCGTCCAGGCAGTGTCCCAGGGAGCGGTTCGTTCGCGCGGCAGCCAGTTTCACGGCGCCAAAAGCTCGGCACAGGTTGGGATGCACGGGCCGGTCCAGGAGAGGGAAATTAGCCAGGGCCCTGACTGTGTGAACCCCATACCGCGCCAGCGCTGGGACTTCCACCATGCCCAACAGGTCTTGTTCGATGCGTGCATCAGTCATAAGCGCTGGCCATCCCGAGAATCGTTCCTAGGTGATTGTCGCAGACCTCGCATAGAACCAGGGAAGCGGCTGCATTCGCCAGGGACGGCATACGAGGCCATCACGGAATGCTAAGCGACGAGATGGCTATTTCCCTGCTTGCCCCTTACCGCCACTCGCCAGTGCCCCGGTGGCGGGTCGCGGGAGGGAAAAGAGGATTTCTCACCTTTTTATTCAGGGCGGACAAAAATTTGCCCATGGTGGTAAGCTTTTTCCCAACACCATGTCCACCGTAACAATTTCCCCTAACATCCAAACGCGTCTCGCGAACATCTACCGGGAACTCCCCGATGCCCAGCGGGCCATCGCGGATGTCCTGATGGGGGATCCTCTCCTGGGGGCCCTGTGGGGCATCGAATCCATGGCTGGGCGGGCCCAGGTCAGCGTGGGGTCGGTGATGCGCTTCGCCAAGCACCTGGGCTATAAAGGCTTCAGTGATTTCCGAGACGCCCTGCGAGAGGCTTGCAGTGCTCGTTCCGGAGAATCCGAACTGGAGCTGCTGGGGCGACCCAC
>JANYIU010000167.1 GCA_025361955.1 Holophagaceae bacterium
AGCTTTTCTCCTCGAGATTCAAGAGCGATGGGACCTTGCAAACTGAGGGTCACGAATTTTCAGGAACGGGTTTTTGCTATTATTTGTGTCTTCGTGTGTCTTCGTGGCTTAGT
Organism: Holophagaceae bacterium; assembly: GCA_025361955.1. Taxonomy (GTDB): domain Bacteria; phylum Acidobacteriota; class Holophagae; order Holophagales; family Holophagaceae; genus UBA1801. The sequence continues at coordinate 114 of JANYIU010000167.1, forward strand.
GGCTTAGTGGTTCTTCCTTGTTGATCGCAACTTGGTCTCAGGCGGCGATCAAAGCACGGAATTCATCGCTGCCGGATTCACTGGCACAACTCACCACGATGGCGCAGTGGCCGGGTTGACTGAGGGGCAACGCCACCTCGCCAGAGAAGACCCCCTCTGGGTCGGTGCGCCCGGTGAGCAGGACAGTGGCCTTCTTCAAGCTGGAGACCAGTCGCACTGTGACATCGGCGCCCTGGACCGGATTCTGGCTGATGCATAGACGGGCCCTGATTTTGAATCTGAAGGTGGCACCGAAGGTTGGCTTCATGGGCTCGTCCAGCACCAGTTCAACCGTGTCCACATCCCCTTCCTGCTGCAGGAATTCCAGGATCGCCTGGTCCAGACTGCGATCCGGGAACATCTGGGCTTCCGAAAGCTCTGCGTCCTGGGGCGTGGTGTCGTACTTGCCGTTCTTGATATCCCGGATCACGGTCTTGTGCTGATCGTTCATCCGGTCCTGGATCAGGGTCTCTGGGACCGCGCCTCCGGCGATCAGATCGTCGTAGCCACTGCGGAAATTGTCCAGGATCTCGCCACCCACGTAGATCAATGTCTCGATCTTGGGATTGCTGAGGCCCTTGTCTTCGGTCTGGACATGGAACACGCGATTGCCATGTCTGACGTCGGTGTTGTAGCCGGTGATCATTCAGACTCCCTATCCACCCCAGGAGCCATCACGAACGCACCATTGCATTTCTAGGCATTCCGTTTCGGCTCCCTATATCCTGCTTGCGACTGAGACCTGGTTATCTTTTTCTGACGATGGCCTATTTACGAGTGAGGCGTTCCGCCAACTCCGGGATGACATCCCATGCGATCTCGCGCAGTATCTGGTCGCCAAGGCGCGCTACCACAGCCTTGGCGAGGGCGTCCATGGTGACGGGGTCGGACATCATCGCCTCCAGCAGTTCCTTGGAACCAGGGCTCAAGACCGTCGGCACAGGCGCCGCAGCTGGAGTCACCTCGGATTCCACCATGGGGGCCGCGGCGGACTCCAGGAGGACCGACTTGACGATGGCCTCCGTGGATTCGGGCGCCACCCCTTCCGAGATCCCAACATGGGTCTGCTCTTCGAGGAGCGGCGCGGCCCCTTCAAGCTCGAGCTGAAGGGTGCTGGGTTCGGGAGAAAGCTCCGGAACGGACAGGTCCAGCAGTTCCAGATCCTCCTCAGGAAGGGACGCGGCTGCAGCGGTCTGCAAGGGAGTCTGGGGCGCAACGGCGGCCAGCATCGATTCGCTGTCGTCCGACCAGTCCAGGGATTCTTCGAGGGGCGGAGGCGGAGGCGTGAAGGCTGCCTCTACCGGGGATTCCTCCAGGAGGCTGACGAAAGGGATACTCGGGGGGGTCACCTGCTCGATGGTGATGACTTCCTCGATCTCAGTCAGGTAACTAAGGGAGGAAATGTCCATGAGTTCTTCCGTTGGGGCCCCCAGATCGGGGAGGTCCACTTCGGCGAACTGCAATTCTGGGAAAAGCTCGGGTGCTTCGACGGCAAACGGCGCAGGCAGTCGGTCCAAGGTTGCGATGGCATCCAGCGATTCAGCCGACCATGACTCCTCTTGTGGAGTGGGTTCTGAATGATCGGGAACCACATAAAAGGCCGCCCCAGAAGTTGGCGTTGGAACAAAAGGCCCTTCCGGCAGGATCGAGAACCCCCGCAGATTATCCAGATCCAGTTCCTCGAGGTCCAGGCTCTCTTCTGCTGGTTCCACCAGGGGTTCAACCGCTTCCAGGTCCGGATGGAGATCCGCTTCGGTGAGTTCGAGAAGGTCATCTTCGAAGGAGGCGTCCGCCGCGATCGGCGCGACCTGCACGACGTAGGCCTGTTGCGGCCGGAATTCCGGCAGATGATCAAGGCGCGTGGCGGGCATGGTTGCGAAGGGTGAATCCAACTTGGGGGGGAGAGCAGGTGGTTCAGGCAGGGGTACGGGTATCTCCATGAGCCGGGCAACCCGGTCTCCTAAGTCCCGTAGCTCTATGGGTTTCTTCAGGAAACCTTGGATCGGGGCGGCCTTGATGCGCTCAGGATCCACGGTATCGAGGACCCCAGCCATCATGGCGATGGGCATGCGCGCCGTGGCGGGAATCTCCCGCAGTCGCCCCAGGAGACCCCAGCCATCCATCACGGCCATGGAGGTATCGACCAGAGCCACATCGAAGTGCTCCCCGCGGTTCACTCTCTCCAGCGCCGCCGCTGCGGAATCCACACACACCAGCTCAATGGGGCTGGTCGCAAGGAGGGTCTCGGCGATCTTGTGGATGCTGGGATTGTCGTCCACGAGGAGGAGGCGGGGCATAAGGAACCTCGGGATGCCAGTGGCAAATGGATGGCTGCGCCTAAGCTAACAGAAATCGACCGAACCGAGCATGGGTTTTAACACATATCCAGTTAAGGAACGCGCTTAAAGCCCTTTTCACATCCCCTTCAGCATGGCCTTGATCCGCTGCAGCCGCCCCACTGCCTGCAGTCGCACCATCATTACGCGATTGCCCACCCAGATCCACGCCACGGACTGCGCCTCGCGCAGGGCCACTTCCGGGCCGTAGGGGAGCCACCCGCGCACAGAGGCACGTAAACCGGAAGCCACCCGCCACTCGGGCTTGAAGGTCCTGAGCAGGGCGTCGCGCTGACGTTCCGGAGAGATCCCCGGCAGGTCTCGTCCCCAGCGCGTGTCCCAGGCATCCAGCGCTCCATCTTGGTGCCAGGCCCAGGCGGGGTCATAGGCGGGCCAGGCTTCCAGTGTCTCCGCTACGGGCGCCCAGGAGGCCACATCCAGCGGGGCTAATCGTCGGACGGGCAACCCGTCGCTGTTCAAGGAAACCAGGCCCATGGCCAAAGGGGGATGGGCCATGAGCACACCGGGTCCCGCCTCCTTCCGTCTCCAGACTCCTTCCGTCAATGCCCACAGGGTCCAGCCTGAAGCCTCGCCGATCCAGAGCCGATCCTTGGCAGGGAACCACAGCCGCGCATTGGGCTGCCACGGCACCAGCAGCCTCTGTCCGGGCAGATCCTGACCATCGGGCCATAACTGCTCCGGTTTGACGGCCCAGTCCTTCGGAGGCGCGGGCAAATGCTTCTCATCCCAAGGGGCCAGCGAAGCATCGATCTTGACCTGATCCACCGGTCGGGTGGCCAGGAGCAAAGCGTCTGGAGCCGCAAGGCCCAGGATCACGGCCCGGCCATCCCAGCTGAACCGGCTCCAGGGACCACTGTCCGAGGCCCAGAGCACACGGCCCTCTGGCACCTCCAGCAGCCGTGTCTCGAACCGCGAGGAACCCAGGCTCAGGGTCACCAGCAGGTACTTCCCCTTACCTGGATCCAGCCGGGCGGAGCAGAGCGGCGCATCGAAGCGGTAGTGCCTCCATTCCAAGCCCCTCCAGAGGGCCACTTCGCTGATCCCGCCCGGGCCGTTCAGCGCCAACCCTTGATCCCTGAGGTAGGGCGAGGCGGGTTCCCAAGGGGTGTTGAATCCCCCCGTAGAGGGCCATGGGTCGGGTTGATCCGGATCCCTGGTCCCCTGGAAGCGGGGTACCCAGCCCTCCTGAAGCTCAAACTGCGCCAGCGTCTCAAAGGTTTCCAGGGTCAGCGCGATGGGCGTCTCCCCGGTCATCACCCCGCCATCCTTCTTGGCTCTGGGGGCCTGGACCACCGCCATGATCACGAGCATTGCCGCGATGAACAGGGTGGCGATGAGATACCTTTTAGGGATCACCGCGGACCAACCTCCACGCTCATGATGCCTAAAATTCCGCTGGAGCTTGCCATGAATCCTAATATTCCCATTGAAACTGAGGTCAAGCTGCGTATCTCCTCCACCCGTGAGCTGGCTCCCCGACTCGCGGCCCTGGGATTCCAGCTCGAGATTCCGGCCCAGTCTGAACGAAGCGTCCTCTGGGATCGGGGCACCGAACTGCTCTCCCAAGGCTGTGCCCTGCGCGTGAGAACTTACGGGGGCGGTGCCTGGATCACCTGGAAAGGCCCCAAGGTGAAGGATCCCCTGCTCAAGATCCGGCCTGAGATTGAGACCCGTATAGCCAGTGCCGAAGCGATGACAGGCATCCTCCGGGCGCTCGGCTACACCCCCGTTCTCACCATGGAGAAGACCCGCGCCCTGCTGCGCCGGGAGGACCTCGTGGCCTGCCTGGACGAGACCCCCTTCGGCTGTTATCTGGAGCTGGAAGGCGAGCCGGACGCCATCCTGAAGGCGATGGCAAGCCTCGGCCTTGGACCCGAACTCGCCGAACTGCGCAGCTACCCGACTCTGTTCCTGGAGCACGGATGCGCGTCCCGTAACATTCCACCGCCGAGCCACGACGAACCAGCGGGATAGCATTCGGGAAGGCGAGAGCGGACACTACCTTCCTGGAGTATCCCGCCATGGATGGTCGCTTGATCGTGCCTCTCGCCGTGATCGCCCTGGCCGGTTGCCACAAGGATAGCCCTGAAGCCCAGATTCAGAAGGTCTTTGACGCCGGTGTGAAGGCCCTGGAGGCAGGCGATGCCGGGTCGGCCTTAGGGGTGCTGAGTCCCCAGTTCTCGGGTCCCGAAGGTATGACCCGCGATGAGGCGAAGCTCTACCTGCTGGGGCTCCTGCGCCAGGAGAAGCTCGGCATCACCGTCTTGGCCAGCCGCATCGAGGTGCAGGGCTCCCAGGGCACCCAAGCCGTGGAACTCGTCCTCACCAGCCGGTCCGGCACCGACCTCCTGCCCCAGGACGCGTCCCGAAGGCTGTTCCTGCTGACTTGGGAGCGCCTGGATGGCGACTGGCGCCTACGGAACCTCCAGTCCTCGGGGAACTCTGGAGTAATTCGGCTGCGATCTTTCGCCAGAACCAAGGCATAAGGAAACCGCTAACTGCGCTCAATATCGCGAAAACGCGATGGCACTGTGCAGATATAGCCGCAGCCAAAAGCGCAGGTATTCGCGGAATGCGTTTTGGCTCGTGAGAGAACCTCAAAGGTAAGCGGTTCGAAAGCGGAAGCACAAAGCTCAACGCGGAGGAGCGGAGAAAAAAAACGAGGAGCACGGAGAAAAATCCTTCCTCCGCGATCCTCCGCGGCTCTCCGCGATCCTCCGCGTCGAGCTTTTCCCCTCAAGACCAAACGCCCAACACTCCAACATAAAAACAAGATTTCAGGAGAACTTCTTGGCAGGAAAAAACGAAGTTAAAGATTGGTAGCGCAGTTGCTTGCTGCCATTGGCCAGGTTTCGCGTCTGCGTGGAGCACTTTTTGCGTCGTTCGCGGTTCCAATCCCGGTGTTGTGAATCAGCGCAGGCTCAGCAACCAGGCTTCATCCTGGACCGGGATGCCCATGGCCTGGGCCTTTGAGAGCTTCGAACCGGCCTTTTCGCCGGCCACCAGCAAGGTGGTTTTAGCCGATATGGCACTCGTAACTTTCGCGCCGAGCCCCTTCAGTAGGGCCTCGGCCTCCTCGCGGGAAAGCGATGGAAGGGTTCCGGTCACAACCGCCACTTGCCCTGCCAGGGGTAGGGCGGAGGGCTCCTTGGGTGCGGGAGGGGCTGGCGCGATCCCCATCCGGGTCAGCCGGTCCGGCAGATCCGGGTGCTGCTGCACGAAGGTTCGGAGCGCGGCGGCCACCTTGGGACCCACCTCTTCCACGGCCATCAGATGCCCTTCTTCAGCCAGCCAGAGCTCCGGCAGGCTCGGGAAGACCTCCGCCAGCAGCTCTGCGGTCTTGGCCCCAACGAAGGGAATGCCGAGGGCGTGGATCCAGCGCGCCAGGGGTTTGGTGCGCGCCGCGGCCAAGCCCGCCAGCACGTTCTGGGCGCTCTTCTCGGCCATGCGTTCCAGCCCGGCCAGAAAGGCTACTCCCTGGCTGGCATCGGCTAGGAGCTCGAACACCTCCCAGGGATGCGCGAACCGACCGGATGCCACCAACTGCTCAGCCAGGGCATCGCCCAGACCCTCGATGTCCAGCGCCACTCGGCTGCCCAGGTGCAGGAACCGGGCTTCCAGTTTGGCTGGACACTCCGGGTTCTGGCAGCGGATGGCCACCTCGGTGTCATAGTCCTTGGCGACGGCGCCGCCGCACACCGGACAGGACGTGGGCACGGTTTCGGAGCCAGCCGCTTCCGGCAAGGAACCGGGCACCACCGCCACCACCTTGGGAATCACATCCCCACCCTTCTCGATGAAGACTCGGCAGCCGACGCGCACGCCCAGCCGTTCCAATTCGTTGGCGTTGTGCAGCGTGGCGCGGCGAACGATGGAGCCCGCCACCGCAACGGCCTCCAGCTCAGCCACCGGCGTAAGCTTCCCGGAACGACCCACTTGCCAGGTGATGCCCCGCACCAGGGTCGTGGCCTGCAGGGCCGGATACTTGAACGCAATGGCCCAACGGGGCACCCGATCCGTAGTGCCCAATCGTTCCTGCAGCGCGAGCTCCACGACCTTGATCACCACCCCGTCAGTATCGAAGGGCAGTTTCAATCGCCCCTCCCGCTGCGCATCGATGAAGGCGAGCATAGCCTCCAGGTCCCCTGCCAGCTTCCTGGGCATGGCGGCGAAACCCCAAGTGGAGAGCTGCTGCATGGCCTTGGCATGATCGCCCGCCCCCAGGATCTGCCAGGGCAGGAACTGCAACCGTCGTTCCGCGACGATGCGACTGTCCAATAGCTTCATGGTGCCGCTAGCCGCGTTGCGCGGATTGGCGAAGCGCGCCTCCCCCCGCGCATCACGCTGCTGGTTGAGTTCTTCCCAGCGACGACGAGAAAGAAACACCTCCCCGCGCACTTCAAGGCGTTCTGGAGCATCCTTGGGCAGCACCACGGGGATATCCGTGATGGTTTTCGCATTCTCCGTCGCCACCTCGCCCGTCTCCCCGTCTCCCCGGGTAATCGCTTCCACCAGCTGACCGTTCTCGTAACGCAGGGACAGGGACAGCCCATCCACCTTCAGTTCGGCCGCGAACAGGGGGCGCTTGCCCAACAATCCCTTCCGGACCCGGGCCTCCCACTCCCTCAGCTCCGCCTCTGAATAGGCGTTGTCCAGGCTCAACATGGGCGTCCGATGACGAGCCTTGAGGAAACTCTCCAGGGGCGGCGCTCCCACCCGCTGGGTCGGGCTGTTGGGATCCGCGAGCGACGGATGCGCCGCCTCCAGAGCGCGCAGTTCCCGCTCAAGGGCGTCGTACTCCGCATCCGACACACTGGGCGCGTCCAGGACGTAGTAGCGCCGCCGATGTTCCAATACCTGCGCGGCGAGTTCCTGCATGCGAACGACCGGATCCATCCGTCCCTCTCATCCCAAATTGCGATCAACAAGATAGAACCATTAAGACACGAAGCAAAACAAAAAGTCGTCTTAGCGTCTTTCATTGAAACTTAGTGCCTGCCGTTTCTGTGAATCTTTTTCTTGGTGTCTTCGTGTCTTTGTGGTGAGTTTTTTAATTTTAGAAAACGAAAGGGCATCAGACCTACTTCGCCTTCGCGCGGTGATAGATGCCCATGACGATGCCCAAGCCCAAGAAATAGCTGAGCGTACTGCTTCCGCCCGCGCTGAAGAAGGGGAGCACGATGCCTTTGTTGGGCAGGATACCTACGACCATGCCGACGTTCACAAAGATGTGGAGGCCGAACAGGCAGGCGGCTCCAACGCAAAAATAGGTCTCCGCATGGGTCTTGGCGGAGCGCCCGATCTCCAGGATTCGGCTCATGACCAGGCCGAAGAGCGCCAGGGCCATCAGCACTCCGAGGAAGCCGCGCTCCTCAGCCCAGACGGAGAACACGAAGTCAGTGGTCTTCACGGGGAGGAAATTCAGCTGGGTCTGGCTGCCGCTGGTGAACCCCTGCCCGAAGAAGCCCCCGGCGCCAATGGCGATGCGGCTCTGGTTGATCTGGTAGCCCTTGCCCTGGAGATCAGCCTCAGGGTTCAGGAAGGTCATCACGCGTTGCTTCTGATAGGGCTTCAACACCTTTTGCCAGGCGAAAACACCGAACAGAGAGACGCCTACCAGACCCAGGACGACCCAGCGCGCCCGCAGGCCCTTGATCAGTGGGATCAAGGCAAGCACCGGGAGGAAGCTCACCGCCATGCCGAGATCCGGCTGTTTGAGCACCAGGAGCATGGGGAGGGCCACCAGGGTGGTGATTCCCAGTAGATCCACGAACCGGAGTTCATCAGGAGGCTTGGCGCCAAGGCGATGGGCCGCGAACAACAGGGCCAGCCATTTCATGAGTTCAGAGGGTTGGAAGGTCATACCGCCGATGAGGATCCAGCGCTGAGCCCCGCCCAGACTCTTGCCCATGCCCGGGATCAATACCGCCACCAGCAGCAGGATCCCCGCGATGTAGAAGCCCGCGCTCCAGTTGAAGATGCGACTGGGCCTCACCCGGCTGACGAACAGCATCAGGGTGAAACCGAACAGATTCCAGAGGCTTTGTTTCAGCCAGATGCCGGACTGGGTGGTACCACGGCTCGCGGAAAAGATCGTGAGGGTGCCCATGAACATGAGCACCAGAATGGGCATCAGGAGAAAGGGGTCCAGGGCCCGGAAACGCTCTCTCACGGAGGTGTCCCTTCCCCGGCCACCTTTTCGGCCCGGAAGGTTTCAAAGAGCTGGCCCCCTGGCGCCGGGAGAGGTTTCGTGGGGCGCTGGAGGAACCAGTACTCGACCATCTTTTTGGCGATGGGGGCCGCGCTGCTGGCGCCGAAACCCGCGTTCTCCACGACGAAGGCAAAGGCGATCTGAGGATTCTCCCGGGGCGCATACCCAGCGAAGAGCGCGTTATCCTTGAGCTTCTTGGCCATCAGTTTGTAGTGGGCCCGGTCCACGAAACTGGTGACCTGGCTGGTGCCGGTCTTCCCAGCGATATCCAGGCCCGGGATCTTGATGGCTTGGGCCGTTCCGTTCTGCACCACCTGGTAGAGCCCTTCGTCGAGTGCGGCCCAGATCTTGGGATCCAGGCCCGTTTCGCGCGGCGCAGGCGGCTGGAACAATTCCATCTGGCCGCTGTCCTCGTTGCGGCTGCCGTAATAAAGGTGCGGGGTCAGCAGCTTGCCCTTGGTGGCCAGCATGGCGTAGAAGCGCGCGAGACTGATGGGAGTGAGGCCGTTAGCCCCTTGGCCGATGGCCACGCTGATGGTTTCTCCTGCGTACCACTTGGGATCCTTCGGCTTGGCCCGCCGCTTCCACTCGCGGCTGGGAACGCGCGAGGCCACCTCATGGGGAAGATCCATCCCTGAAACTTCCGTGATGCCATACTTCACCGCCGCGTTGTGGATATCATCCACGTCCAGCCGTGCCCCGAGCTCGTAGAAGTAGATGTCGCAGCTCTTGGCAATGGCCTGCACGAGGTTCAGGGTCCCGTGCACCGCATCGCACCGGAACTCGCGGTTGTAGAACGTTTTGTGCCCGTTGCAGGTGAACGTCGTGGCGGGGGTGATGATCCCCTTCTCCAACGCCGCGAGGGCCACCAGCAGTTTGAAGGTGGAGCCGGGCGGATAGATGCCCTGGATGACCCGGTTGAGCATGGGCCGGGAGGGGTTCCGATAGTACTTCTCCACATCTTCCTGGGTCAGGCGATCGAGGAAGATATTCGGGTCCAGGGAGGGGCTCGAGTACATGGCCAGGATGCCCCCGTCCCGCAGATCGATGACGATACCTGCACCTTGCTCCTGACCGTACGCCTCCTTCAATACCTGCTGCATCCCCCCATCGAGGGTCAGATAGACGCTGTGGCCTGGCTTGGGGTCCTGACGGCCGAACAGGGCCACCTCCCGGCCCAGATGATCCACCAGGATCTGGCGCTGTCCGTCCTGGCCCTTCAATCTATCGTTGCGCGCTGCCTCGAAGCCGTTCCGGCCGATGATCTCTCCGATCTCGTACTTGCCGGGTTCCTTCGTCAGCAGTTCGGGTGGGACCTCGCCCACGAAACCCAAGGCATGGCCCGCCAGGTCGTTGCCCAGATAGACGCGCCGGGGCGCCACTTCAATGCTGAGGAAGGGGAACCGGGCCCGCAGCATCTCCGCCTTGGCAAGATCCTCCTCATCCAGATTGTCCTGCAGCACCAGCAGGCGATTACCCTTGGTCTGGCGGTTGGCGTAGATCTTCCGCTTCAACGGTTCTGGCTCCAGTTGCAGCGCCGCAGCCACAGCCTCGATCTGCTGGCTATCGGTCGGCAGATCCTCATTCTGGATCACCAAGTGAAGGGCACGGCGATTGTCCACCAGCTTGTTCCCATTCCGATCGTAGATGATGCCCCTGGGGGCGGGAGTCGTGCGCGTCTTCAGGGCTTGTCGCAAGGCGAGGTCCTGCATCTTTTCCCGCATGACGATCTGGACCCAGGCGTAGGCCACCACCAGCAGCAGGATCATCAGCCAGGCGGCTCCCTGGATGAACCCGATGCGCTTCTGGAGCAGGTCGCGATGGCGAAATTCCATGCCTTACTCCCGGTGATGAGGAAAGTAGAACTTGAAGGCGACCGACGCCCAAAGAGGAACCAAAAGGAGTGTCCAGATCGGTCCCGATCCCCAGGTGTAGGCCCCTGCCGCGAACAGCACCAACCCGCGGATCAGGAGGATGTGCAGCACCGCGAAGGCGCCCATGCGGGCCCAGTATAGTTTGGCAGAACGCGGCGGCCATTGGACCAGCGTCCAGGCTGCGAGCAGGCATACGATCATGTTCGCCAGGGCCGTTCCCCCCATGTGGGGATACATGCGCAGACTGCCTTCCAACACCCATCCAGCAGCTGCGGCCCAGAGCGCTCCGATGAAAGGCGAACGGAATTCCGGGGCCAGTCCCAGGACCAGGAAGGTATGGAATACGGCCTGGGCTCCTGGCCAAGCAGCCGTTTGCAGGACTGCCCCCAGGCTGAGGAGAGCGACGATAAAATGGCGGAATGAGGCCGATGCAGGGCGCTGGATCATTTTGGCGCCCCCGTTTCAGTCTTGGCGACCGGCCCTGCGGGCGGCCGAAGTTCCATCCCGGGGCTGGGCGGCAGGATCAACACCAGGTAGAGCCGATCCAGTTGAGCCGCCAGCGTGACTTCCACCCTCAATTCCACATCTTCTGCATGGACCGCGGTGACGTATCCCACCAGCAGCCCGCGAGGAAAGACACCATCCAGGCCTGAGGTGAAGACGGATTCGTGCACCTGCACCAATTCTTGACTGCCGATATACCGTATTTCCGCCCGTCCCGGTCCCACCCCCTGAAGCACACCCGTGGCGCGGCTTCGGCTCAGCAACACCGACGTCGAGGCATTGTGGGCATCCAGGGGCAGGACGCTCGCTTGATGCTTGGCCACGGACCAGATCCGCCCCACCACACCCTCGGTGCAGACTACGCCCTGATCCCGCACCAGGCCGAGATCCTCCCCTTGATCGATGATCATTCCCCCGAACGGCGCCTTGCGCACATTGGCCACGATCCGAGCCGCCTTGAGTTCGAGCGGCAGTTGTTTTTTGAGACCCAGGAGCCGGGTGGCTTCCTCGGCTTCTTGGACCTTGGCCGCATCCCGCACCGCAGCGAGTTGAAGGTTCACCGCCTGGCTGCGCAGATTCCTCAGCTCGGTCTGGGCGCTTTCCAGATCTCGAACCTTGTCGGTGCGCGCCTGACGCCAAGCCATCATTTTGGCGGAGACCCCCTGGGAAGGCGTGGACAGAAGTCCCAGCGCCCTCTGCCAGCGATCGGAATTGCCGCGTCCAAGAAGGATCCAGATGACGTGTCCCGAAAGCAGCAGCGCGGTCGCCCAGCGGCGGCGCCCAGCAGGGTTCCAGCCCCAGGGCCGCTGCCTCATCGGCTCAATCGAGGATCTGGATGCGCCGCAGGAACGGGATATCGTCCAACAGCACGGCCGTCCCCCTGACCACGGCGGTCTCAGGATTTTCTGCGCGGTAGCAAGGGAGATGGGTTTCCCGACTCAAGCGGGTGTCGAGACCCTGGATCTTGGAACCCCCTCCGGTGAGGCAGATGCCTCGATCGATGAGGTCCGCAGCGAGTTGCGGGGGGGTCTCGTTGAGCGCCTTGCGGACCAGATCGACGATGGCGCTGACCGGCTCGGCCATGGCCTCGCGGATCTCCGTGTCGTTGAGCGTGAGGGTCTTAGGCAACCCTTCGAACTGATCCCGGCCCGAGATATTCATGGTGCGTGGCTTATCGGTGGGATAGGCGGATCCCAGGTTCATCTTCACTTCTTCAGCCGCCGACTCGGAGATGAGCACGTTGTATTTCTCGCGGATGTAGTTGGTGATCGCCTCGTCCATCTCGTCGCCCGCGATCAGGATGGAATCGGCGAAGACCTTCCCGTTGTAAGAGATCACTGCCACATCGGTGGTTCCGCCGCCGACATCCACGATCATGCAGCCCCGCTTCTCGTTGATGGCGAGTCCGGCACCAATGGCCGCGACCATCGCCTGGTCCACCAGGAACACTTCCCCGGCCTTGGCGTCGTAGCAGACCTGCTTGACAGCGCGGCGTGCGACCTGATGGGCGCGAGGGGGCACCGACACCACAATGCGGGTCCGGGCGATGCCCCGGTTGGGCCGAGCTTTCTTGATGAAGGCAGCCAGCATCTTTTCGGCCGCATCCACTTCGTAGATCATGCCATCCTTCATGGGCCGGATGGTCTGGACCCCTTGCGGCGAACGCCCCAAGAGCTGCTTGGCTTCATCCCCCACGGCTTCCACCTCCAGGGTGCGGGTGTTCAAGGCCACGATGGATGGTTCGTAGATCACGATCCGACCGGATTGCTTCGTGTAGATCAGCACCGAGGCCGTGCCTATGTCGATGGCCAGGTCAGTGGTGAATAGGTTGGACCAGAATTGACTGGAAAAGATATGTGCCACCTTGCACTCCAAAGTAATCCTCAGGGTGTCATGGATCCCGTCTCATGGGCAGCCCTGGAAACCTTCCCCCAGGCCGGGTCGCATGCTGTCCAGGCTCGGGACCGCTCCGCCGCGACCCCTAATATCAATTGTTATCGGACTTAGGCTTCGTCTTCGGAATCGCCCAGGTGCTGCGGTCGTGCAAGGGAGCAATTCCGTTGGCATGACATGTGCCACAGCTTTTCAAGTTTTCGTCGTCCCCACGCCAATACACTCGCCCAGCTCCCCGGGTTTCGTTCCGCCGCGCCTCGGGCACCCGGGCCCAGTAGAAGGTGAAACTGGGTTTCCCGCCGGGCTTCACTTCCATGGCGTAGAGCGGCCCCTGGTCGTGCCCGGGCCGTCCCCAGTGGTCTTCTAAAGTGTTCATCACCACCAGCGAACCCTCCGGCAGGGTCTTACCCTCTCGATAGGCGCTCTCCCCGGCCGGATTAACCCAGACCCGAATCCATCGGTTGCCGTGGGCAACGGATTTTACCGGCTCCAGATGCATGGGGATGAGACTTCCATAGTCCAGGGCCCGCAGGGGGGCAACGGCCTCCAAATCTACCGGCTTGACAGCTTCGGCCTTGGCTTCAGAAACTTTGGGCAGCGGGGCGTCCGGATGCCTCAGCAGGGTCCCGGAATAACCCGCCACGAGGATGGCCCCTGCCCAGAGAAATCCCAGGAGGAGACCTAGGACCCCGATACCCTGATGATCCTCGCGTTTGCGGTGGAGGGCACGGAGGATGAATACGCCCAACAAGAGGCTGACCAAGGCGATCCATTGATGCAGTTGGAACAGGGTCGGAGCATTGAAAGGGCCCTTGGCGAGGAGCCCCCCTGCAGGCAGTCGATTCGACGCCTGGGCAGTCCAGAAACCAGTGATGACCGCAGAGACCGCCCCCAGGACCCCCGCCCAAGCCAAATACCGGCAGGTGATCCACCAAGGCTTGATGCCCCGTCCAGGGCGTTGCGCCGCCATCAGTGCCACAGGCAGTAAAAGAGCCGCCGCGATTGGCAAATGGACGAATAGGTCGTGCTTGAGGGCGATCCAGTCCATCCAAGGCATGGTGGTAAAAACTCCTAGCGGATAGCAATGGTATTTTGACATCCTCTGCGGGTTTTTGGCGGGAAACCTGGGAGAATCTAGGACGGCCTCCCGCCCCGTTGCAATTCTCCCCTGATTCTCCCCAGGAGCGCAGATCATGAAAAAAATTCTTCTCGAGCATGTGAAAGAGTCCCTGGCCCTCAAGCAGCGCTTCTTCAATGAAGAGATGGATCACCTCCTGGCTCAGGCCGATGATATGGCTGAGCGCCTCCAGCGGGGCTGCCGCGTCCTGGTCTGCGGCAATGGGGGCAGTGCCGCCGATGCTCAGCACTTCGCCGCCGAGCTCAGTGGCCGCTACGTCAAGGAGCGTCGGGCCCTGGCGGGTATCGCGCTCACCACCGACACCTCTGCTCTCACCGCCATCGGCAATGACTATGGCTTCGACCACATCTTCTCCCGTCAGGTGGAAGCACTGGGAAGGCCCGGAGATCTGCTGATCGGGATCAGCACCAGCGGCAATAGCCCCAATGTGATGCTCGCAGTGACAGCGGCCAAGCAACTTGGGGTTCGCACCCTCGGCCTGCTCGGTCACGAAGGTGGCAAGCTGCGGACCCTCGTGGATGATGCCTTGGTGGTGCCTTGCCCAGTCACCGCCCGCATCCAGGAAGTGCATCAGATGATCTACCACTTCTGGTGCGAGGCCATTGAGGCCCATTTCTAAATCTTGTTCAAGGAACTTGAAGCCCAGAGTGAGGCGCTGCGTGAAGCGGCGCGGGTGGAGCCCCTGGGGCTCTACCTCCACATCCCCTTCTGCGTCGATCGCTGCGCCTACTGTTCCTTCGTCAGCACCCGGGAGGAGTCGCTCCGTCCCGCCGTGCTGGAACGACTCAGGCAGGACCTCCAAACCTGGGGCGATGAGCTCGGTCATCCGCTTGTGGACACAGTCTATTTGGGGGGCGGCACCCCTTCGGTGCTCACGGCAGGCGAACTAACCGCGCTCACCGACGAGGTAAAGCAGGCCTTCGATCTCTCCGCCCTTCTTGAAGCCACCCTCGAGGCCAATCCGGGCACCGTGGATCCAGCCTGGCTGCAGGTGGCCCGGGGCCTGGGCTGGGATCGCATCAGCTTAGGCGTGCAGACCCTGGACGACGACCTGCTGCGGCGCCTGGGACGCATCCATGACGCCAGGACAGGCTTAGAGGCCTTGCAGCAGGCTCGCGCGGCGGGCTTCCAGCGGATCAGCGCCGATCTCATGATCGGCATCCCTGGCCAGGATCTAGCGCGCGTGCTCGACGACGCCCGGCAGCTCGTGGCTGCGGGCGCCAGCCATCTCTCCATCTACATGCTCGACCTCGACAAGGACTGCCCCCTCAAGGCCGAAGTGGCCGCAGGCAGACTCGTGCTGCCCACCGAGGACGCCGTCGCCGAAGCCTTCGAAGCCCTGCAGGAAGCACTCCCAAGCCTTGGCCTGCCGGCTTACGAGATCAGCAATTACGCTCGACCCGGGCAGCTCTCCATTCACAACACCCGCTACTGGGAACGCCGACCCTATCTCGGTCTCGGCCCCAGTTCCGCCAGCCACTTGGGGCCCTGGCGCTGGACCGAAAGCGGTGACCTCCACGCCTGGACAAAAGGCACCGGCGCCAGGGATATCCAGGAGCTGAACCCCGCCGAAGCGTTGGCGGAAATTCCTCTCCTCGGCCTGCGCATGCTGCGCGGCATTGATTGGGAAGACCTGCGCGCGAGGGCGGCCGGCCTGGCGTTGCTCCCGCTCGTGGAGAAGTGGGAACAAGAACTGGAAAT
Source organism: Holophagaceae bacterium (assembly GCA_025361955.1). GTDB lineage: Bacteria > Acidobacteriota > Holophagae > Holophagales > Holophagaceae > UBA1801. Next base: position 15,831 of record JANYIU010000167.1, read on the forward strand.
TTTCATTCAACTCGGCCTGTTGACGCGGCAAGGGGCCAATCTGCGCTTCTCCCGCAAGGGGTTGCTCTTGAGCAACCCCGTACTGGAAATCTTCGTCTGAGGGCTATTTCAAGGAGGCTTCATGATTACCCGGGACCTACGCCAAGCCGCACCCCGCGACATCTATCGCATTTTAACCAGCCTCGTGATCCCGCGCCCCATCGCCTGGGTCAGCACCTTGAACCCCGATGACAGCGTGAATCTGGCGCCCTTTTCCGCCTTCATGGGTATCTTCAATCCGCCCATGGTGGCGATCAACTTCGGCCGCCGAAAGGGCGGCGCACTGAAGGACACCCAGCGCAATCTGCGCGACCGCGGCGAGGCGGTGGTGCATCTTCCCGATGCCCCCCTGCTGGCAGCCATGCATGCCTGCGGCGAGGACCTTCCTGAAGGCGAGAGCGAGCTGGCCCGCCTAGGTCTGACCACGACGCCGGGGCATCTCGTCGCTCCCCCTATCCTTGCCCAGGCCCCGGTGGCCTTGGAGTGCCGGTTCAACCGAGAGGTGCTGCTTTCACCGGAGTCGACCCTCATGCTCCTGGATGTCTTGATGGCCCACGCCCGGGATGGCATCTGGAACGAGACCGACGACTGCGCGGATGCCTCCCGCTGGGAACCCATGGCGCGCCTGGCCTCGGTGGCCGGGCCCAACTACGCGGGCCTGGGCGAGCGACTCACCCTGGGACCGCCGAAACTGCCTTGAACCGAGGACACGGCATGCTCCCTCCCCGAAAAGATCCCCGCACCTGGCTATACCCTCCCCTCGAGCCTCAGCGCACCGGCCGCCTCAAGGTCTCGGCGCTGCACGAGCTCTATTACGAGGAAAGTGGCAACCAAACTGTCCGGTTATTACGTCCTGTTCGGCCACGGCGAAGCAGAGAATGAGTTTGGTGCCAGGGTAGTGGACAATGGGTTTTTGAGTTCCTGGCAAAGTTTTGAGAGGGCTTTGGATCGGTGAGACGAACTCAACGGGTGAGAGCTACGCGCAGTTCGGAAGGGGTCGCTTCCAAGTCAGCGGCTGAGTTGAAGGAGCTCTGGATCAATCTCCGCCATTTCACCGCAGAATTCCGCTGGGCTTGATCGGTTCTAAATTCGAGGGAAGGGCTGGGGATAGCCCCGGCCCTTCCCTTAGCAAGGCCTTTAAAGCATGGCCTCCAGGCTAGAAAACGCTGGCCGTGAGTTGGAAATGCAGCGATTGGTCGCGCAGTTCGGGCGACACCTTTTTAAGCCCCTGACCATAGATAAGCCGTGAGAT
>JANYIU010000248.1 GCA_025361955.1 Holophagaceae bacterium
CCCAGGTTTCGTGCTCCCGGATCCGCCCTCCCGACCTCCCCTCGCGAAGACAGATCGCGAATTCCCACGTAGCGTCAGCCTGCCGATCAGCGACTCCGATCCCATCGTGGTTGTGGACCTGATGGATGGCACCTCCAAGGGTAAGCAGCTCTCGGAAGCCATGATGGTCCTCGTGGAGGCCGTCAAAGCCGGTCGCCGCGTCTGGGTGGTGATGGAGTAGTCGGGACGCTATCCAACCGAGTAGGCAGGAACGACTGGATGAATGAAATTCTTACCCAGTCGTTCCTGCCCATGGTTTCTGTCCCACTCTCTTGTCCCCTCGCCTCCCGGTTCGACCTCAGAGCATTACGGTGCTCTGCGCTTTCGTGTTGGCGATGACTTGCTTGATGGCAGCCACGACCTGGTCCTGGTCCTGTTCGGTGAGGCCCGGCCAGAGGGGCAAGGACATGAGCCGGTCGCCGCTCCACTCGGTTTCGGGCAGGCCGTCCTTGGGTAAGGCCTCGGGGTGCTGCTCGTAGTAGCCGCGATAGAAGTGGTGGAAATGGGCAGGACGATAGTGGATGCCAGTGCCGATGTTCTCCTCTTTGAGGGCGGCCACGAAGGCGTCGCGGTCGACCCCCAGTTTGTCCGGGTGCATTCGCAACACGAAGAGGTGGAAGCAGTGGCCGAGCACCTCATCGCCCTCCCAGGGGAGCAGCACCTCCTCGATGTCCTTCAGGAGTTCCAGGTAACGTCGGAAGATCTGGCCGCGCCGGGCGTTGAAGCCGTCCAGCTTCTTGATCTGGTGCAGGCCGATGGCAGCCTGGAGGTCCATGAAGTTGGCTTTTCGGCCGGGCTCCATGACCTCGGTGTGGGGGCTGCCATCCTTGGTGAAGCGCTTCCAGGCGTCCGTTTCGATGCCGTGGAAGCGCAGGCGCTTTACCCGGTCGACGAAACGATCATCGTGCAACACGATGCAGCCGCCCTCGCCAGTGGTCAGGTTCTTGTTGGGGTGGAAGCTGTAGACGCTCATGACTGAGCGCGGGTTGTTGCCGATCTTGTTCCCGCGATAGTGAGCGCCCATGGCCTGGGCAGCGTCCTCGATGACCCAAAGGCCGTGCCTTTCCGCGATGGCCCAGACCTCGTCCATGGGACACGGCAGTCCGGTGAGGTGCACCGGGATGATGCCTTTGGTGCGCGGGGTGATGGCGGCCTCGAGCTTCAATGGATCGATATTCATGGTCTTCCGGTCCACATCCACCAGCACGGGAACGCCACCCTGCAGGATCACCGTGGAAAGCGTGCTGACCCAAGTGAGGGAGGTGGTGATTACCTCGTCGCCCGGCTGCAGCCCCAGCACCTGCAGGCTGATCTCCTGAGCCGTCGTGGCACTGTTCATGACTAGGCAGTGCTGCACGCCGTTGTAGGCCTGCAGTTCCGCCTCGAATCTCGCCGCCTTGGGCCCCGTGGTGATCCAGCCTGATTGGATGGAGTCGATGATCTCGTCGATCTCCTCTTGCCCGATGACTGGACGGCTGAAAGGCAGGAAGGTTTCGCGACGATGATAGGACATAGCTGCTCCACAAGGGGAAATGATCATTGTCCCATAGCTCACAGTGGGCCAGGTAGCCCTGGGCGGTCTGCACCTGAGGATCCGATGGAGGTGTTTCGCGCAGTCCAATCAGGCGATGGGCACCATGAGGGTCATGGTGGTGCCCTCCCCGACCCCTTCGCTGTGCAGATTGATGGAGCCGCCCATCATCTCCATCAGGCGCTTGCAGATGACCAGACCGAGGCCGGTGCCACCATACTCTCTGGCATGGCCTCCCTCGGCCTGCACGAATTTCTGAAAGAGCCGGGACTGGGCATCGAGAGCCACGCCAATCCCGGTGTCGATCACCTGGATGGTCATCTGACCAAAGCCTCGCTCCACGTTCACCTGGACGCTGCCCTCTTTGGTGAACTTGATGGCGTTGGAAAGCAGGTTCAGCATTACCTGGCGCAGCCGGCCTGGATCCACCAGCACCTCCGGCAGTTCGGCGAGACCTTCGGGCCAGATCAAATCGGTTCCTGGCTTTCTGGGATAGGCCAGGGCGATAGGTTTGATCTCCTCTATCAGCACATGTAGGCTCCAGGGTTCGAGGTGCATCTGCATGCGGCCAGCCTCAATCTTCGCTAGATCCAGAATATCGTTCAGGAGATCCAGCAGATGCAGGCCGGACGCGTAACTGTCCGCCAGCATCCGGTGCATCTCGTCCTCGTCTTCATAGAGTCCGTCCATCACCAGCCGCGTGAACCCCAGGATGCCCGTGAGGGGAGTCCTGAGTTCATGACTCGTGAGGGCCAGAAACTCGCTCTTGAAGCGATCCGCCTCCATCAACGCGGCGTTGGCCATCTCCAGCTCGCCGGTCTTTAGCCGCAGCGCATCCCGCTGCTCGCCCAGATCCCGGAACAGCCAGGCGTTATAAATGGACACCGCCACCTGTCTTTGGAGAACCGTCAGGATCTCCTGGTCCTCCTCCATGTGATGGCTGGAATCCAGGGCCATGATCGCGAATCCCATCAGCAGGAGCTGGTGTTCGAAGGGAACGAAGAAGGCCCCCGAATCGCCGACGCCCTTCAGGACTTCCAAGGGACCCCGCAGGGTAGAGGCATCCAGCCACTGGTGCTGGAACAGGACCGTCGGGGCATTGGGGAACGGATTGGGAGCCGGCAACTGGAGCTTGCTCCAGACACTGCGGGGCATCCCGTGCCCTACCTTCGGCTGATAGCCTGCCCCTCCGTCATCCAGGATCCAGACCACACAGGTCTTGGCGTTGAATTCCTGGACGAACACATCCTGCAGCACGCTGGCCACCTGGAGGACCTTGGGAGTGGCAGCCAGGATCTCGGCCACGTGCTGCAGGACGGACATCTGGTGGGATCGGCGGCTCAGGCGGATGCGGAGATCGGTCAGTTCCTGGTTCTGCTGGGAGATCTGCCTCTGGCTGTGCACCAGTTCCGCTAACACATCGCCCCCCTGCCCGCGGCCCTGACTGCCCTGATTGAGCGACGGGGTGCCGGGCTTGTAAGGATTCACATTGAGCGTGCCGGGCTTCGCGGGATTTGACCCACTCGGAGACGCCTGAGCCCCCCCGGGTGGGGAGCCGGGACTTAGGGGATTGGCCGGCGTTGAGCTCATGTTGCAGACAAGAATGACGCGGGTCAAGGTGGCTGTCCAAGCAATTGAAGGGCTCGGACGGCCCCTTTTATCATCCTCAATATTCTGATGGCGTGATTTATTCCAGAGGATGGCTTAGTCTATGGATTGCATGAACCAAGCCGAAGAATCCGAACTGATCACAAAAGCCCTCAATGGGGATGGCGAAGCCTTCTCCGATCTGGTGAAGCCCTATCTCGGGCTCTTCACCGCAGGCATCCACCGCATCCTCCAGGATCCCCTTGACACCCAGGATGCACTGCAGGAGGCCCTGCTCAGCCTGCATACCGAGCTGCATCGTTTCCAGGGCAAGAGCAAGTTCTCCACCTGGGCCTATCGGGTCTGTCTGAACGAGGCGCTGATGTTGCGTCGGTCGCGAATCCGGCGGCGGGAAGACACCCTCGAAGATTTCATGCCTCATTTTTCGCCCGAGGGGCATCTGATGAGCAAAGACGGCCTCCATGATTGGGTGCAGGAGGCAACGGCGCTCGACAAGGTAGAACAAGACCAGTTTCGGGAAAGGGTAGAGGAAGGCCTTAACCGGCTATCCGACGAACAGAGGGCGGTGTTCATTATGAGAGACCTGGAAGGCATGGATACGGATGAGGTCGCTGCGAAACTTGGCATCAGTCGTGGCCTAGTTCGGCAGCGCCTGCATCGCGCTCGCCTGGGTCTCCGGGGCCTGCTTGCGACCTTCACACCGGGAGGCCGGTGATGAGCGAACCGTTCACATGCCGGGAAGTGGCTTCACTATTGACCGAGTACCGTGAGCGCACCATCCCCTGGAACGTCCGGTTTCGCACGGGAATTCATCTCAGGCTCTGTCCTGGCTGCCACGAACTGCTCTCCGATCTGAAATCACTGCGGTTGATCTTCCAGCGGTTTGAGCCCCATGAGCCCATCGATTACCTTCCCATCGCCCAGGCCGCTCTGACCAACGCCATGGGCCGACTGCATGAACCCAGGAATGTTCGCCGGTTACCCGCAACCCCAATTCCTGCATCTGTCCAGCCGCTGCTTGCCGCCATGGCGGATCTACCTCTGCGCCTGATGGCCCAGACCCATGCCGCCATGATGCGTGGATCCGCGCCGCCATCGGAACCCTACCTCCCAGAAGCAGTCCTTGCGCAGCTTCCGCCTATCCAGGACTGGAAGTGGCGCCGTTTGACCGGGGGGGTTCGACGGGTTCTTTTATATGCTGAGCGCGGCGGCCCGAGCCTTTCCTTGGTCTACATGCCCCCGAAATACACGTTACCCATCCATGTCCATCGGGGCACAGAAAGCCTCCTGGTTCTTGAAGGCGAACTGGAGCATGCGGATCGCTGCCTTACCTGCGGCGATTGGGTCCATCTTGAAGAGGGCTCGAGCCATGCGCCCTATGCCTTTGACCGCGGGTGTTGGTGTTTAGTGCGCGATGAAGGAACCGTCCAATACGAGGGTCCAATGAGGTGGTTCCGGGACCTGCTGACCGGCACCTGAATTTACCGCCTCCCGAATGGCCCGGATAGCAGTTGTTCCGGACCCAGGATGCCGCAGTCCAGGACGAGGCTGGTCACCAGCTTCGCGGGTGTCACGTCGAAGGAAGGATTGAACACTGCGGCGGTTCGGGGCGCCCAGCGAAGCTTTCCGAAGCCACGGACTTCACTCGCATTGCGCAACTCGATCGGAATGGCTGCACCGTCAGGACACCTCAGGTCCACCGTGGAATAGGGCGCCACAGGATGGAACGGCACGCCGTGATAGCGGGCCTGCACGGCCAGTCCATAGGTTCCCACCTTGTTAGCGAAATCGCCATTGGCGGCGATGCGGTCGGCGCCCACCAGCACTCGCTGCACCAGGCCATCCCTCAGCAGCAGGGCGGCCATCCCGTCGGTAATGAGGGTGTAGGGAATGTTCAGCCGCCCCAGTTCCCAGGCCGTGAGCCTGGCTCCCTGCAGGAGCGGCCGCGTCTCGTCCACGAACACATGGCGCACCAAGCCCTGCTCGAAGCCCCGGCGGATGACCCCCAGAGCCGTACCGATCCCGGCAGTGGCAAGCCCGCCCGTATTGCAGTGCGTGAGCACCGCCTCGCCGGATCCGAACAGCCCCAGACCATGGCGAGCCATGGCCTCGCAAAATGCGACGTCTTCCTCGAAGATGGCCTCCGCCTCGCGCACCAACTCCCTTTTCTCCCCGCCGCCGAGGAGTATCCGGTCCATCCGTTCCAGGGCCCAAGCCAGGTTCACAGCCGTGGGCCGGGCTTCCCGGAGCAGTGCGGAGGCTTCGCGGAGCTGAGTCGTTTCAGCCCCATCTTCCGCG
>JANYIU010000175.1 GCA_025361955.1 Holophagaceae bacterium
CCCAATGCAATTTCATGGCATGTATCGTGCTCTATGCAAACCAGCGAACGTCTGTCCCAAAACGATCCGCGTGGAAACGGGTGAAAACGGCCAAAGCCGAGTCCATATCCAACCGATATGGGCGCTCCAAATATAAGCACAAGCGAGAGCGGCTGAGCTCTGGCACTCTGCAGACAGCCCAGTGATTAACAGGCCCATCTCCGCGCAGATGCAGCCGTCTTTGGAACCCCCCGGCGCTACCATGGCGCTTCATTGATTCAGGAGGTGCACGCATGACCTTTAAGTACAGAACCATGATCCCGTTGGCCGTGGCACTGTCTGTGGCGCTGGTGGGCTGCAAGAAGGAGGCGGACGTCATCAAGCTCGGCCAGGCCGTCGCCCTGACCGGCGACAACTCCATCTGGGGAACGCCGGAGAAGAACGCCCTCGAGATGGAGATCGCCAAGATCAACGAGAAGGGCGGCGTCCTCGGAAAAAAAATTACACTGACCGCCTATGACACTCGTGGCGATGCCACGGAGGGCGTGAACGTGGCGAAGCGCCTGATCAGTGATGGCGTCTGCGCGATCATCGGCCCAGGGCAGAGCGGCGTGTCCATCGCCATGTCTTCCGTGACCGAGGCGGCCAAGGTGCCCTTCATCGCGACCACGGCCACCAATCCCAAGGTCACCGTGGATGACAAGACCGGGCAGGTGCGCAAGTATGCCTTCCGCACCTGCTTCATTGATCCCTTCCAGGGCACCGTGGCCGCTCAGTTCGCCGCCAAGGACCTGAAACTGAAGACCGCGGCCGTCATCTATGACGTGGGTTCCGACTATTCCTCCTTCCTCGGTAAGTACTTCACCGCCGAGTTCGAGAAGCAGGGCGGCAAGTTGGTGGGCAACGAGGCCTTCCGCTCCGGCGAACTGGACTTCCGCGCGATCCTGGGCAAGATCAAGGGATCGAAGCCTGACATCCTCTTCATTCCCACCCAGCAGAAGGAGGCCTCGCTGATCATCAAGCAGTCGGCCGATCTGGGTATGAAACCCGTGTTCATGGGCGGGGATGGCTGGGCCAGTCCTGACCTGATCCCCCTTGCTGGTCCAGCTGTCGAGGGCGCCTATTTCGTGAATATCGCAAGCCTCGAAGACCCCGACATCCAGAGTTTCGTGAAGGATTACAAGGCCAAGTTTGGCGTTGACCCGGTCATGCCGAATCCCATCATGGCGATCGATGCCCTCTACGCGATCATCGATGCGATCCAGAAAACCAACGGGACCGATTCAGCGAAGATCGCTGCTCAGCTTGAGCTGACGAAGGACCTGCCGGTGCTCTCCGGGAAACTGTCGATCGATCCAGCCACGCACAATCCGCTCAACAAGCCCGCGGTCATCCAGCAGGTGAAGGACGGCAAGATCGTCTTCAAGATGAAGTACGTCACACAGTAAGCGCATCAGGGGCGGCGGCGTGTGGGTCGCCGCCGCCCATTCTTGACCTGTGAGATCACAGTCACGTGAGAGGGGGACCCTTGTTCACCCAGACCTTGCTAACCGGCTTGGCGATCGGCGGGATCTACGCACTGATGGCGGTGGGCTATTCGCTCGTCTTCAGCATCCTGAATTTCAGCAATTTCGCCTACGGCTCCATCATCATGCTGGGGGCTTACATCGGTTATTACGCCATGGTGCGGATGGGCATGCCCATTGGGCTGGCCATCGCAGTGTCGATCGTGGGCTCGGGTCTACTCTGCTGGCTCAACGAGCGACTCGCCTACGCCCCGCTGCGGAAGCGGAAGGCGTCCTCTCTGTTCTTCATGATCAGTGCCATGGGCACGTCCATCTTTCTGGAGAACCTCGTCTACGCCACCATCGGCGCCCGGTTCTACAACTTCCCCGAGCTGTTCGCGAAGAGCAACCTCGAATTCAGGGGCATCTCGATCGGCGTGCTGGACGTCTTCGCCATGGTGTTCTCCTTCGTGGCCATCTACGGGCTCAATCTGTTCCTCCAGAAGAGCCGGACCGGGATCGCGATCCGCGCCGCATCCTATGACATCGAGGTGTGTTCGCTCAATGGGGTGAACATCGCGGCCCTCATCGGTCTGGTCTTCGGGCTCGCCGGGGCCTTGGCGGGAATCTCCGGCATGTTCCTGGGGATGAAGTACATCGTCTATCCCACCATGGGCTGGATCACCAACAAGGCCTATATCGCCGCAGTCATTGGCGGGCTGGGCAGCCTCCCCGGCGCGGTCGTCGGCGGAGTTCTCCTGGGCGTCCTCGAGACCTTCGTATCCGCCTATGTCTCCTCGGTGGTCCGCGACGTGTTCAGCTTCTCACTCCTCGTGCTGCTCTTGATGGTGATGCCGACGGGACTGTTCGGCCGATTCCTGGAAGAAAAGGTGTAGGAAGCCATGACCCAATACCTTTCCGGCATCCTTTCGCTAGGCCTGATCTATGTCATCGCCACGGTCGGGTTGGCGGTCTTTACCGGGTTCACGGGCCTCTTTTCCCTGGGCCACGCGGCCTTCTTCGCCATTGGCGCCTACACAGCGGCGATCCTCACCTATTTCTACGGGGTGAACTTCTACCTCGCCCTCGCGGCGGCAGGGGTCATGAGCGGCCTGGTGGGCTTCCTGATCGGCTACCCCACGCTGAAGGCGAAGCTCCGCACGGACTATTTCGCCATAGCGACCCTGGGTTTCGGCGAGGCCACTCGGGTGCTCCTGGAGAACCTCTCAATCACGCAAGGGGCACGCGGGCTGCCGGGTATCACGAATTACACGACCCTGCCCGTCATCATCGTGATCGCCGCCCTGGTCATCTGGGTCGCCTGGAATTTCGTCCACTCGAGGCATGGGCGCGCGGCCATCGCCATCCGCGAGGACTTCGTCGCAGCGGAGATGATGGGCGTCAACATCTTCATCGGGCGCTTGCGTTCGCTCATCTTCAGCGCCGCCTGCGGGGGGATTGCGGGCGGCCTCTTCGCCCACTACTTCTGCTTCATCCAGCCTTCGATGTTCACGGCCTACATGTCGACTCAGCTGACGGCCGCCGTCGTGGCCGGGGGCATGGGCAGCATCAGCGGCCCGGTCATGGCGGCCTTGATCTTCATCGGGGTGCCCGAATTGCTAAGAGTCGCGAACATTTGGCGTCTGGTCGCCTACGGGCTGCTCCTGGTGCTCATCATGATCTTCCGTCCCCAGGGCCTGCTCGGTTATCGGGAAATCTCGCTTAGCGGCATCCGGGACTTCTTCGCCAGGTTCAGGAAGGGGGCCCGGTCATGAACAGCCTGGCCATGGCGGGTAAACCCACAGAAGTCCTGGAACTTCGGGGCGTCACCAAGCGCTTCGGCGGAATCACAGCGTGCAAGGACCTCACCTTTCACATCCGCGAAGGGCAGATCATGGGCCTCATCGGGCCCAATGGCGCCGGCAAGACGACGGCCTTCAACCTCATCACCGGGGTCTACGGAGTGACAGAAGGCTCCATCATCTATAACGATCAGATCATCAACGGCAAGCGGCCCGACCAGATCGTCCGCATCGGGATCGCGCGGACCTTCCAGAACATCCGGCTCTTCAAGAACCTGAGCGTGCTCGACAACGTCTGCATCGCTGTGGACTGCCACGAGACCTACCTGCTGGGGGCGGCCTGCCTGCGCCTAGGGAACGTCCGGAAGCGAGAGAAGGCGATCCAGGAACAAGCCATGGAATACCTGGCCGCGGTGGGCCTGGAAGACCGGGCCTCGGTGAGGGCCAACTCCATGCCCTACGGTTACCAGCGGAAGCTCGAGATCGCCCGAGCCCTGGCCCTCAAACCCAAGCTCCTCTTGCTGGACGAGCCTGCCGCAGGGATGAATCCTGAGGAGTCGCTCGAACTGGCGAAACTGATTCGGATCCTCCATGAGCGGTTCCGACTCACCACGCTCCTGATCGAGCACCACATGGACGTGGTCATGTCGCTCTGTGAGAAGATCTATGTCATGAATTTCGGCGTGAAACTGGCGGAGGGTTCGGCGGAGGAGATTCAATCGGATCCGGAAGTCCTCAGGGCCTATCTCGGAGAGGGGTACAAGCGTGCTGAGCATCCGTAATCTCAACGTGAAATACGGGCAGATTCACGCCTTGCACGGCATCAGCCTCGAGGTGGAAACCGGCCGCGTCGTGGCCGTGGTCGGCGCCAACGGCGCTGGCAAGACGACCCTGATGATGACTCTGGCAGGCCTGCTGAGCCCGGCGGGCGGCGAGATTCTCTTCGAGGGCACCGCCCTTCCCAAGGAGGCCTATAAGATCCTTGGACGCGGCATCTGCCTGGTCCCCGAGCGGCGGCGGCTGTACGCCAATCTGACGGTGCGGGAGAACCTGCTCATGGGCGCCTACCTCCGCAAGGACAAGGCGGGCATCGCGGCGGACCTGGAGCGGATGTACGACCTATTCCCCATCATGCGGGAGCGGATCAAGCAATACGCAGGCACCCTCTCCGGAGGCGAGCAGCAGATGGTCGCCATCGCCCGCGGCCTCATGTCCCGGCCCAAGCTCCTCCTCCTGGATGAGCCCTCGCTCGGCCTCGCCCCCCTCATGGTGCAGTTCATGTTCAAGACCATCCGGGAGATCAACGCGGAGGGCGTGACCGTCCTCTTGGCCGAACAGAATGCCTTCCAGGCCCTCGACATGGCGGACGACGCCTTCGTGCTGGAAACGGGCCGCGTGCTGGTCTCCGGCTCAGGGAAAGAGCTCCTCGAGAATCCACTGGTCCGGAAAGCCTACCTCGGCGTCAAACACTAGGGCGTATTCAAAATGGAAAGAGCGCACATGAAGAAGATCTTTGTCTTTGGCAGCCAGCAGTGCCCCGATTGCATCGTCATGAAGGAACTCCTGGAAGCGAACCAGATCCGGTACTCGTATATCGACATTCAGGACAGCCTCGGGAAGCTGAAGATGTTCCTGAAATACCGGGATTCCCGCCCGGAATTCGAGGGGGTCAGACAGAACAATACCGTCGGCATCCCCTTCATCCTCGTGAACGACGGAGAGTGGATCAGTCTGGATCCCCCTTCCGCAGCCCTGATCGCCAGACTCAAGGAGTGAAGCCACTCCCGCACTCGCGGGGATGGGCCTAGGCAACTAAATACCGAAGCGGCCGTGAGTGCCACGCATCCGCATGCGGAAGATCCGGTGGGGCAAACCGCCACCGCAGAGGAGGTTATGACCCATGAAAGCCACTCAAAACAACGACACCCTGGTGCTGCATACCGGCAATGAGATCGACGGCCAGTTCGGCGCCCTCAGCATCCCGATCTACCAGGTCTCGACCTTCCTGCAGGACGCGCAGGGGAACACCAAGGGCTATGAGTATTCCCGGGCCGGCAATCCCACCCGGAACGCACTGGAGAAGGCCTTCGCAGCCATCGAACACGGCGCGCGGGCCAGCGCCTTCGGCTCAGGCCTGGCGGCCATTGCCGCGGTCTTCATGCTGCACGACAGCGGCGATCACGTGGTGGTCTCCAACGTGGTTTACGGAGGCACCTACCGACTGTTGACCCAAGTATTGAACCGCATGGGCATCGCAGCGACCTTCGTCGACACCACGGATCTCGGGGCCATCGAAGCGGCCATAAAACCGAACACGAAGGCTGTCTTCGTGGAGACGCCGACGAACCCGCTGATGGAAGTGGCTGACCTCCGCGCGATCGCAGCCCTCTGCAAGAAGAAGAACTTGAAGATGATCGTGGACAACACCTTCATGAGTCCTTATTGGCAGAACCCGCTGCTGCTGGGGGCGGACATCGTGGTTCACAGCGCTACCAAATACCTGGGCGGCCATAGCGATGTCGTGGCGGGGCTCGTGGTCACCGCCACCGAGGAACTCGGCGAACAGGTCCATTTCATGCAGAAGGCCATGGGGGGCATCCTGGGTCCGCAGGACTGCTGGCTGTTGATGCGCGGCATCAAGACCCTCAGCGTCCGGATGGAAAAGCACGAGCAGAATGCCCGCGCCCTGGCTGAGTGGCTCTGCACCCTGCCTGAGATCAAGAAGGTCTACTATCCGGGACTGCAGAGCCATCCTCAGCATGAAATCGCGAAAAAGCAGGCTCGCGGCTTCGGCGGAATGATCTCCTTCGAACTGGCCGATGCGGCGCTGGCGGACAGCTTCCTGAATCGCCTGCAGATCATTACGCTGGCCATCAGCCTGGGCGGTGTGGAGAGCCTTATCTGCTGTCCCGCCAAGACGACCCATGCCTCCATCCCCGTGGAGGTGCTCAACCGCCTGGGCATCAGCGACCGGCTCGTCCGCTTCTCCGTCGGCATTGAGAACGTCGAGGATCTGAAGGAGGATATCCTTCAGGCCTTGCAGGCAGAGTAGGAAGCCGCCGGAGCCATCGTCACGGGAGGCGAGTACGCTAGAGCTTCCCGTGACGATACCTGCGAACTGAAAAGGAGTTCTTCCTTGACCCAAAGCCCCATGATCACCATGGACGGCAACGAGGCGGCGGCTTCCGTCGCCCACCGGAGCAACGAAGTGATCGCCAGCTATCCGATCACGCCCTCGTCCAACCTGGGCGAGTTCGCCGACGAATGGTCCAGCCAGGGGAAGCAGAACATCAGGCACACAGTACCCCTGGTGGCCGAGATGCCGTCCGAGGGCGGTGCCGCGGGCGCGGTCCACGGTTCGCTCCAGGCGGGAGCCCTCACCACGACCTTCACGGCCTCGCAGGACCTGCTGCGCATGATTCCCAATATGTGCAAGATCGCGGGCGAGCTCACGGCCTTCACCACGCTTTGTTCCTGCTCGGTGCAGGAAGTCCACGACTTCGCCCTCATCGCCCAGGCCGACCCCGAGCACCTCAAGCACCTGCTCGCCGCCGCCCAGCGTGAGGTGATCAACCGCTACGCCGCCCACGAGAACCTGGCCAAGCTGGTCAGGCCCGTGAACACCGTCGCGGCAACGGAATAGCGCTAAGGAAGCCAGGAGAACGCCATGACCAAGACAGGCTCAAGGGGTAACAAACCGGCCAGCTCCATGACGGTCGTGCCCCCCGGCACTCAGTCGGGGATGGGCTGGTCCCACCGAGAGGGCGGGCTAGTGACGGCGGGCCTCGGCACCCAGTGCATTCATGCGGGCGCCGCTCCGGATCCGGCCTATGGCGCCGTGACGCCGCCGGTCTATCAGACCAGCACCTTCGCCTACCTGGATGTGGCGACCAGCGCTGGCTTCGAATACACCCGCACCAGCAACCCCACCCGCGCCTGTTTGGAAGAGGCCATCGCCCTGCTGGAGGGTGGCGACAGTGCCGCCTGCACCAGTTCCGGCATGAGCGCGGTCCTGGTGGCCTTGAACCTCCTGGATTCTGGGAGCCATCTGCTCTGCCCCATGGACTGCTACGGCGGGACCTACCGGACCCTGGAGCACGCCAAGCGTGCCTATGGCCTCGAGGTCACCTACCTGGACATGGCGGATCTGGAGGCGGTGGAAAAAGCCCTCAGACCCACAACCCGGATGATCTGGGCCGAGACGCCTTCCAATCCGCTCCTGCGCCTTTCGGATCTTTCCGCCTTGTCCAGGATCTCCAAGGCCATCGATGCCCTGCTGGTGGTGGACAACTCCTTCCTTTCCCCAATCCTGCAGCGCCCCTTTGCCTGGGGTGCTGATTTAGTGGTGCACAGCACCAGCAAGTATTTGAACGGACATAGCGACGTCATTGGCGGGGCGGTGGTGGCCGCGAAGGGAAGACCCGACTTGGCTACCCGGCTGGCGGCGCTCAACAAGACCCTGGGGACCAGCCAAAGCCCCCACGATTGCTTCCTGGTGCTGCGCGGCATCAAGACCCTGCACCTGCGCATGCGGGCGCATGAGAGCAATGCCCAGGCCTTGGCCGAATTCCTGGCCAGTCACCCCGGTGTGGCGCTCGTGAACTACCCCGGGCTCCCTTCCCATCCTCAGCATGAGCTGGCGAAGCGGCAGCAGCTCGGCTTCGGTGCGGTGCTCAGCTTCGAGCTGAAGCAGCCGACGCGCTCGGCCATCAATCGCCTGCTGCGGTCCCTGCAGTGGTTCACCCTTGCGGAAAGCCTTGGGGGTGTGGAAAGCCTGGTCAACCAGCCAGCCACCATGAGCCACGCCTCCATGCCGCCGGAGCTCCGCGAGCGCGTGGGCATCCGCGACGGCTTGATCCGTTTGTCGGTGGGCCTTGAGGATCCAGCGGACCTCATCGAGGACCTTCGGCAGGCGCTGGAAGCCGCAGCAGGGAAGTCCTGACCGGCATTCCAATAGGAAATGAATCACCCCCAAGGCCGCTGCCCGGCGGCACGTATGCGCTCGGCCTTGCCGGGCATGGCTCCTGTTGCTGGGTCGACGGTCCTTGGGGCTCTTCTCGGAATATCTTGTGCCGATTTCCGAGACCCACTGACGAAGGGTGTCTGAATGCTTTACTTTTGGCTGAAAAATGCGGTTTACCAGATTGTCTTTTTTGGTTCTTGCGCTCAGGCCTTGTCCCATTCCTCGGTGGCCCGGAAGCTGTGGTAGTTCTCGCGACCCAGGATCACGTGATCCGCCAGGGGTACACCCAGGGATTCACCGGCGGCTCGCAAGCGCCGCGTGAGCTGGATATCTTCGCGGCTGGGGGAGGGATCCCCGGAGGGGTGGTTGTGGAAGGCGAGGGCCGTGGTGGCGCCGAAACGCAGGGCTTCGCGGAAGAATTCCCTGGGCGAGATCAAGGTACCGGTGGCGGTGCCCTGGCTGAGAATGCGCTCTGCCAGCAAGTCTCCTTTCGCGTTCAGGGCGAGTAGTCCGAAGCGTTCTTCCATCCAGCCCTGGCAGCGGGAAAGGAGGTACGAGCCCGCGCTGCGGGGAGAGGTGATGCGGGGCCTAGCCGGGCCCCGCTGGGAGCGCCGGCAGAGTTCCTGAGAGGCCCAGAGCTGGCAAGCTCGGGCCGGTCCGATGCCGGGCACGGCGATCCACTCCTGCAGTCCCTGGGCCATGATGCCCGAGAGCCCCCCGCAGCGGCTGAGGACCTCCTGGGCAAGTTCTATGGCACTGCGGCCACGCTGGCCCGAACCCCAGAGGAGGGCCAGCAGATCCGCTTCACTCAATTCCTCCCCATGGCCGGCCAGGAGTCGTTCCCGGGGGCGCTGTTCCGGGGATAGGTCCGCAATTCTCATATCAGTACAGACTCCATTTCTTCGTGCTCCGTCGCCAGCGCAGGACCTGGATGTGACCGTGGCCGGAGACCCGCATGCAGATGGCTTCCCGGCCATCGTTCACGAACCAGGCCGAGGCAGTGGCAGTATGCCGGGGAGTGACAGTGATGCGGGGATGGGCGCTGCCCGTCGTGCCTGCCACCTTGGGTGCGTCCATTCCCGGGGGGGTCGGGATGAACGCGGGTTTGCCCCATTTGACCTTAGGGGGGAGCCTGACGGGGATGATCCCTGGCGTTTTGGGGTCGCCGAGGGTCACGACCACATCCTTTCCCTGGGCCCAGGCCAAATGGAAGGCCTCGTGCAGGCTTGCCTGGAACTCCTGTCCTACGACCGTGAGGTCCTGGCTGCCAAAATCAACCGTGGCAAGTCCCGCGGCCGAAAGAATGCCCATGATGGCCATGGCGATGGCCGTTTCCACGGTTGAGTACCCTCGGAAACGCCTTTTCACGAAAATAGATCGAAAGAGTTTTTGAAAAGACATGATTGAAACATCAAGGGTTGCTGGGAACGCCGCCAGGGCCCAAGGATAGAAAGGGCCTAAGCTTGGCAAAAGATTTTTCACCGATGCCTTTAACATTCATCATTTCTTCAATTCGCTTGAAATTTCCATGCTGCTTTCTGAACGCCACGATCCTTTCAGCGGTCTTCTGGCCCACCTTTGGAAGCTGCATAAGCTCCGTGACGCTGGCCGAATTGATATTTATGGGCTTGCTAGGCGCCCGTTCACTGGCACACAGGGGAAGGGCCAGGCAAAGTGCCAGGGCCGCTAAGGCCTTCAACATGATTTTCTCCTTTTAGATAGGTCGATGCGAATCAAGCCAGAATGGTACCAATCGCTAACTGTCGCTATTTGGATAAATAAATCTTGATTTATAAACAAACGTGTATTAAATATATAACATATATTTATAAAAAACGTTCAATTGAAGTAATGATGTGGATTAAATTGTGTAATATTTAATTATTATTAAACATTATAATTACAGAAATGATTATTCACAATTTTCCCGCCGGAGTGACTTTGAATGAAAGTCCTGGCCCCCCTGGGTATTCCAAATCAAGACGAGAGGCTTTCCGGCCGATACCTGGCTGCAAGCGG